>DASZQM010000111.1:0-7480 GCA_035549645.1 Solirubrobacterales bacterium | reverse complement strand
TTGGCCAGCGAGAAGCGCACCGCCGCGCCCTCGCCGTCGCCGCGCAGCACCGAGAGCTCGTCCCAGTGCAGCGGCGCGCTCGGCGATTCGACGAACCAGACGTCCTGGGTGATGTAGCTGGCGCGCAACAACCCGTTCTCGCCGATCAACGCGATCTCGCGCTTCTTCTCCGGCGTCAGCCAGTTGACGTCGAGCAGGCCGAGCGTGTCGCCGGCGTCTTTCGGTCCGAAGCGGACCATGCAGGTGAGCAGGTCCTCCTGGGAGCCGTGCAGGAAGCGGCCGCCGTCGGCGTAGATCTCGCCGATCTGGCGGTCGAGCACGTGCTGCATCACGTCGAGGTCGTGGGTGGCGAGGTCGATCGCGACGCCGGTGTCCTGGATCCGCGTCGGCAGCGGGCCGACCCGCGTCGTGTGAGCGCGATAGACGTTGCCGAGGCGGCCGTCGGCGACCAGCTCGCGCAGCTTCGCCACGGCGGGGTTGAAGCGCTCGACGTGGCCGACCATCAGCTTGCGGTCGGCCTCGATCGCGGCGCCGCGCATCCGCAGCGCGTCGGGAAGGGTGGTTGCGATCGGCTTCTCGACCAGGACGTGCAGGTCGGCGGCGAGCGCCTCGAGCGCCACCTCAGCGTGGTGCTCGGAGGAGCAGGCGATCGAGATCGCGTCGAGTTCGTCGGCGCCGAACTCGATCAGCTGGCGCCAGTCGGAGAATTCGACCGCACCGGTGCCGGCGGCGGCGCGGCGGCGCGCCTCCTCGCTCGGGTCGGCGACGGCGACCAGCTGCGCGCAGTCGATCTGCGCGTAGTTGCGGACGTGGAAGGAGCCCATGCGGCCGCAGCCGACGACGCCGATCCTCAGCTGCTCAGACAACGGAGCCCTCCAGTGTGCGCTCGAGGTGAGTGACGATCAGGCTTGCGATCCGCTCGGCGGCGTTGCCGTCGCCGAAGATCGGCGGCCGGCTCTCCGGCAGCGGCTTGGCAAGGGCGGCGCGGAACTTCTCGACGTCGACTCCGACCAGGGTGTTCCAGCCGGTCGAGACCGTCTCGACCCACTCGGTCTCCTCGCGCATCGTCACGCAGGGGACGCCCCAAAGGTAGGCCTCGCGCTGGACGCCGCCGGAGTCGGTGGCGATCGCGACGGCGTCGCGCTCGAGGGCCAGCATCTCGGTGTAGGTGGCGGGATTGCGCAGCTCGACGTTGTCCGGGGTCACGAGGCCCCAGGTCTCGATGCTCTTGCGAGTGCGCGGGTGCAGCGGGAAGATCACGCGGCGCTCGCTCGCCTCGAGGCAGGAGAGCACGGCGCCGAGACGCTCGGGTGAGTCGGTGTTGTAGTTGCGATGCGCCGTGGCGAGCACGTACTCGCCCTCCTCGCCGCTCTCGGCGAGCCGATCGCGGGTGGCGAGCAGGACGTCGGCGAGGGGGTCGCCGGTGACGACGACCGTTCCCGGCACGCCCTCGCTGATCAGCGTCTGGCGGGCGTGCTCGCAGGGGGCAAAGAGAAGGTCTGAGAGGCGATCGGTCTCGATCCGGTTCGCCTCCTCGGGCATGTCGTCGCGGTAGCTGCGCAGCCCCGCCTCGACGTGGAGCAGCGGCACGCCGGCCTCGACCGCGGCGCGGGCGCCGGCGATCGTCGCGTTGGTGTCGCCGCGAACCAGGACGGCGTCGGGGCGCTCGGACTCGATCACGCGAGCGATGCGCTCCTGGGCGACGGTCACGCCCTCGTCGTTAGGTAGGGAGCCGACGCCGAGGTTGTGTTCGGGCAACGGCAGGCGCAGGTCGGCGATCTGCAGATCCGACATCGCCGGGTCGTAGTGCTGGCCCGTGTGCACGAGGATCTCCTCGACGCAGCCGCTGAAGGCCAGCGACAGCGGCGCCGCCTGGACGATCTCGGGGCGGGAGCCGATGATGGAGACGATTCTCGGGGCCATGCACACTCAACGGGCGAGCCGCCCAGTTTTTTCGCGCAAGTGCCAACCGGTTTCCGCCGTTGGTCAATTAGCGATATGGAGGCACACGGACTCACCCGCAAGCAACCGGTCGACCGCACCGAGGGCGAACCGCTCTGGCAGGCGCTCGCGCGGCGCTTCCTCGACCTCTTTGGCGCGGGCGTGGTCATCGTCCTGCTCTCGCCGCTGCTGATCGCGCTCACGATCGCGATTCGCCTCGACAGCCCCGGCAAGGCCCTCTTCCGCCAGCGCCGCGTCGGCCTCGGCAAGCGCGAGTTCACCGTCTTCAAGTTCCGCAGCATGCGCTCCGACGCCGACCCCCGCGGTCATCGCGATTACGTCACCGCCCTGATCAAGGGCAAAGCGGACGGCGTCGGCGAGGAAAACCTCTACAAGCTCGCGGTCGACGACCGGATCACCCCGGTCGGGCGCTGGATCAGGCGCTGGAGCCTGGACGAGCTGCCGCAGCTCTTCAACGTGATCGCCGGCGACATGTCGCTGGTCGGACCGCGTCCGGCGATTCCCTACGAGGTGGCCGAGTACCCGAGCTGGTACCTGGACCGCTTCGCCGTCAAGCCCGGCCTGACCGGGCTCTGGCAGGTGAGCGGCCGCAACGAGCGCACCTACGAGGAAATGGTCCGGCTCGACATCGAATACGCCGAACGGCGTTCTCTATTCCTTGATCTATCAATCCTGGCCCGCACCCCGTTCACCGTGCTGGCGAGAAGGGGGGCAGCATGAATCCGGCAGGAGCGATCGGCACGATGGTGGTTGGCTACGGCTACTGGGGACCGAACCTCGTCCGCAACGTGGTCGAGCGGCCCGAGTTCCGCCTGATGGGGCTCTGCGAGCTGCAGGAGAGCCGAATCGAAGACTTCCGCCGCCGCCACCCCGGCGTCTGGATCGAGCGCGATCTCGACACCGCCCTGGCCGACCCGCGGGTCGAAGCGGTGGCGATCGCCACCCCGCCGCACACCCACTTCCAGCTGGTCCGCCGCGCCCTCGAGGCCGGCAAGCACGTCCTGGTCGAGAAGCCCCTGGCACGCACCTCCGAGGAGGCCGCCGAGCTGGTCGCGATCGCCGAGGAACGCGAGCTGGTGCTGATGCCGGGTCACACCTTCCTCTACAGCCCCGCCGTCAACAAGGTCCGTGACCTGATCCAGGAAGACGAGCTGGGCGAGATCTACTTCGTCACCTCCTCACGCATGAACCTCGGCCTCTACCAGCCCGATGGCGTCGTCCTCGACCTCGCCCCGCACGATCTCTCGATCCTGCTGCACTGGCTGGGCAAGCCCCTGGTCGAGGTCTCGGCCAACGGCCGCAGCGTCTTCCGCGAGAGCATCCACGAGACCGCCTTCCTCACCCTGCGCTTCGAGGGCGGCGCCCAGGCCAACGTCCAGCTCTCCTGGCTGGCGCCGCGCAAGCTGCGCCAGATGGTCGTCGTCGGCAGCAAGCGGATGGTCCAGTACGAGGACACCGCCGCCGACGACTCGGTCCGCATCTATGACCGTGGCCTCGATTTCGACGCCCCGCCCGCCAACTTCGGCGAGTACAGGCTCACCTACCGGACCGGCGACATGATCGCCCCCCGCCTGCAGGCCCTGGAGCCGCTCGGCCAGGAGCTGAGCGACTTCGCCTCGGCGATCCGCGAGGGCACGACCCCGGTCTCCAACGGCAAGCTGGGAGTCGAGATCGTGCTCGGCCTGGAAGCGCTCGAGCAGTCGCTGCACGCGCAGGGCGAACCGGTGCCCGTCTCCCCCGTGGACCGGGTCCTCGAGAACGCCCGCAGCGGACGGCGCAGCGGCAGTCCCGTTCGCGCCTAGGTCGCGCGTACAGAGCACCGGTACGAGACCGCTCAGGCGGTCTCAGCGGCGCCTGGCGGCGCGAAGCGATCCAGCTCGGCCAGGTAGACCAGCACCGTGTGTGTGACCAGCTGGCTCAGCGTGGCGCCCTGGCGCGCGGCCTCGCGCTTCAGCAGCAGCCAGGTGCGCTCGTCCAGCGAGAGGTCGACGGCACGCCCCTGGTCGTCCCCTGAGGCGCTCTGAGCGACCTTGGGAATGCCCACCGGTGCTTTGCCGGCATCGATGCGCTGGGTGAAATCGCTCACCGCGGCCTGTACCCCCGAGGGGATATCGGTGTCGAGGCAGGCCTCGATTCCGCTGCAAGCAAATGTTCCGAGAGCGACTTTCATCGTGGGCACCGACATAACAACTACCGGGGGTTGCCCAAGATTTTCACGTGAAAGTCACGAATCCTCCTAACTTCAGACCCCAATACCTATGCAATTCCGGGTACTTGAGGTCAAGAACGAGATTTAGACGAATATTGGGCATTGACTTTCAAATGACTGGCCACTATTTCTTTGCGCCGCGCAGCACCGAAGGCGAGTCAGAAGTTTTCGGTAGTTGCGAAAAGAAATTGATTCAAGACACCGGAATTTGGGACTTTTCCCAATAACGCGTCGGGAGGACGCTGTGACCAGTCCAGATACGGAGTTGCGCCCCAATAACCTCACGCGCTTCACCGAGGCAGCCTCGGGCACCGGCAACACCCGTCTCGTCCAGACGGCGATCGAGCGGGCCCAGGCAGGGGACACGGAGGGTCTGCACTTCCTCTACGTCCGTTATGCCCCGGATGTACAGCGTTTCGTCAACAGCCTCGTCAAGGACCACCACGAGGCCGAAGACATCACCCAGAACATCTTCGCCAAGCTGATGAAGGCGATCAACAAGTACGAGGCGCGCGAGGTTCCCTTCGCGGCCTGGATCATGCGGGTCGCCCGCAACGCCGCGCTCGACCACCTGCGTGCGCGTCGCTCGATTCCGACCGAGGAAGTGCGCCTTGCCGATACCGGCCAGGCCCAGGTCGGCATCGATCGCGGTCGTGACCTCCGCGTCGCCCTCGAGCAGCTGCCCGAGGACCAGCGCGAGGTGTTGATCCTGCGCCACATCGCCGGGCTCTCACCGGTGGAGATCGCCGCCACGCTGAAAAAGTCCGAGAGCTCGGTGCACGGCCTGCACCATCGTGGCCGCCGCACGCTGCAGGAGAAGCTCAGCGAGCTGGGTGCCTCGCCGGTCGTCGCCCCGAGCGTCTAGGGCTCCCCGCTGCCCTCTTCCTTCTCGATCTCCTCGAGGATGCGCTCGGTGGCACGGCCGGCGTCGACCTCCGCCGCGAAGTAGAGGGTCGCGTGCTCGAGCAGCCGATCGACCGTGACGCCCTGCTCGCGGGCCTCGGCCTCGAACGACACCCACAGTAAGTCCTCGACGGCCAGCTCCAGCTCGACGTCCTGGCTGACCCGGCGCTCGCGCAGGAAGTCTGGGTAGGCCCAGCCGAATGGCCGCGCCCGCCGCTCGCCGAGGTAGAAGCGGATGACGCGCTCGAAGTCGCCGGAGCCGGGTGGGCCCCCGCTGCCAGCCTTGCGAGCGAGTACTTCGGTCGCGAACGCACCCAGCTTCACCCTCGCCTTCGTCACCTCTGCAACCCTCCAGTCAGCGGCCCCACCCGGTCGGCATCCTACTGTTCCGGCTAGGGCGTCGGCGTAATCCGGTAGGCGTCGAAGACCGACTCGACGTTGCGCAGGCGGGCGATGCACTGCTTGAGCTGCTCGGTGTCCCCAACCTCGATCACGAACGTGTTTTTCACCATCGGGTGATTGGTGGTGCAACTGGCGGCGATGATGTTGATCCCCGCCTCGGAGAAGGTGCGCGAGAGGTCCTCGAGCAGGCGGGTGCGGTCATAGGCGTCGATCTGAAGCTCGACCCTGTAGGAGGACTCGTTCTCACCGTCCCAGCTCACGTCGACGAACCTTTCCGGCGCCCGCTTCAGCGCCTTCATGTTCTTGCAGTCACTGCGGTGAATCGTGATTCCCCGGCCCAGGGATACATAACCAGCTATATCGTCGCCCGGCACAGGCCGGCAGCACTTGGCGAGCCGCACCGCGACGTTCTCAGCTCCCTTGACGCTGATCCCGTAGTTGGAGGCGTCCTTGGTGCGGCGGGCCTTGTCCTCGCGGTGCCCGCCGGCGATGCCGAGCGGATCGGTGTCCTCGACCGCCTCCCCCGCCTTCAGCCGCTGCATCAGCTTGTTGGCGACCGCCTTGGTCGAGACTTTGCCCTGGCCGAGGGCGATGTAGAACTCGGTCGCCTTGCGGAAGCCCATCTCGCGGATCACGTCGACGAGCAGCGGCGAGGAGGCGACTTTCTGCATCGGCAGGCCGCGCGTGCGCAGCGCTTCCTCGAGCCCTTCGCGGCCCTTGCGCTCGGCATCGTCGCGGCTCTCCTCCTTGAAGAAGGCGCGGATCTTGTTGCGCGCGCGGCTGGTCCGCACCAGCTTCAGCCAGTCGCGAGAAGGGCCGCGCTTCTGCTTCGCGGTCAGCACCTCGACGATGTCGCCGGAGCGCAGCTGGTAGTGCAGCGGCACGATCGAGCCGTTGACCTTGGCGCCGACGCAAGCGTGGCCGACGTCGGTGTGGACGGCGTAGGCGAAGTCGAGCGGGGTCGAGCCGGCGGAGAGGTTCTTCACTTCGCCCTTCGGGGTGAAGACGAAGACTTCGTCCTCGAAGAGGTCGACCTTGAGCGACTCGAGGAACTCGGCCGGGTCCTGCTCCCCCTCGGCCTCGACCAGCTGCCGCAGCCAGGTCATCTTCTCCTTCTGCGGATCGCGGGCACCGCCCTCCTTGTAGGCGACGTGGGCGGCGATCCCGTACTCGGCGAGGCTGTGCATCTCCTCGGTGCGGATCTGGATCTCCAGCGGCTTGCCTTCGGGGCCGATCACCGTCGTGTGCAGCGCCTGGTACATGTTCGCCTTCGGCATCGCGACGAAGTCCTTGAAGCGACCGGGCAGCGGCTTCCAGAGCGAGTGGATGATGCCGATCGCGCCGTAGCAGTCCTTGACCGAGCCGACGATCACCCGCATCGCGGTGAGGTCGAAGATCTCGTTGAACTCGCGGCCCTTCTTGGTCATCTTCGTGTAGATCGAGTAGAAGTGCTTCGCACGGCCTGAGATCTCGGCCTCGATGCCGACCGTCTGCAGCTCGCCGGCGAGGAACTTGCCGGCCTCGGCGACGTAGGTCTCGCGCTCGTTGCGCTGCTGCGCGACCAGCTTCTTGATTTCGGCGTACTTGCGCGGGTGCAGGGTGGCGAAGGCGAGGTCCTCCAGCTCCCACTTGATCGCGTGGATCCCGAGGCGATGGGCGAGCGGCGCGTAGATCTCCAGCGTCTCGCGCGACTTCGCCATTTGCTTTTGCTTGGGCAGCGCACCCAGCGTGCGCATGTTGTGCAGGCGGTCGGCCAGCTTGATCAGGATCACCCTGACGTCGGTGGCCATCGCCACCATCATCTTGCGGTAGTTCTCGGCCTGCCGCTCGTCGCGGCTCTCGAAGGTCATCCCGGTCAACTTGGTGACGCCGTCGACCAGCTGGGCGACCTCGTCGCCGAATTCCTCGCGGACCTCGTCCAGGGTCGCGCTGGTGTCCTCGACCGTGTCGTGGAGCAGCGCCGCGCAGAGCGTCTCGGTGTCGAGCCGCATCCCGGCACAGATC
>DASZQM010000110.1:0-3407 GCA_035549645.1 Solirubrobacterales bacterium | reverse complement strand
CAGCTCCTGGATGGTCCGCAGGTCGGCCCCGCCCTCCAGCAGGTGAGTGGCGAAGCTGTGGCGCAGGGCGTGTGGGGAGACACCGCCGGCCAGCGCCGCCTCGCGCACCCAGAGCCCGAGCCGCCGGGTGACGTCGGAGTTGGAGAGACGGCGGCCGCTCTTGGAGAGGAAGAGCGCCTTCTCGCGCGGGTCGCGGGAGAGCGCGTGGCGACCGCGCTCCGAGTAGCGCCGCAGGGCGAGCTGGGCGGGCTCGCCGACGGGCAGCAGCCGCTCCTTCGAGCCCTTGCCCAGCACCCGCAGCTGCTCGGTCTCGAAGTCGAGCGAGTCGAGGTCGAGGTTGACGATCTCCTCGCAGCGCAGGCCGCATGAGTAGGCGAGCTCGAGCATCGCCCGGTCGCGCAGCTCCAGCGGCGTGTGCGCGGGAATGCGCTCGAGCAGCCCGCGCACCTGCTCGGCCGAGAGCGTCCGTGGCAGCTTCTCCTCGCGCTTGGGACTGCTGACCAGGTCAGCCGGGTTCTGCCCCACCCGCTCGGTGCGGACGAGGAAGTCGAAGAGGCCGCGAATCGAGGCCAGCTTGCGCGCCACCGTCGCCGGCGCCATGCCGTCCGAGGAGAGCGAGGCGGCGTAGCGCCGCACGTCGCGATGCCGAATCTCACCGGGAGCCCGGTCCCCGACCCACTCGACGAACTGCCCGAGATCGACGGCGTAAGCGCGCCGCGTCCGCTCGGCCATCCCCCGCGCGCGCAGATCGCGGTCATAGGCGACGAGCGCCTCATCCCAAACCATGGGGAGAGGTTCGCCGCGGAACCGCCTCAGCCTTCAGCCGATGTAGATCGGCGTCCCGACTTCGACCTGGGGATACAGTTCGATCACGTCGGGGATCGACATCCGCACGCAGCCATGCGAGGCGGCGGAGCCGAGCGATTCGGTCTCTTCGGTGCCGTGGATGCCGGCGCCTTCGAAGATCGCCATCCAGCGCGCCTTGATCGGATCGTCAGGGCCCGGTGGGATCACCTGACCGGCGAGGTCGCCGGCCCAGGCGGAGTCGGGAACGTGCCAGGAAGGGTTTTCCTGCTTTTCCTGGATGTGGTAGAGCCCGGCGGGGGTTTCCAGCCCTTCCTGGCCGACCGCCACCGTGTACGTCTTCGCCAGCTTCAGGTGCTTCCAGAGCCGCAGGGTGAAGGTGCTGCGGTCGAGGGTCAGGTAGGACGGGTAGGCGGAGGCGACTTCCTTCGTCGTCACTTCCGGCGTCGTGTAGTGGGTGCGGGCTGCGATCGTGTGGTCGGCGCTCGCGTTGAGCACCGCGGCCTCGAGCTGGTGGGTGAGCAGGTTGTCGCGAAGCTTGCGCCCGTTCTTGGCAGCCACCACTTCGAGCGAGTCGGGGCTGGGTTCGACGCTGGCGTCCTGCGCTTCCCGGTCGACTTCGTTGGCAACGTGGCGGACGAAGCGGTTGATCGCGGGCTTTGAGTAGGAGACGTCGGCGGAGAACTGCTTGTCGAGGCTGCCGCCGGTGACGTAGCGGACGAGGCGCCCCGGGAAACCGCCTTCGCGGCTTTCGTCGAGGGCCTTTTCCACAGCGGCATCGATGTTGGCGTGCACCTTGAGCCTCTTGACCGGGAGCTGCCAGTGCTCGCCGTCGTAGCCGACCCGCAGCGAATGGCGCAGGGGGCCGATCAGCTGGCGCTGGACGGCCTGCTTCGCTTCGGCTTCGTCCATGCCGCCGACGTCGACCCCACCGATCGTCACGCCGTCGGCGATCTGGTCCTTCTGCGAGTTGTCGTAGGCGTAGCCGACGCCCACTAGGACGAGCAAAAGCACCGCGACAGCGCCGAGGGCGATCTGCGCCTTGCGACCCATTACTCCTAAATCCTACGACCGTGCGCCGACGGGCTGGCCGAATTTCGAGGGTGGCGGCGGATATGTTTCAACGATGCCGCCCAAGGCAAGCAAGGACACGGTCCGCAAGGAAGTGTGGAAAGCGATGGATCGGGAGGGCGTTTCGCGCTTTCCCGGTGCCGAGGGACGTATCCCCAACTTCGCCGGCGCGAAAATGGCGGCGGAGAAGCTCGCGGGTCACCGGCTCTGGCGGCGCGCCCGCGTGATCAAGGCCAACCCGGACTCGCCACAGACCTACGCCCGCCGCATGGCGCTGGAGGAGGGCAAGACCGTGATCATGGCGGTGCCGCGCCTGCGCGACCCTCATCCGTTCCGGGTGCTGGACCCGAAGAAGCTCTCGAAAAAAGCGATGAAAGAGGCAGCGACGATCAAGGGTGCGCTCAAGCACGGCCGCGTCGTTGCCCTCGACGAGCTGCCCGAGATCGACTTCGTGCTCTGCGGCTCGGTCGCGGTCAATCTCAGCGGCGCTCGCGTCGGCAAGGGCGGCGGCTATTCCGATCTCGAGTACGGGGTGCTGATCGACGCCGGCAAGATCGACGGCCACACCACGGTGGCGACCACGGTCCATCCCACCCAGGTCCTACGCCGCCACCTGATGATGACCTCGCACGACCTGCCGGTCGACGTGATCGCGACGCCGCGGGCGGTGATCGAGGTAGAGCGCCAGTACGAGCGCCCGCGCGGAATCCTCTGGGACCACTTGCAGCCGCCGCAAATTCGCGAGATACCCATACTTGAACGTATGGGCTATGCGTGACGACTACGGCAACCCAGATCCCGAGTGGCTGAAGATCGATTGGCGCCGGCACCTGCACCGGGTGCAACTGCCGGGCGCTGAGATCAACTACGCCGAGATCGGCGAGGGCGAGCCGATCGTCTTCGTCCACGGGATCTCCGGCTCCTGGCAGAACTGGCTCGAAAACCTGCCCCACTTCGGCCGCAACCACCGCGCGATCGCCCTCGACCTGCCCGGCTTCGGCGCCAGCCCGATGCCTTCCTGGACGATCGACATGCCCGCCTACGGCCGCCTCGTGCACGACTTCTGCGAGAAGCTCGGGCTCGGCAAGGAGGTGACGCTGGTCGGCAACTCGATGGGCGGCCTGGTCGCCGCCGAGGCTGTGCTGAACGAGCCGGGCCGCTTCAAGCGCCTGGTGCTCGTCTCCGCGGCCGGGTTCATCAACACCTGGCTGCCACACCAGCGGGGCAAGGCGACCTCGAGCGCCTGGAACCGCTTCGGCGCCCACGTCGGCGCGCTCGGACGCTTCACCGTCACCCATCCCCTCGCCCGCTGGCTCAACTTCCGCTTCGTCGTCCGCTACCCGAGCCGGCTGCGCAAGGAGCTGCTCTGGGAGCAGGTCAACTCGGGCGTTCCCTGCCCCGGCTTCGCCGACGCCCTCAGCGCGATCATCGAATACGACGCCCGCGACCGGCTCGAAGAGATCCAGATCCCGACGATGATCGTCTGGGGCTTCGAGGACTGGGTGATCTCAGCGGCGGCGGCGCTGAGCTAC
>DASZQM010000109.1:0-2572 GCA_035549645.1 Solirubrobacterales bacterium | reverse complement strand
CACCCGGATCGCCCGCGCCGGCGTGCGCAGCACGTCAAGCGCCTCGATCGCCTTCAGCGCCGCCGCGAAGCGCGACTCCAGGCACTTGTGGATCACCATCACCAGCCGCGCGTCGTCGCCGCTGCCGCGCTGGACGACGCTCTTCACCGAGACGTCTTCGTCGCCGAGCACCTGCGCGACTTTGGCCAGCACGCCGGGGCGGTCGGCGACGGCGAGGTGCAGGTAAAAGGAGGAGGTGACGTCGGAGACGATCGGCAGCCGCTCACGGGCCTCGTGCACGGGGGCGTCGCCGCTGAGGATCGAGACGACGTCGCCGAGCACGGCCGAGGCAGTCTGCACGCCCCCGGCTCCGGGCCCCGACATCGTCACCTCGGTGATCTCCGGCGCCTCGACCATGACCGCGTTGAACGGTCCCGCAACCGGCGCCAGCGGGTGACCGCCGTAGAGGAAGCAGGGGAAGACGCGGACGCTGATGCCGCCGTCGATCCGCTCGGCGACGCCGAGCAGCTTCAGCGAGAGGCCGAGCTCCTTGGCGTACTCGAGATCGTCGAGCTGCACCTGCTCGATCCCCTCGTAGGAGACCTCGTCGAGGGTGACGGGAGTGTGGAAGGCGAGGCGGGCGAGGATCGCCATCTTCGCCGCCGCGTCGGCCCCGCTGACGTCGGCGGTGGGATCGGCCTCCGCGTAGCCGAGCTCCTGAGCCCGCGCAAGCACCTCCTCGTACGGGGCGCCGCTCGTCGCCATCTCGGTGAGGATGAAGTTGGTGGTGCCGTTGACGATGCCGAAGACCTTGGCGACCTCGGTCACGCCGAAGCTCTCCTGGATCACCCGCACGATCGGGATCACACCCGCCACCGCGGCCTCGAAGCGCAGCTGCACGCCGGCCTCGCGGGCGACGGCGAAGAGCTCCTCGCCGTGCTGGGCGAGCAGCTGCTTGTTGGCGGTGACGACCGGCTTGCCGGCGCGCAGCGCCGCGAGCACGTAGTCGCGCGCCGGCTCGGTGCCGCCGATCAGCTCGACGATCAGGTCGGCGCCGGCGAGGATCTCGGCGAAGTCGCCGCCGCCGCGGGTGAGCGTCCCGCAGATCTCGGGACGCCGGCCGGTCGCCGCCTCGACCGCCTCGGCGCGGGCCTCGAGCAGCTCGGCGAAGGCGCCACCGACCGTGCCGCGTCCCAGCAGCCCGATGCGAATGGGATCAGACATCGCGGGAGGTCAGGTCCTCATAGGTCTCGCGGCGCACGACCACGCGCGCCTCTCCGTCGCGGCAGAAGAGCACGGGTGGGCGGGGCACGCCGTTGTAGTTGCTCGCCATCGCATAGCCGTAGGCGCCCGTGGCCGGGGTGACGAGGACGTCGCCGACGGCGGGTTCGGCGAGCTTCGCGTCGCGGACGATGATGTCGCCCGACTCGCAGTGCATGCCGGCGATCGTCGCCAGGTCCCCGGCCGGGTCGGCAGCGCGGTCGGCGATCAGCGCTTCGTAACGGGAGCCGTAGAGCATCGGCCGCATGTTGTCGGACATGCCGCCGTCGACGGCGACGTATGTGCGCACGCCCGGAATCTCCTTGACGGTGCCGACGCGGTAGGCGGTGACGCCGGCGTTGCCGACCAGCGAGCGGCCCGGCTCGATCAGGATCCTCACGCCCTCGCCGAAGACCTCGGCCACGCCGCGCACCTTGACGTCGACGTAGGCGTCGATCGAGGGTGGCTCGTCCTCGGCGGTGTAGGCGATCCCCAGCCCGCCGCCGACGTTGACGACGCGGCACCAGTCGCCGGCGAGCTCGCCGAGCGCGCGGATCGCCAGCGTGTAGGGCTCGAGCTCGAAGATCTGCGAGCCGATGTGGGCGTGCAGGCCGTTCAGGTTGAGCACGTCGGAGGCGAGAACCCGCTCGATCGCCCGCGCCGCCAGCCCGTCCTCGAGCCCGAAGCCGAACTTGGAGTCGAGCTGGCCGGTGGTGATGTAGTCGTGGGTCGAGGGCTTGATCCCGGGCGTCACCCTGATCAGCACGTCCTGGGGCTGCTCGAGCAGGCGCTCACAGCGATCGATCTCGTCGAAGGAGTCGAGGATCAGGTGGCCGATGCCGGAGCGGGCGGCGAAGAGGATTTCCTCGTCGCTCTTGTTGTTGCCGTGCATGTGAATGCGGGCGGGATCGAACCCGGCGCGCAGGGCCATGTGCAGCTCGCCACCGGAGGCGACGTCGACCGACAGCCCCTGCTCGGCGAAGAGGCGATACGCGGCGGTGCAGGGCAAAGACTTGCTGGCGAAGAGGACTTCGAAATCGGCGCCGCGCTGCTCGAACGCTGTGCGGTAGGCGCTGGCCCGGGCCCGCAGATCGTCCTCGGCGTAGATGTAGGCGGGAGTGCCGAACTCGGCGGCGAGATCCACTACGTCACAGCCGGCGACCTCGAGGTGACCGCGCTCGTTGACACGGCTGCCGGCCGGGTAGACAGGCGAGCCCTCAATTGGGTCCGCCACCGCACCGGCCTGTCCGCGCTCCGCCATAGGCGGGCATTGTGACGGTTAAGAGGTGGGCCGCGCTGTAGGGCGGCTCAGTGTTTGCCGCCGAGCAGGCCG
>DASZQM010000108.1:0-9978 GCA_035549645.1 Solirubrobacterales bacterium | reverse complement strand
CGAGACGCCGACCGCCTCGCCCTTCGCCTCCTCGCTGCTCTTCGACTACGTCGCCACCTACATGTACGAGGGGGACACCCCCAACGCCGAGCGGCGCGCCGCCGCGCTGGCGCTCGACCGCGACCTGCTGCGCGAGCTACTTGGCCAGGAGGAGCTGCGCGAGCTGATCGACCCCGAGGCGCTGGAGGAGGTCGAGGCGCAGCTCCAGCACCGCACCGAGGCCGGTCAGGCCGGTGACCGCGACGCCCTGCAGCAGGTGCTGCGCAACCTCGGCGACCTGACCGCCGAGGAGTGCGAGGAGCGCGTCACCGAGGGCTACTCGGCCGCCTCGATGCTGGAGAAGCTGGTCAGCGAGCGCCGCATCGCCCTGGTTCGGATCAACGGCGAGGAGCGCTACATCGCCGGCGAGGACGCCTCCGTCTTCCGCGACGCGCTGGGCGTCCCGCCGCCACCGGGACTGCCCGAGAGCTTCCTGGAGGAGAAAGCCGACCCTCTCGTCGCGCTCGTGCGCCGCTACGCCCGCACCCACGGTCCCTTCCCGACCGCCCAGCTCACCGCTCGCTACGGGATCGATCTCTCGCCCGCCCTGCGCGAGCTGGAGCGCTCCGGCGCCCTGGTTCGGGGCGAGCTCTTGCCCGGCGGCAGCGAGCGCGAGTGGTGCGACGCCGACGTGCTGCGCCGGGTGCGCCGCGCCAGCCTCGCCCACCTGCGGCGCGAAGTCGAGCCGGCCGGGCGCGACCGCTTCGCCCGCTTCCTGCCGAGCTGGCAGAACGTCGATGCCCACCGTCCCGCCGGGGCGGGCCCCGACCGCCTGCGCGAGGCGCTGGTGCCGCTGCAGGGCGTCGCCCTCACGCCGAAAGTCTGGGAGGAGGACGTCCTGCCCCGACGTCTCGGCGCCTACTCCAAGACCTGGCTCGACGAACTCTGCACCAGCGGCGAAGTCGTCTGGATCGGTGCCGGCGCCCGCGGCCGCAACGACGGCCGCGTCGCGCTCTACTTCCGCGACGACGTGCGGCTCGCCGGGCCGCCGCCCGCCAACGTCAAGCTCGAGGTGCCGAGCGAGGATGTTCACCAGGCGATCCGCGAGCGCCTCGCCGCCGGCCCGGCCTTCTGGCTCGACCTGCTCGCCGACATCGAGCAGCCACCGGAGGAGCTGCACAACGCGCTCTGGGACCTGGCCTGGGCCGGTGCGGTGACCAACGACGCCTTCGCGCCCCTGCGCCAGCCGCGCCTGCGCGCCGCCGCCCCCACCGAGCAGCGCGGCCGCCGCTTCGCCCGTCGCCGCGGTGCCGGTGCCGCCGTGCAGGGCCGTTGGTCGCTGACGGCGCCGCTCTTCGCCAACGCCCCGGCGGCGGGCCCGCGCCTGCGCGCTCAGGCCGAGCTGATGCTCGAGCGCTACGGCATCGTCACCCGCGAGACCGTGCTCGCCGAGGGCATCCCCAGTGGCTTCTCCAGCCTCTACGCCGAGCTCGGCAACCTGGAGCTGCTCGGCACTGCCCGTCGCGGCTACTTCGTCGAGGGCCTCGGTGGTGCCCAGTTCGCCCTGCCCGGCGCGGTCGAGCGGCTGCGCTCGCTGCCGCTCGAGGACGGCTCCTTCGCCCTCCTCGCCGCCACCGACCCCGCCAATCCCTACGGCGCCTCGCTGCCCTGGCCGAAATCGCCGAGCGGCCGGCGGCCTGCCCGCACCCCCGGCGCCCACGTGCTGACGCGCGACGGCGCGCCGGTGATCTACGTCGAGCGCGGCGGTCGCGGCATCGTCCGCCTGATCGAGCTGACTGACGAGGAGCTCGCTGCCGCTGTCGCTGCCCTCGCCGCCGAGGTCGCGGCCGGCCGCCTGCCCAAACTCGCGATCGAGAAACTCGACGGTGACCCGGTGATCGGCTCCGGCCAGGAGGAGGCCCTGCTCGACGCCGGCTTCAGCCGCGGCCCCCGCAAGCTCACCCTCGCCGCGCACTGAGTCCTCGCCCAGACTCCTCAAGCGGGATAATCGTTCACATGGAGGAAGTCCAGGCGGGGCAGGGGCCGGTCGAGCTGCTGCGCAGCGTGCCGCTCTTCTCTGATCTGGAGGAGGGTGAGCTGGAGCGCTTTTCGCGCGTAGCCGTCGCCCGTTCCTTCCCCGCGGGTACGCGGGTTTTCCACGAGGGCGACCACTCGGATGCCTGTTACATCGTGCGTGACGGCAGCTTTCGGGTTACCCGCGAGCATTCCGACGGGCGGGCGATCACGCTGGCGACGCTCGGCAGCGGCGACATCTTCGGCGAGCTGGCGATGCTGGACGGCGAGGTGCGCTCGGCCAGCGTCGAAGCGCTCAGCGACGGCGAGCTGCTCGCTCTGCCCGCCGGCGAGGTGCGCGCCCTGCTCGCCCGCCATCCCGAGATCACGGTAAAGCTGATCGCGGCTCTGGTCCGGCGCCTGCGTACCGCCAACGAGCGCATCTCGCGCCAGTCCTTTCAGACCGTTCCCAGCCGCGTCGCGGGGGTGCTCCTGCAGCTCGTCGCCGAGGAGTCGCCTCGCGAGGGCGATGGCGGAGAGGTGACGATCCGCATGAACCAGGCCGATCTGGCCCAGCTCGCCGGCACCTCGCGTGAGAGCGTCAGCCGCTTTCTCGCCGACCTGGAGCGAGCCGGCATCGTCCAGCCGGGAAGGGGGCGCGTCACCGTGCTCGCACCCGAGAAGCTGCGCAACTACATCTTCTGAGCCGCCCCGCTCCGGTGCGGGGCGCGGCTCTCAGCAGCTGATCGGTTTGGGGTCCGATCCGTCCTTGCTGGCGTCGTCGTTGCCGGGCCCGCAATCGATCGATTTGTCGTGCTGGCCGTCGATCGCTTCGATCGAGTCGTTCCCGCCCCTGCCGATGAACGTATCGGCGCCGGTGTGGCCGAAGAGGCTGTTCGGCCCGTTGTCGCCGATCAGCACGTCGGGCCCGTCCGAGCCCTCGAGGTCCTCGTTGTCGGGGAGGACGTGGTCGGGGTTGCCGCAGCCGGGAGGAGCGCCGGTGCCACCCAGTTCGACCCGCATGCTGGCGTTGGAGCGGCCGTAGGAGACGGTGTCCTCTCCCGGGCCACCGCTGTAGGTGTGTCCCTGGCAGACCGCGACCGAGGAGACGAGCAGGTCATTGCCGTGGCCTCCGCTGAGCTGGTCGGCGCCGGGGTCCGCGTAGAGGACGTCGCTGCCGTCGTTTCCGATCAGGGTGTCGTTGCCGTTGTCCGGGTTGTTGTAGTTCTCACCGGCTTCGAGCACGTCGTCGCCCGGGCCGCCGCTGAGGGTGTCCGAGCCGGCGTTGCCGTTGATGCGGACTTTGACGCTCGCCGGGACGCTCTGGGCGATGTCGACCGAGTCGTCGCCGCCGCCCCCGGTGATCACGACGAGCCCGGTGGGCGTGCTCGTGGGACAGGTGACGGACGTGCCTGAGGTGTCCAGCGCACAGCCTTCGCCAGCGGCCAGGGAGGTGTCGTTGGTCACCGTCCAGCCGCCGTTGAAGTAGACGACGATGTGGTTGGGACGTTCGTCGCCCTGCACGATCAGGCTGCTGCCGTCGAGGCCCTGGTTGAGGATGACGAAGGTCCCATCCCCGGGCGGGGATTCTTCTGGGCCGCATGAGTGCTCGGTGGCGAAGCCGTTGCATTCATCGTCGCCTTGACCCCCGAACGCTTCGTCGGGCCCACCCATGCCGTCGAGGTCGTCGTTGCCCACGCCGCCATCGAGGCGGTTCACTTCGCCGTCGCCGATGATTTCGTCGCCCTGGGGCGAGCCGACGACGTCCTCGAAGCCTTGCAGGGTGTCGTGGCCGTCGCCTTTCGAGCGGCCGGAGGAGAGGTCGACGGTCACGCTGCCGCGGGTGGCGCTGGCGTAGGAGACGATGTCGTTGGCTCCCGGCCCGCCGTCCAGCGTGTCTTCGCCGCTGTCGCCGCGAACGATGTCCTGTTCGCCTTCGCCGCCGTCGGCGTGGTCGCTGCCGGCACCGCCGTAGACGAAGTCGTTATCGGCGCCGCCTTCGAGCTTGGGGTCGTCGCCGGGGCCGCCTTCGATGTGATCTTCGCCGGGGCCGCCTTCGATTTCGTCGTTGCCCTTGTCGCCGAACAGCATGTCGTTGCCGCCGCCGCCGTTCTCGTCGTCACTGCCCTTTTCGCCGTTGATGTAATCGTTGCCGGCCTCGCCCTTCAGGTCGTCCGGGCCTTTCTGACCGAGCAGCTTGTCGTCGCCACCACCGCCGAGCAGGCTGTCCTTGCCCTTGGCGCCGACCAGGTCGTCGTTGCCTTCTCCGCCCTCGATGTGGTCGCTTCCGGGTTCGCCGTCGAGGAGGTCGTCGCCACCTTCGCCGTAGAGCTTGTCGAAGCCCTTGCCGCCGTAGATCTTGTCGTCGCCCGGCCCGCCGCAGATCGTGTCGTTGCCGTTCGGCCCGCCGTAGATCTTGTCGTTGCCGCCGCCGCCGTAGATCACGTCGCTGGCTCCCTTGCCGTGGATCACGTCGTTGCCGGGAGTCCCGACGATGGTCGCGTGCTTGCCGTGGCACTGGGCCGCGCTGGCACTGGCGCTGAAGGCAGACAGCAGCACTGCCGCGCATGCGATGGAGACGGACAGGACAAGGGATCGGTTGCTGGCTTTGGCTTGGCTCATGCTCCCCCCATCGACCCGTTGTGGGCCGGCCTACACTTCTGGTCGACGAACGTTCAAAACTTGGTAGTTCGTCCGTCCACCTTCATCTACCCGAGCCGGAATTGAGAATCACGCGAGCGCGATACCGCGCTCGGCCCGGTCAGATACGCTCGCTGCCCGATGCGAGGCGGTATCTACGTTCTCAACTTCTACTCGCCGGTCTTCGTCGACCAGCTCAAGCGCGGTCGCAAGACGGCGACGATCCGACTTGGTGACAAGAGCAACAAGTACGAGCGTGGCCAGGTCGTCTGGATCACGGTCGGATTCCGCCATAGCCCGCGCGAGAAGATCTTCACCGCGGTGATCGACGACGTCGAGGTAAAGCGGGTCTCCGATCTCTCTCCGCGCGACATCGAGCACGACAACCCGGAGTTCCGCCGGCTCGAGGAGGAGGTCAACTTCCTCGAACAGATCTACGGCAAGCCCGTCGCGCCCGACGAATCGGTCACCGTGATTCGCTTCTCGCAGATCGTCGAGCCCCCCGGCGCCCACTTCGGCAACGGCGAGACCCCGCACCACAACTGAGCCTGTGAGGCCCCGGGCGCGTATCTAGTCTCGGTGGCCGACTACTCCTTCCTCACGACCTGGCTCCTCGACGCGCCGCGCGAGCGGGTCTTCGAGGCGATCCATGACCAGGCGGCCTGGCCGCAATGGTGGCGCGGGGTCGAGGAGGCAACCGAACTTCGCGCCGGCGAGGACGACGGCGTCGGCACCGTCTCCCGCATGGTCTGGAAGAGCCTGCTGCCCTACCGGGTCGAGTTCGAGGTGACGACGACTCGGATCGAGCGTCCCCATCTGATGGAGGGGAACGCGGTTGGCGAGCTGAACGGGACCGGTCGCTGGCGCCTCTACGAGCAGGACGGGGCCACTGCGGTCCTCTATGAGTGGAACGTCGCGACCACCCGGCCCTGGATGAACCTCCTGGCGCCCCTGGCGCGGCCCGTCTTCGAGTGGAACCACGACTGGGTGATGGCTCGCGGCGGCGAGGGAATCTCCCGCCTGCTGGGCTGCCGCCTGCTCGCCAGCGGCTGAATCTTCGCCGGCGCCGGCTCCTCGCTATCTTTCAGGACCAGACGCCTTGGCACTCTCCCTATGGGAGTGCCAAGCTCAGTTTGAACTTCTAACCCCACACTGAACCCAGCATGGAGGTATACGGATGAAGCTGAAGCCCCTCGGGGACCGGCTGATCGTGAAGCCGATCGAGGAGGAGGAGACGACCGCCAGCGGCATCGTCCTTCCCGACACGGCCAAGGAGAAGCCCCAGAAGGGCAAGGTCGTCGCCGTCGGCGACGGCGCTGTCAAGGAAGACGGCAGCCGTCAACCGATCGACGTGAGCGAGGGCGACGAGGTCCTCTACTCCAAGTACGGCGGCACCGAGATCACGATCGACGGCGACGACCTGCTCGTGCTGCGCGAGTCGGACGTGCTCGCCAAGCTCGGCTAACCCGCCGCCAACGGACTTAAGAACCAAGGAGGACTGACACACATGGCTCACAAGGAGCTGAAGTACAGAGAGGACGCGCGGGGGGCGCTGCAGGCAGGCGTCGACGCCGTCGCCGATGCAGTCAAGGTCACCCTCGGCCCCAAGGGCCGTTACGTCGTGCTCGACAAAAAGTTCGGCGCGCCGACGATCACCAACGACGGCGTCACCATCGCCCGCGAGGTCGAGGTCGAGGACGTCTTCGAGAACCAGGGCGCCCAGCTCGTCCGCGAGGTCGCCACGGCGACCAACGACGTCGCCGGTGACGGCACCACGACGGCGACCCTGCTGGCCCAGACGATCGTTCGCCAGGGCCTCAAGAACGTCGCCGCCGGTGCCAACCCGCTGGCCCTGCGCCGCGGTATCGAGAAGGCGGTCGAGGAGGTCGTCACGACGCTGCGCGACAAGCAGTCCAAGGAGGTCGCCGGCAAGGAGCAGATCGCTCGCGTCGCCGCCATCTCCGCCGGTGACGACGACATCGGCAACGTGATCGCCGACGCGATCGAGAAGGTCGGCAAGGACGGCGTGGTCAACGTCGAGGAGGGCCAGACCTTCGGCATGGAGCTCGAGTTCACCGAGGGCATGCAGTTCGACAAGGGCTACATCTCGCCCTACATGGTCACCGACCAGGACCGCATGGAGGCAGTGCTCGAGGACCCCTACATCCTCATCGCCAACCAGAAAATCGGCTCCGTGCGGGACATCCTGCCGGTGCTCGAGCAGGTCATGCAGGGCGGCAAGCCGCTGCTGATCGTCGCCGAGGACGTCGAGGGCGAGTGCCTCGCGACCCTCGTCGTCAACAAGCTGCGTGGCACCTTCACCGGTGTCGCGGTCAAGGCTCCGGGCTTCGGCGATCGCCGCAAGCGCATGCTCGAGGACATCGCGATCCTCACCGGTGGCGAGGTGATCACCGAGGAGATGGGCCTCAAACTCGAGAACACCCAGCTCACCCAGCTCGGTAAAGCTCGCCGCGTGGTCGTCTCCAAGGACACGACGACGATCATCGACGGTGCCGGTGACGCCGAGGACATCAAGGGCCGGATCAACCAGATCAAAAACGAGGTCGAGAACACCGATTCCGACTTCGACCGCGAGAAGCTCCAGGAGCGCCTCGCCAAGCTGGCCGGCGGTGTCGCGGTGGTCAAGGTCGGCGCTGCCACCGAGACCGAGATGAAGGAGAAGAAGCACCGCGTCGAGGACGCGCTGCAGGCGACCCGCGCCGCGCTCGAGGAGGGCGTCGTGCCGGGTGGTGGCGTGGCTCTGCTCAACGCGCAGGCGGGCCTCGACCCGGAGAAGGTCAGCAAGGACGCCGACGAGGTCACCGGTGCCCGCATCGTGCACCGTGCGCTCGAGGAGCCGGTCCGCCAGATCGCCGAGAACTCCGGCGAGGAGGGCTCGGTCGTGGTCAACAAGATCCGCGACCTGAAGGCCGGCGAAGGCCTCAACGCGGCGACCGGCGAGTACGGCGACCTGATCGCCGCCGGCGTCATCGACCCGACCAAGGTCACCCGCTCGGCACTCGAGAACGCCGCCTCGATCGCCAAGAACATCCTCGTCACCGAGGCCGTGATCGCCGAGCCGCCCGAGAAGGAAGCGGCCGGCGGCGGTATGCCCGGCGGCATGCCGGACATGGGCGGGATGATGTAGCCACGCCCCCTGGGCGTAACCTCGTCCTCAACAGGCGAGTGCAGTTTCGGAAAGGCCCGGCATCCGCCGGGCCTTTCTATTTGGCCTTGGCGGTTCGGGGCGGGGGCGGAGGCAGCGGCGGGAAGGTGCCGGCGTTGTATTCGGCGTACTGGAGGAAGGTTTCGCGGCGCAGCTTGAGGCGCAGGGTGTTGGTCGTGCGCGGGTACTGGCGGATGTCGTAGGGGTTGGCCCCCGGGCCGAAGCCGTTGTAGTAGACGAACATGTGGGTGCGCGGGTGCTTGACGGTCCAGGCGACCAGCTGTTTGACGAAGCGCGGTTCGTCTTTGCCCGAGACCGCCCACTCGGTCAACGCCAGCGGCTTGCCCTTCCACTGCTTGCCGACGTAGAAGCGGTTGAGGTCTTTCCAGACTGGATATTCCGAGTAGAAGTCGGTGCCGGCCCAGTCGACCCAGCGGGAGCCGGGCCAGTAGTTGCCGGGGAAGTTGCCCTTGACCCGCGGTGAGCCGCCCGGCAGCGGGCTCCAGATGATGCTCACGGGCGCAGCGAGCAGTTCGGTCGGGTTGGGCCCCTTGGTCCGGTTCAGAGGCGGCAGACCGATTTCAGCCAGGGTCGCGTTGATCCCTTCCAGGGTCTGGCCGCCGCGGACGATCGCGACGATGCGGCGGAAGGCCTGCTTGTACCAGTAGGCGGTGTGTTCGCCGCCCTTCTGGGTGCCGTCGCAGTTGATCGCGGACCAGGCGTTGAGGCAGCGGTTGGGCTCACCCAGCGGCCTGATGTAGGCGGGCAGCCCACGTTTGGCGAAGAAGTCGTTGATCTGCAGCAGGTAGTCGTCGCCGGCGCCGAGCGCGATCTGCTCCGGGGTGATCAGCTCGGTCAGCGTCTGGTCGTCGGTGCTCGCCATCGCCAGGATCGGCCGGGTTCCGGTTTCGCGCCAGCGTTCGTATGCCTGGTTGAGGCTGTTGCCCCAGGGATGGAAGGTCTCGATCAGCGCCGGGTGCTTGGCCAGCAGTTCGGTGAATTCGTTGAACTGCTGGGTCGAGCCCTGGTCGCTGGCGCCGAAGAGAATCCCCGGCTTGGGCGGGACCAGTGTCAGCGCGCTCGCTTGTCCCGCGAAGAGTGCGGCCAGCGCCAGGACCAGCACCGCTACTCGTCTAGTCGTCCTCCAGAACATCGCCCATCCTTCTCGGCTCGACTCCGAGCTCCTCCGCATCGGCCGTGCCGCGCTCGCTGGTCATGGAGACCTCCATCAGCTCGGCCTCCTCCCAGGTTGCAAACACGGCCTCACCGAAAAGGGAGCGGATCGCGATCAAGCCGGCGCGGACGAGCGGCAGTGGCAGATGGACCAACGGTCGCGGCCGTCCCGCGATTTGGCTGACCAGGTCGGACATCTCGTCGTAGGAGAGCGTCTCGGGCCCCGCCAGCTCATAGCGTTGCCGCCCGCCATCGCGGGCGAGCGCGCCAACAACGCAGCGGGCGGCGTCGTTGGCCCAGATCGGCTCGAAGCGTGCCTGCCCGCTGCCAGAGACCGGCAGCACGGGCAGGAAGGAGAAGCGGCGCAGCAGCGTCACCCAGGGGTCGGAGCGGTCATAGACGATCGAGGGGGCGAAGATCGTGGTCTCCAGGGAAGAGGAGGCCACCGCCTGCTCGGCCAGCCACTTGGCGCGGAAGAAGCGAGTGCGCTGGGCGGCCGCAGCGTCGAGAGCGCTGAAGAAGACGAAGCGGCGGACGCCGCTGCGCTCGGCGGCGCGCAGCAGGCGCACCGTGGCGAGGCCGTTCAGCTCCTCGATCCGGTGCGGGGGCTGGTCGCGAATGGTCGCCGCCAGGTGGATCACGGTGTCGACCCCACGCAGCGCCTGGCGCACGAGGTAGGGGTCGGACATCTCGCCGAGGTCGCCGAGCGCGATCTGCACGTCGACCCGCCGGGGCCCTAGCCGCCGCGGCTCGCGGACGAGGCAGCGCACGTCCTCGCCCCGCTCGAGCAGCAGCGGCAGCAGCCGCGATCCAACGCTTCCTGTCGCCCCTGTCAGCAGCAGCATTTCGCCCGATGCTAGTGGGAGTGCGTCCTCCGCCGCGCAATCCGTAAAATGAGCATCCGCGCTTTGGCGGGGGCCCTGAGCCTCCGGCGGCACCCAAACGACGACCCCAGGAGAAAGCATCGAATGACCTACGTCATCGCCGAGCCGTGCATCGGCCAGAAG
>DASZQM010000107.1:0-1579 GCA_035549645.1 Solirubrobacterales bacterium | reverse complement strand
TCACCGGCCTCGCCCTCAACCTCGAGGAGGACAACGTCGGCGCCGTGCTCTTCGGCGAGTGGGACAAGATCGTCGAGGGTGACACGGTCAAGCGCACCGGCCACCTGCTGCGGATACCGGTCGGCGACGAGCTGCTCGGCCGCATGGTCGACCCGCTCGGCCGCCCGCTCGACGACAAGGGCGACGTCAACACGACGCAGACCCGCCCGGCCGAGTTCAAGGCCCCCGGCGTGGTTCAGCGCCAGCCGGTGACCGAACCGGTCCAGACCGGCCTGATGTCGATCGACGGGATGATCCCGATCGGCCGCGGCCAGCGAGAGCTGATCATCGGCGACCGCCAGACCGGCAAGACGGCGATCGCGATCGACACGATCATCAACAACCGCGACAAGGACATGGTCTGCATCTATGTCGCGATCGGGCAGAAGATGTCCACCGTCGTCCAGCTCAAGCAGGTGCTGGAGGAGAACGGCGCGATGGAGAACACGATCATCGTCGCCGCTCCCGCCGACGAGGCCGCGCCGATCAAGTTCATCGCCCCCTATGCGGGCTGCGCGATGGGCGAGCACTTCCTCTACAACGGCAAAGCCGCGCTCTGCGTCTACGACGACCTGACCAAGCACGCCTACGCCTACCGCCAGATGTCGCTGCTGCTGCGGCGCCCGCCGGGCCGCGAGGCGTACCCGGGCGACGTCTTCTACCTGCACTCCCGGCTCCTGGAGCGGGCGGTCAAGCTCAACGACGACCTCGGCGGCGGCTCGCTGACGGCGCTGCCGATCATCGAGACCCAGGCCTCCGACGTCTCCGCCTACATCCCGACCAACGTGATCTCGATCACCGACGGTCAGATCTTCCTCGAGTCCGACCTCTTCTACTCGGGCGTGCGGCCGGCGATCAACGTCGGCATCTCGGTCTCGCGAGTGGGAGGGAACGCGCAGACGAAGGCGATGAAGAAGGTCGCCGGCAAGCTGCGCCTCGACCTCTCCCAGTACCGCGATCTCGAGGCCTTCGCCCAGTTCGGCTCCGAGCTCGATCCCGAGACTCAGAAGACGCTGAACCGCGGCGAAAGACTGGTCGAGCTGCTCAAGCAGAAAGAGCGCGAGCCGCTCGGCGTTGCCGACCAGGTGGCGGCGATCTACTCCGGCACCGGCGGTTACCTCGACCGGATCGCCACCGAGCGCGTCGGCGAGTTCCTCGGCGACCTGAAGATTCGCCTCCACGCCGAGAAGGCCGACCTGCTGCAGCGAATCGGCGAGAGCGGCAAGCTCGAGGAAGCCGACGAGGAGGAGCTGGGCAAGGCGATCGCCGATTTCGTCGACGACTTCGGCCCCGACTTCGACGAGAACGGCGATCCGCTCGAGGCCGGCGAGTCGGACCGGGTCAAGTCCGCCGAGGAGCGCAACAAGCCCTCCCGCACCGAGGAAGCCGCCTCCGAGGATGCTGCGAAGGAGGCAACCCCGGCCTAGCCCCTCCCGGCACCGGTACCGCCCATGGCAACTCAGAAGGACGTCAAGAATCGCATCGCGTCGATCAAGAACATCAACAAGATCACGCGGGCGATGGAGATGGTCGCGGCGGC
>DASZQM010000106.1:0-3598 GCA_035549645.1 Solirubrobacterales bacterium | reverse complement strand
GCCCCTCTCCGGAAGGCTCAGGGACCACGCCTCGAAGCTCGGGGGCGATCTGCTGCGCAACGGCCTTCGGGAGAGGGGCTCCCGATGCCCCTGCGGCCAGGGGTGACAGCTAGTGCGTAGCGACCAGATCTCGGGCGGGGTCGATGCCCCAGCGGGAGCCCACGGCAGCAAGCTCGTCATCGAGCTCCCACCGGTCTGGGCGCTCTTCGCCTTCGTGGTCGGGGTTTGCCCCCTTTAGGGCCATGCAGCCCGTGTTGTCCCCGATGGCTCGGATGGCCGCGACGTCGTCGGGGCTCAGCTTCTGATCGGCGGGGAGGGCGGCCAGCTCGGTGCGCTGAGACTCGATCGGGCGGGCTTCGGGGCCTGTCTCTTGGATCAGGGTTGGGACGACGCACTCGACTGCGGGGTGGGCGAGGTTCCATTGGCAGGCGAGGTGGATCGGGGTGAGGCCGGCTCGTTTTCCGTAGGGGAGGACGCGGTCGAGCTTCTCGAGGCCGGCCTCGATCCAGCCTTCGGGACGGAAGGCGCGGTGGTCGCCTTTGGCCAGCTCCATGCCGGGGCGCAGGTCGCCCCAGAAGAGGCCGCCGTAGTCGACGACGCGGGTGATCACCTTGACGTCGTGGCGTGCAGCCGCGTCGAGGCAGAGCTCGCCGGGCCAGGGCTCGAACGGGTTGAGGATGATCATCGCCCAGTCGATCCGGTCGCCGAAGCGCTCCAGGCAGCTGATGATGTCGAGGGTGAAGCCGTTGGCGGGACCGGGCGCGACGCCGATCTGCGCCGCCAGGCCCGAATCGCGCAGCGCTGCCATCCCATCCCAGACCACCTCGTTCGTGTAGCCGATGCGATCGGGGTTGTGCAGCAGCAGCAGGTCGAAGGAGTCGGCACCGAGGCGCTCGAGGCTCTTCTCGGCCGCCATCCGCAGGTAGGCGGCGTACTCGCCCTCCCCGCGTAGGTCGGGACTGGTGAAGCGCGGGAAGCCGCGTGGACCGTCGCGCTCGCCCTCGTAGAAGTCGTGCCCCACCGCTCCGACCAGGCAATAGTCGCCTCGAGGAACCCCAGCGAGCGCTCGTCCGAGAAGCGAGTCCGCCTCACCCTGGCCGTAGGTGTCGGCGGTGAGCACCGTGTCGATGCCTCCACCGGGCCTCAGCAGCGCTTCCAGCCGCTCTGCCTCGATCGCCTCGCCGAAGCGCAGGAAGCGGCCGCCGCTCCAGGTCCCTATCGCCGCACGTCCAGGTTCGCGCACGGCTGAACCGTAGCGCCTGCGGGCCGGCCTCAGCCGACCGCGCTCAACGCTTGCGGTGCTTCTTTTTCTTCTTGATCTTCTTGCACTGGGTCTTCCCCTTGGCTTTCACCTTGCGGAAGCCCTTCTTGCACTTGACCGGCTTCTTGGCCGTCGACGCGGGCAGGGAAATCGCTGGCGGCGTGATCGACGGCGAGCCGCCGCCGGTGTCTCCGCCGCCACAGCTGAACGGGCCGTCGAGCACGTCGACGCCAACCCGCTTTTCAGCGTCCGCGTAATCGAGTGCGAACTGCTTCGGGCAAGCCAGCGACGGAGTCGTCGTGACCTGCCCGAACTGGCCCGTGCGGCTTGAGCCGTAGGTGAGGAAGTCGATGCCGTCGCCAAGCGCGGCCGAGCTCGCGTAGCCGCTCGTCGGCTGCAGCGCCAGCGTTCCGCCCAGCGTCGCCCCGCCGCCGATCGTGAGCTTGTCGAACTGACCGACGCCGGTACCGGCGATCTCGATCTCGAGGCTGCCGCCGGACCCTTGGGTGTAGCCACCGTTGACGGCGAGGGTCCCGGGACTCGAGCCCGGCGCCACCACACCAGTCGTGTTGTCAACCGAGCCGCTGACCGTGCCGACTCCGACGAGTCGGCCGCCGTTGGTCACCGTATTGCCGCCGCCGAGAGTGCCACTGGTGAGCGCAATCGTGCCGGCGTTGGTGAAGGCAGCGGAAGCGTTGAGCGTGCCGCCGATTCGAAGCGTCTGTCCAGCGGCGGGCGCGCCGGCGGCCAACGTCACGATTCCGTCGATCTGAACGGTGCCGGCACCCGTGCCTACGTATTGGAGGCTGCCGCACGGCATGGTCACAGGCGAGGGGCCACTGGTTGTGCCACCGCCCTGTTCGTAATTCCCGAGGCTGAGCGTTCCGTTGCCGGTCGAGTTGATCGCGCCACCGGTGTCGTTGATCACCCTCGAGCCCGGCTGTCCGCACGATTCGCCGAAGCTGCTCACCGTCTTGCCGTTGGCGATGCCGATCGAGCCCTGGTTCGTGATCACGCCGTTCAGGACGGTGCTCTGGTCGAACTGCATCGTGCCGGTGTTGGTCAGGCCGCCGCTCAAGTTGGCGCCGGTTTCGGAGCTCGAAGCCACGGTGAAGGAACCTGCGTTGGTGAACGTGTTGCCGTTGGCGTTGAACCCTGCCCCCCCGCCGGGGCCCCCGCTGCAACCAAAGGCCGGGCAGGTGAGCGTGATCGAGCCGTTGTTGGTGAAGTTCCCTCCCACCAGCCTCGCGTTCGTGTTCGCACTGGCGGCGTTGAGGGTCAGCTGCTGATTCCCCTTCATTTCCCCGCTTAGGTCAATGCCGCCATTCGCCTGCACAGCGCTGGCCCCATTGCCGGTGTATTTGAGGGTTCCGCACGGCATGTTCACGGGCAGGGACCCGCTGGTCGCACCGTTGCCCTGCTCGTAATTGACGACGCTGAGCGTGCCGGTGCCGGCCGCGCTGACCGAGCCGCCGGTGTCGTTCTTGAACGAGACGGCTGTGTCGCCGCAAGAGCTGCCGCTCGAGGTGAGGGTCTTGCCATCGGCGATTTCGAGCGCGCCCTGGTTCACAACGGCACCGTTGTTCATGCGCGTGTCCTGTTCGATTCGCACGGTTCCGGTATTGACCAGCGGCCCGACGATCGTGGCGCCGGTTCCCGAGGCGGCATCAACCGTGATCGTGCCGTGGTTGGCGAACGGGGCGCTGCCGGAGTTGAGCGAGGCCCCACCGCTCGTCGGCCCGCCGTTGCAGCCGCCGGGCAGCGCCGGGCAGGTCAGGACAACATTCGCACCGGCTTTGATGTCGATCCCGGATGTCGTCGCGTTCAGGTTGGTGTTGGGGCCGGCCGCCGTGATCACGAGCGTCGGGGAAGATCCCGGGCCGCCAAGCGTCAGCGATTTCATATTCGCGCCACCCGTCATCGAGACCGTGTAGGTGCCGGCGGTGGTGATGAACGTGTCGCACGAGCTGCTCGGCCCCCCGTTGCTCCAGTTCGCGTCGCTGTTGAAGCTGGCGCCGTTCACCCCCTGCCATTCGGTCGATCCTCCAGCGCACGGATCGGCAGAGGCGTCGTCAACCTGCCCGATCATCGCGACGGACATGGCTCCCGCCGCGAGCAGGCTGCGCAGTGCCGTACGCGCTCCTGCTCCGAGCTGGAAAATCCCGAGCCTCATCGGCGGGGACCGTAGCAGGGCACCCAGCGATTACACACATTTGCTTCCGCAAAAGTGTGCGAAATTCGTACCTCGCTACTTGCCTACGGCGCTACTCGTCTGAAGACGACGGGGCGTGAGGCTCGCCCTCGTCGGGAGCGTTGCCCTCACCGCTCGGCTCGCCT
>DASZQM010000105.1:0-6868 GCA_035549645.1 Solirubrobacterales bacterium | reverse complement strand
TGCCGCGCTGGCTCAGTCGATCGCGTCGCGGATGCTGTGTGCGGCGGCTCTTGCCGACGATTGTGGGGATGGGCCGGGGTTGATTGCGGAGTACGGGACGGAAGTGGGGGAGCTGGTGCGGCGGCACATGCCGACGCTGATGTTCGAGCGGGGGTCGAGGGCGGTGCCGGTGGATTTCAGGCGCTGTCGGGAGACGGCTTGTGGGGACGCGCCGGGGCGGGGCAGGGTCACGCGTACGGACGAGGGGCTGCCGGTGACTGCCTTCGTTCACGTGATCGATTGCCGGGACGAGGCCGTCGAGGACACCGAAGCCGAAGGGGTGGACTGCGGTGGCTCCCGCGCCGGCAACCTCTACATCCAGTACTGGACCTACTACGCCGACTCGGCGACTTTTCGCGGAGTGCCGGTGCTCGGGGACAAGGGCTACCACCCAGACGACTGGGAGGGCGTGCAGATTCGGATCCGTCCCGATGGCTCGGTCGACGAGCGCGCGACTTCGCACGATGGGTTCAACTCGCGGCCCGGCAAGGCCAAGGGCTGGGCTTCGGACGCCGGTATCGAGCCGGTCAAGGGCGCGGCGGAAGCGATCGGACTGAGGGATGAGAACGGCTGGGGCCCCGAGACTCGGCTGTTGATGGTTTCCGGCGGCAGCCACGCAGGCAACACGGCGGGAATCCCTGACTTCGAACGAATCACTTTCGGCCGAGACGTCCACCTGGTCCCGCTGGAGCCAGTGGCCAGCGAAACCGACGCCCGCTTCGCAATAAGCCCGCCCTGGCTGAAGCGTGCCTGGCGCGATCCCGAGGCCCAAGGGACGGATTAGCTGACGCCTTTTGATGCCTATAGGGGTGTAAAGGCGTCAGAAGTCACTTCGGCGGCATCCGCAAGGCGCCGTCGAGGCGGATCGTCTCGCCGTTGAGCATCGGGTTGGCGACGATCTGGGTGACGAGGCGGGCGTACTCCTCGGGGCGGCCGAGGCGGGAGGGGAAAGGGATGCCTTCACCGAGCGCGGTGCGGGCCTCCTCGGGCAGGGCCGCGAGGAGGGGAGTGTCGAAGAGGCCGGGGGCGATCGTGTTGACGCGGACGCCGCGGCCGGCCATGTCGCGCGCCGCCGGCAGGGTCAGGCCGACGATGCCGCCCTTCGAGGCCGAGTAGGCGACCTGGCCGATCTGGCCGTCGTAGGCGGCGATCGAAGCGGTGTTGACGCAGACGCCGCGCTCGCCCTCCGCGTCGGGCTCGTTCTCGCTCATCGACGCAGCGGCGAGACGCAGCACGTTGAAGGTGCCGATCAGGTTGACCTTGACCACGTTGGAGAAGAATTCGAGATTGTGGGGGCCGCCTTTGTGGGCGACCCGCTCGGCCCAACCGATCCCGGCGCAGCAGACGGAGATGCGCAGGCCGTCGTCGCGACTGGCTGCGTCCTCCACGGCCGTCTTCACCGCGTCCTCATCGGTCACATCGGCGGCAACGAAGGTCGCGCCCAGCTCCGCTGCCAGCGCCTTGCCCTTCTCGGCGTTGAGGTCGGCGATCGTCACCGAGGCACCGGCCTCGACCAGGCCACGTACCGTCGCCTCCCCAAGGCCAGATGCCCCGCCGGCCACAAGCGCACTCTTCCCCGCGATCTCCATCGCCGGGCACCCTACAGCGCGAAATCGCCCGTTCACATCCCGGTAATCGGACCTCGCTAGGGTTCTCGGCATCGCCACCGAGGTGACCCAGAGCTCCAAGGGTGCGATCGCGGACCGCCTCGCGGAGGCGCGCCGGGCGACGTTGGAGCTGATCGAGCCGCTCGACGACGAGCAGCTCAACCGTGTCTACTCACCGCTGCTCAGCCCGCTTGCCTGGGACCTCGGGCACATCGCCAACTTCGAGGAGCTCTGGCTGGTGCAGACGATCGGCGAGCGCGAGCCGCTGCACGGCGAGCTCGGCCGCTTCTACGACGCGATCGAGAACCCGCGCAAGACGCGCGGCGAGCTGCCGATCCTGCGCGACGCCGAGCTGCGCTCCTACCTGGCCGACGTGCGCGAGCGCACGCTCGAGGTTCTCGACGAAGTCGACATCGGCGCCGATGCGGAGGACCCGCTGCTGCGCGAAGGCTTCGTCTACGAGATGCTGCTCGCGCACGAGCAGCAGCACAACGAGACGATGCTGCAGCTGCTGCAGATGGTCGAGGGCTACTCGCCCGTCGACCCCGCACTCGGCTCTCTCAGTGCCCCGCAGCCGGGCCCCGAGGCGATCTCGATCCCCGCCGGCGAGTACGAGATCGGCGCCCCGCCGCGCGGTTTCGCCTACGACAACGAGCGCCCGCGCCACACCGTCGAGCTCGCCGCCTTCACGATCGATCGAACTCCGGTCGACAGCGCCACGTATCTCCAGTTCATGGAGGACACCGGCGCCGAGCCCCCGATGTACTGGGAGCGCGATGACGGCGAGGGATGGGTGCTGACGAGGATGGGAGGTCGCGACCCGATCGACCCGGCTCATCCCGTCCTCCATGTCTCCTGGCACGACGCTCAGGCGCTCGCCGCTTGGGCCGGCAAGCGCCTGCCGAGCGAGTTCGAGTGGGAGGCGGCGCAGCCACGGCTCGTGGGTGTGGGCCAGGCCTGGGAATGGACCTCCTCCGACTTTCTCGCCTATCCCGGCTTCGAGGCCTTCCCCTACCCCGAGTATTCCCAGGTCTTCTTCGGCGACGAGTACAAGGTGCTGCGCGGAGCCTCCTGGGCGACCCACCCGGACGTCGCCCGGCCCAGCTTCCGCAACTGGGACCTGCCCCAGCGCCGCCAGATCTTCGCCGGCATCCGCCTCGCGGGGGACGCATGAGCATCGCGATCGAGGTCCACCTCGACGCCGAAGCCGCGGCGAAGATGGCCGAGGACGTGCGCGCGGGGCTGCTCTCCGAGCCGAAGGAGCTGGCACCCAAGTACTTCTACGACGAGCGCGGCTCGCAGCTCTTCGAGCAGATCACCGAGCTCGAGGAGTACTACCCGACCCGGGCCGAGCGATCGATCCTCGCCGCCCGCTCGGCGGAGATCGTCGCCGCGGCCGGGGCGCCGCGCTCGCTGGTCGAGCTCGGCTCCGGCTCGGCGGCGAAGACCCGCCACCTGCTCGACGCGATGCGCGACGCGGGCTGCCTGCACACCTACGTCCCCGTCGACATCTCTGAGGAGATCACCCACGAAACAGCCGCGCTCCTGGTCGACGAGTACCCCGGGCTCTCAGTTCGCGGCCTCGTCTGCGATTTCGAGCACCACCTCGAGCGCATCCCCGACGGCGAGGGCGCCCGCCTCATCGCCTTTCTAGGGGGGACGATCGGCAACCTCTATCCCGCTGCCCGCCGCGCATTCCTCGCGCGGCTGGCTGCCCTGATGGGGCCCGAGGACCGCCTGCTGCTCGGCACCGACCTGGTCAAGGAGATCGGGCGGCTCGAGGACGCCTACGACGACGCCGACGGCGTCACCGCGGAGTTCAACAAGAACGTGCTGGCGGTGCTCAACCGCGAGCTCGGCGCCGACTTCGATCTCGATGCCTTCGAGCACGTCGCCCGCTACGACGAGGAGGAGGCGCGGATGGACATCCGCCTGCGCTCGCTCGCCGAGCAGGCGGTCTGGGTCGAGCAGCTCGGGCTCACGGTCGAGTTCGCCGCCGGCGAGGAGATGCGCACCGAGATCTCCAGTAAGTTCACCGACGAGCGCCTGCGCGACGTCTACGCGGCGTCGGGCCTCGAGCTCGATGGCTGGTTCGAAGACGAGGCCGGCGACTACGCGCTCAGCCTCGCCCGTCCGCTTTAGGGGCGAGCGCCTCCACAGCGCCCGCCCCAAAGCTCATCGGCGCCTGTGGGTCAGCCCATCGAGCACGACCTCGACCGGCGAGCGGTGCTTGGCGCCGTTCGCCTGCTCGCGATTGCGCCGCAGCTCCGATGTCAGCTCGCCGACGTCCATGCCGAACTGGCCGACGTCGCGAGCGGCCCGGGCCAGGTCCTGCGAGCGGATCCTCACCTTCGGGCGCCGCATGCCCTTCGCCTTGCGGGCGCCGCGCGCCCCGAGGACGAGGCCGCCGGCCGCTCCGGCTACCGCCGCACCGCTGGCGAGGAGAGGTGTCTTCGCTTTGCGCGCGGCTTTGCCGACGCTCTGGCCGGCGTCGCTGACGGCGCCACCGGCCTGTTTGGCCGTGCTCTCGATCGCTTTGCGGGCTTTTTTCGCCGTCGCGGAACCGTTCTTCGAGCTTGCACCGTTGCTCGATGGAGCTTTGCGAGCGCGCGCGCTCGGCGCACTCGATTTACGCGCGGTTTTCGGTTTGCGCGATTTGGTTTTCGACCGGGTCGCTTTCGACCGCGTCGTTTTGCTCGCGCGCCCTTTGGTCGAGCGCGTTTTCGTCTCCGCCATCGTTCTTCCCTCCAGTCGCTTCTCCCGATGACCTGCCGAAAGATGCAGCTACCCAGCCAAAAAGGCTCTAATCAGGGAGCGGAAGGCTGGGAGTAGGTCTGGCCGCAGGCTCAGGGAGCGAGGGCCTCGATCAGCTCGCCGAGCTTGTCCGGCGTGGTGATCGGGGTGAGGATCGGCAGCGTGATCCCGCCGGCGACGAAAGCATCGATTCGCGCTCTCATCTCCTCCGGCGAGCCGAAGATGAACATCTCCTCGATCAGCTCCCACGGTGCCGCCGCGGCCGCACCCTGGCGATCGCCCTGCTGCCAGGCGGTGGTCATCGCCTCGATCTGCTCGCCGTACCCAAGCCAGCGGTAGAAGGCGTTGTAGACGGGCACGGTGATGTAGGAGGAGAACATGAAGCGGGCCAGGGGCTCGACCGCGTCGCGCTCGCCGGGCAGGCAGAAGAAGCGGCAGAGCAGCTCGAAGCCCTCCGGCGCGTCCTCGAGCTGCGCGGTGACCTTGGGCAGGCCACCGAGCGGCAGGAAGTTGGTGAAGGCGCCGGCAGCGCGCTCGACCGCCAGCTCGAGCATCTTGCCGCGCAGGGCGGCAAGCACGATCGGGACCGGCTCTGCCGGCGGGGTTTCCAGCTTGAAGCCGCTCGCCGTGCGTTCTCCCGCCAGCGCGGCGTCGAGGAAGTCGAGGGTTTCCCGCACCTTGCTCAGCGGCCGCTCGAAGGGAATCCCGTTCCAGCCTTCCACGATGCGATCCGAGGAGGAGCCGATGCCGAGCACGAAGCGCCCGTCCGAGGCGCTGGCCAGTGCCGCCGCCTCCTGGGCAAGCAGCGCCGGGCCGCGCTGGAAGACGCCGACGATGCCGGTGCCGAGCCGCGCCCGCTCGGTCCAGGCGGCGCTCAGGGCCAGCGGCGTGAAGCCGTCGGGACCGCTCGTCTCGCCGCTCCAGAGGTCGGTGTAGCCGGCCGCCTCGGCCCGCTTGACCAGGTCTTCGTGGGCCGCGAGCGTGATCCCCGGCAGCGGAAGCGTCAATCCCCAGCGCTGTGCCACCGGCCGACCCTATAGCCTGCGGCGCGCATGGGGGAGACCTCGCCGATGAAGCCGGACCGCAACCTCGCGCTGGAGCTCGTTCGCGTCACCGAGGCGGCAGCGCTCTCCGCTGCTCGCTGGGTTGGACGCGGCGACAAGCTGGCTGCCGACGGCGCTGCCGTCGACGCGATGCGCTTCGTGCTCGACTCGGTCTCGATGGACGGCGTCGTCGTCATCGGCGAGGGCGAGAAGGACGAAGCCCCGATGCTCTTCAACGGCGAGCAGATCGGCGACGGCAGCCCGCCCGTGGTCGACATCGCCGTCGACCCGCTGGAGGGCACGACGCTCTGCGCCCGCGGCATGCCCAGCGCTCTCGCCGTGATCGCCCTCGCCGAGCGCGGCTCGATGTTCGATCCCGGCCCCTGCGTCTACATGGAAAAGATGGCCGGAGGCGAGGAGATCGCCGACCTGCTCGACCTCGACCGGCCGCTGCCCGAGACCTTGAAGCTGATCGCCGAGCGCAAGGGCGAGAGCGTCGGCGACGTGATCGTCGTCATGCTCGACCGCCCCCGTCACGAGGAGGCGATGCGCGAAGTGCGCGAGGCCGGCGCCCGCATCCGCCTGATCAGCGACGGCGACGTCTCGGCCGCCCTGCTCGCCGTCAGCGAACGCTCCCCGGTCGACCTGCTCTGGGGGATCGGCGGCACGCCCGAGGGGGTGCTTTCCGCCGCGGCGCTGAAGTCGATGGGCGGCGAGCTGCTCGGCCGCCTCTGGCCGCGCAACGACGAGGAGAAAAAGGCTGCAATCGACGCCGGTTATGACCTCGACCGCGTGCTCACCGCCAACGACCTCTGTGCCGGCGAGGACGTCTTCTTCTCCGCCACCGGCGTCACCGACGGCGACGTCCTCCAGGGCGTCCGCTACCGCGGCAACGGCGCAACCACCGAATCGCTGGTCATGCGCTCGCGCTCGGGCACGGTGCGCCGCGTCCACGCGCGCCACGACCGTTCGAAGCTGCGTCAGATCATCGGCGAGCGCTACGGCTGAGCAGCCCGCTCGCGCTCGGCGCAACCGCAGTCCTCGTCCTTCTTCTCCCCGTTGTAGGGCAATTCGCCGGTGTCATGCAGCTCGTAGCGCAGTGAGTTGATCACGGCGCCCGCCAGCAGGCCGAGGCTGAGCAGGTAGAACCAGAGCAGGGCGATGAGGATGAAGCCGAGGGTCGAGCCGAGGCGCGAGAGGCTGGAGACGTTGGAGAGGTAGGCAGGGAAGAGCCAGTTGGCGAGGCTGACTCCGATCGTGACGAATGCCGCGCCCGGCCAGACCGCGCGCCAGGGCATGTGGCCCTTCGGCACCGCCCAGAAGATCACGCAGCAGATCAGGAAGGTGATCAGGATCGCGGCGCCGAGCAGCAGCGCGGTGTCGATCGCCTTGATGTCGGAGAGGCCGAAGGGGAGGCGGTCGGTG
>DASZQM010000104.1:0-12638 GCA_035549645.1 Solirubrobacterales bacterium | reverse complement strand
GTCGGTCATTGCGTTCCAGCATCCCAGAGGATGCAGTTGTCAGACTCACCCGGGCGCGATGGTCAACGAGATCGAGATGAGGCCAGGTACCGGCGCCGCACTCGGCGCCGTTCTCGCCGGCGGCCGCGGCAGCCGCATCGGTGGCGCCAAGGCGACGACCGAGCTGGCGGGCAGGCCGCTGATCGCCTACCCGCTCGCCGCGCTCGAGGCGGCCGGTCTGGAGCCCATGGTCGTCGCCAAGCCCAGCTCGGAGCTGCCGCCGCTCGACTGCGCGGTGATCCGCGAGCCCGAGCTGCCGCAGCACCCACTCTGCGGCATCGTCGCCGCGCTGCGGGCAGCGAGGGGCCGCGCGGTCGTTGTGGTCGCTTGCGACATGCCGCTGGTCAATCCCGGCCTGCTCGCCCACCTCGCCGCCGCCAGCGACCCGCTGCTCACCCCCGCTATTGACGGCCGCTTGCAGCCGCTGCAGGCGCGCTACGGCCCCGAGCTGGGCCCCCGGCTCGAAGCGGCGCTCGAGCGGGAAGAGCCGCTGCACCGCACTGTCGAGTCGCTCTGCCCGCGCCTGCTCGGGAGCGAGGAGCTCTCGCGATTCGGTGATCCCGAGCGGATACTGCTCAACCTCAACAACCGCGACGATCTGCATCGTGCCGAGACCCTCATCGCAGCGCGATCAATCGCGTCGCCGAGGCCTTCCAGGCGGCGGTGACCCGGGACCCCGGTCCGAGCCCCATCCGGGTCGCGGACTCGGCGGTGATCTCGGCGCTGAGCGGCTGCGGGAGCGCGATCGCGACGCGGGCGCGGTTGCCGACCGTCGTCACCGATGTGACTTCCCCCCGCAGGCGATTGAGAACCGAGTCGGCCACCGGCGCCGATGGCGACTCCAGCGAGATCTCCCAGGGGTAGATGCTGGCGGCAACCGGGCCGCTCGCCGCATCGACGCTGCGCAGCTCCCCGCCACCGGCGAGCCTGACCCGGGTCAGGCCACCGGGCTCGGCAGTCGCCTCGCCGCGGAGGACGGCGGCGCCGGCGAAGTCGGCGACGAAGGTGGATGCAGGGCGAGCCGAGATCTCGGCGGCGCTGCCCCGCTGGACGATCGCGCCGCTGTCGAGGATCGCCATCGCCTCGCTCAGCAGCGCCGCCTCGTCGAAGGAGTGGGTGACGAGGACGGTCGGCACGTCGAGCTCGGCGAGCACCGCTCGCAGTTCCGCGAGGGCGCTGCGCCGGGTGCCCGTGTCGAGCGCCGAGAGCGGCTCGTCGAGCAGCAGCGCCCGCGGGCGCGCGGCCAGCGCCCGCGCCAGGGCGACCCGCTGGCGCTCCCCGCCCGAGAGCGTGCCAGGGCGGGCCTCGGCGAGACCGGCGATCCCGAAGCGCTCGAGCATCGCCAGCGCCGCTGCCCGCCGCTCGCGTCGCCGTCCCCCGATCCCGTAGGCGACGTTGGCGAGAGCGCTCATGCGGGGGAAGAGGGCGTAGTCCTGGAAGACCAGGCCGCAGCGGCGCCGCTCGGCGGGCAGATCTAGCGAGCGCTCGCTGTCGAGCCAGGTCTCGGCGCCGACCGCGACCCGTCCGCTGCGCGGGCGCAGCAGGCCGGCGACGATCCGCAGCAGGCTGCTCTTCCCCGACCCCGACGGGCCGACCAGCGCCAGCGGTGCTCCCGCTCGCGCCGTCAGCTCGAGCTCGAGCGTGAAGTCGCGCAGCGGGGTCGAGACGCTCGCCTCCAGCCCCGCGACACTTGCGGCAGTTGCGCTCATGGCGTCGGCGCCGCTTCGATCGCCCGGTCGCCGCCGAGCAGCTTGACCCCGAGCAGCAGCGCTGCCGAGACGACGATCAGGACCGCGGAGAGAGCCAGGGCCGAGACGAAGCCATCGGGCTTGCTGAAGTCGGAGAAGATCGCCAGCGGCGCCGTCTGGGTGACGCCCTGCAGTGAGCCGGCGAACAGCAGCGTGGCGCCGAACTCGCCCAGCGCCCGTCCCCAGGCGAGGGCGACGCCGGAGGCGAGCCCGGTGCGCGCGCTCGGCAGCGCCACCGTGGCAAACGAGCGGAAGGGACCGGCGCCGAGCGTCCGCGCCGCCTCCAGCAGGCGGTTGTCGATCGCGGCGAAGGCGGCGATCGCCGCCCGCAGGAAGAACGGCGCCGAGACGAAGACGAGGGCGACGACGACGCCTGCGGTCTGGAAGACGAGTTCGACCCCGGCGTCGTCGACCAGGCCGCCGAGCAGCCCGTTCGGTCCGAAGGCGGCGAGCAGGGCGATCCCGGCGACCGCGGGCGGCATCACCAGCGGCAGCTCGATCGCGGTCAGGACCAGGGAGCGGCCGCGGAACTCGCGGCTGGCGAGCAGATAGGCCGCCGGGGTGCCGACGGCGATCACGATCGCCACCGCGATCAGCGTCGTCCGCAGGCTCAGCAGCAGCGCTTCGCGCGAGCTCTCGTCGCCGAGCGCGTCGAGCAGCCGACCCGGCCCGGCGTAAGAGAAGACCGCGACGACGGGGGCGAGGAGGAAGGCGAGGGTCAGCAGGGTGGCGAACGCCGCCAGGAAGAAGAAGGCGGAGCGCCGGTTCACGGCGGCGGCAGGAAGCCGGCCCGTTGCAGGTCCTCGGCGCCTTCGCGTTCGATCAGCCCGTCGAGGAATTCGCTCGCCGCCTCCGAGTTGCCGCTGGCGGCGACGACAGCGCCCGCGTAGGCGACCTGTGGCTGCAGGCCGGCGGGGATCGCGATCGTCTTCACCGCGTCACCGGCGCTTCTGGCGTCGGTCGCGTAGACGAAGCCGGCGTCGGCGGCGCCCTGGGCGACCTTGGCGATCACCGCGCTCACCTCCGGTTCTTCGGAGCGGACGTTGCCGAGGATCGCTTCCCGCTCGGCCGCCGACAGCCGTTCGAGCACGGTGCGGGTGTAGGCGCCGACGGGGACGCTGGGGTCGCCGATCACGATCTTCGTCCCCGGCTCGGCGAGGTCGGAGAGCGAGGAGAGTTCGCTGTCGCCCGGGACCGCGATCACCAGTTCGTTGGCGGCGAAAACCCGCGGCTTCTCGACCAGCCCCTCCCTGAACAGTTCGGCCGGGTAGTCGGTGTCGGCGGAGAGGAAGAGGTCGGCGCCGGCCCCCTGGCGGATCTGCGCCGCCAGCTGGTCGGAGCCGGCGAAGGAGGCCTTGACCTCGGCGCCGGCGAAGGATTCCGCGTATTCGCCGACCGCTTCGGTCAAAGAGGAGGCGCCGAGCACGAGCAGCGAGCCGTCGCCCTCCGAGCCCCCGCTAGAGGCGCCCTCGCCCGAGCCCCCGCACCCCACCAGCGCCACCCCAACCATAAGCGCCAGCGCCAGGCCGATAAGCCGATTTGTCAAGCCAGGGACGACAAATCGTCCCGTCGGCCGCAGGCGCCGCATCAGCCGCCTCGCTGGATCATCACCGAGGTGGCCTTGACGGTGGCGGTAGCGCGGGCCCCGGGGACGAGGCCGAGCTCCTCGACCGAGTCGCGGGTGATCGCCGCGGTGACCAGGTGTCCGCCGTCGACCTTGATCTCGACCAGCGCCATCACCCCATCCGCCTCGACCGAGCGAACGACACCGGGGAAGCGGTTGCGGGCGGAGAAGCTGTCGCCGGTCGCGTGCCGCGCCGGAGCGGCACGCAGCCGCTCGATCTCGGCGACCGAGACCCGGCGGCGGTTGCGCTCGTCGCGCGTCGTCTTCAGCCGCCCGGCCCGGTCCCAGCGGCGCAGCGTGTCGGCGCTGACCCCCAGTTGCTTCGCCGCCTCACCGATCCCCACGCTCTTCGCTTTGGCCATTGCCTAGGCACTGTATAAGCAAGCGAGAAAGGACTGCGCTCAGGAGGGACCGTCCTGTGGATTGACCTCGCGGGCAATGTCGAGGAACTCGCTCACGGGACGCCCAGTGCGGCCTGCGGCCCAGCAGGCAAGCGGCGCCGCGGGGCGCTCGGAAGAATGTGCGGCGACCGCGGCCAGTTCGAGCAGTTCCGCGGCCTCCGCGTCGGTGGGAGGCTCGACGCCGATCTGCTCGCAGAACGCCCGCAGCCATTCCTCGCGGTTCACCTCACCCACCGATCGCGCTCATCGAGCGCGGCGGGTGACGAAATCCCGGCTCGTTGACGCGGTGCTTCAGCTCCTTCCGCCAGACCGCCGCGCGGATCAGGCGCTCGAGCTCCTCGTCGCCGGCACCGCCGCGCATGGGGCCGCGCAGATCGGTCTCGCCGAGCGAGAAGAGGCAGGTCCGCAAGCGGCCCTCCGCGGTCAGCCGCAGGCGGTTGCAGTCGGCACAAAACGGCTCGGAGACCGGGTTAACGAAGCCGATCTCGCCGCGACCGTCGGCGAAGCGGAAGACCCGCGCGGTCGCCGAGGGCTCGCGCGGCAGCTCCTCAAGCGGGTGCAGTGCTTCGATCAGCTCCCGCAGCTCCTCGCCGCGCAGGACAGCCTCTGGGGTCCAAGCGCGATCGGCGTCGAGCGGCATGAACTCGATGAAGCGGACCTGGAAGGCGGTCGAGCGGGCGAGGTCGCAGAAGCCCCCGACCTCCCGCTCGGTGAAGTCGCGCAACGCCACCGCATTGACCTTAATCGGCCGGACCTGCGGATAGGCGCCGATCGCCTCCAACCCGCGCAGAACCTGCGGCAGGGCGTCGCGGCGGGTGAGCTGGAAGAAGCGGTCGCGCTGCAGCGAGTCGATCGAAACGTTGACCCGCTGGATGCCAGCCGCGACCAGGGCGTCGGCCTGGCGCTCGAGCAGGAAGCCGTTGGTGGTCAACGAGAGGTCGCGGATGCCGTCGAGCGCCGCCAGCTTCGCCGCCAGCTTCGGGAACTCGCGCCTCACCAGCGGCTCGCCACCGGTGAGGCGGACGTCCTCAATCCCGAGCCGAACCAGGAGTGCGACCAGACGCTCGATCTCCTCAAAGCTGAGGATCTCCTCACGGTCGAACCAGGGCAGGCCCTCGGCCGGCATGCAGTACTGGCAGCGAAAGTTGCAGCGGTCGGTGATCGAGACGCGCAGGTCGGAGATCCGCCGCCCATGCCCGTCCCGGAGCGGGCCGTCAGCCTCCATCGGCGACCGCCGGGGGGTGCGGCTTCAGGAGGGGGAAGACCAGGCCCACGCACATACAAGCGAAGGCGACGAGGAAGACGAAGCCGAGCACGAACTCGCCGGTCGCGTCCTTGACCACGCCCATCACCAGCGGCGGGAAGAAGCCACCGAGACCCCCGGCGGCGCCGACGATCCCGGTCGCCGCCCCGGTCGCGTCGGGGAACTCGGCCGGGACCATCTTGAATACCGCACCGCTGCCGAGGCCGAGGAAGCCAGCCATCGTCAGGCAGAAGAAGGTCACCGGGACGATCGAGGGGCCCGCTGCCTGCCAGGCGAGGCCGGTGGCGTCCAGCGCGACCCCGCTGAAGGAGATCACCAGCACCCGGCTGGCACCGATCCGATCCGAGATCCAGCCGCCGAGCGGGCGCGCCAGCGTGGCGACGACCGTGAACCCTCCCGCCCGCACGCCGGCGTCGGTCAGCGAGTAGCCGAACCAGTCCTTGAGCAGCTTGGGCAGGAAGATTGCCATCGCGACGAAGCCGCCGAAGGTGACGAAATAGAAGAGGGCGAGCCGCCACAGCCGCCAGCCGGCGCGCAGGACCTTGCCATAGTCGGTGCGCGGGCGCTCCCCGGGAGCCTCCCGCGCCAAGGTCAGCCAGATCACCGCGTAGACGGCGATGAGGACGCCGAAGACGATGCCGGCGAACCCCTGGCTGGTCGCGTCGCGGAGGGCCGGGATCGAGAAAGCGGCGACGGCGGTGCCGATGTTGCCCATGCCGTACACACCGAGCGCGAACCCCTGCCGCTCTTTCGGGAACCACTCGGCAACGAACGGCACGCCGACCGCGAAGGAGGCGCCAGCCGCGCCGAGCAGGAAGCCGGCGCCGAGCAGAGCGGCATAGCTGGAGGCGAAGCCGACCAGCGCCGCCGCGCCGGCCGAGTAGAACAGCATCACGGTGAAGACGGGGCGGCCGCCGACGCGGTCCGTGAGCAGTCCCAGCGGGATCCGCAGCAACGAGCCGAGGACCACCGGGACCGCGATCATGATCGAGGTTTCAGTGTTGGAGAGGCCGAGGTCGTCCTGCAGCTTCGGACCAAGGGGGGCAAGCATCCCCCAGGCCGAGAAGCAGGCCGCAAAGGCGACCGTCGCCAGCAGGAGGTTGCGGTTCGCGTCGCGTTCCATGGCCGTTCAGTCCGCCTGCGAGCGCAGCGCCGTCGTCCTTGGGCAAGGCGCGCGGCTGCGACACGGGATCAGGCTGCTGCGGAAGAATTCAGCCGGGATTTTCCAGGTCCGGCCGGCAGTCATCCCGGGTCCGCCGTGGCCAGGGCTCCTGTGCGTGGACATCCGATGGCGAAGACCGGGATCACCCTCCACTCGCTTGCAGGCGAACAGCTTCTGGACGCCGATCCTACATCGCATACGGGAGGTCGGCATCTTGACCGACCTCCGATCTCGAGTACTGGCGCCAGAGGGCTGGCGGTTCGAATCCGCCTAGTTCCATTTGTAGTCTTCCTGCAATGAGGGCCGGTCCGCCTGGCTCGGAAACTTTGTCGTCATGCAGGATCGGAAGTCAACCGCCTGGTCGACGGGCCGCGCGAAAGTAGGTCGCGGAGGGTCGCGAGACGAGTACCGACGTGCCGTCCTACAAGGCGGAGAAGTTCACGGCGTCCTCGCCGACGAGCAGCCAGTGATCGCCTACTGCCGGATCGGCGAGCGCTCGGCCCACGCCTGGTTCGTCCTGCACGAGCTGCTGGGGGCCCGGGGATGTGACGAACTACGACGGCTCCTGGACCGAGTGGGGCAATCTCGTCGGCGTCCTGATCGAGAAGGGCGCCTAGGCAAGGGCTACGGGTTAGTCGCTGCTGCCTCGGGGCACGACCAAGACGGGGCAATGTGCGTTGCGGATCACGTACGAGGAGACGCTGCCGAGCAACACGCTCTTCAGCGGTCCGTATCGCCGCGACCCGAGGACGAGAAGATCAAGCACCTGGGAATGCTCGATGAGCACGGTAGACGGATCGCCTCTGAATAATTCCGAGTTGACCGATAGATCTGACGGCAGAGCCTCTGCGAGCTTTTCGCTCTGCGACTGAAGTTCTTTGCCCAGCACTTCATTCACCGATTCCGTTCCGAGTGCCCCAACCACCACTCCCCCTCCAACGGACAGCGGAGCATGAACCGCGATCAATTGGAGCGCGGCGCCACTTCCCTGGGCGAGGTCGGCCGCCCACCTGACGGCTTGCTGGGACTCCGGCGAGTCATCGAAACCCACTCCGACCAGGGCGCAGCCTGCTTGGCTGTCGGCATAGCCCTCGGGAGCGACAGCGACGGGGACGGGCGAGCCTGACAGGAGCCTCTCCCCCGTCCCGCCCGGAAGCAGCCGTCCTAGTCCCGAGCGGCTCGAGGATCCAATCACCACCAGAGCCGCGTTGCTCTCGACGGCTTGATGATGAAGTCCCTCGGCCGCTGAGGGGGCTTGCCGTAGCTGCACGTCCGAGATACCCATCTCTTCCGCGAGAACCCGAACCTTTGCGTGCTTGGCGGCCGCGTCAATGGCCACCAGCTCTTCGATCTCCCTGGAGCGATGCCCGGTCATGAGGGAACCGAGTTCTTCGAGAGTGTGGATGTAGACAGGCATCAGCCCGCCAGGCAGCCCCAGGGCCAGCTGCCGGCCAAGCGCAATCGCATCGCGGGAGCGCTCGCTCTCGTCGACCCCTACGATCAGCGGCCCCGCAGGCGCGACTCGCGCTGGCGTCTGCACGTCTCTCAGTCGCTGACCCGGAAGACGGTCAGCGGCAGCCCGAAGCGCTCGAATACCTTTTCGAGCAGGCCCTGCTCCTGCCAGCCGGAGTCCTCGGGACCGCGAAGGGCGACCAGGATGTGATCGGGGTTGAAATCTGCGACCGCGTCCTCGAAGGCGAGCAGCGGATCATCGGCGCCGACGACGCCCTCCGCCGGCGTCCCCGCATCACTGATCTGACTTAAAACCGTCTGAAGCCGCTGGTCGGCGATTTCACGGGTCTTGTCGGTATCAGAGGCTAGCCAGGCAATCCGGGTTGGCAGAGTGGGAGCTACGACCAAGATCTCATCCGCAGCGTCGATGAGCAGCCGAGCGCTGGTTGGGGTCTCACCTAAGTCTGATGCGACCCCCCCGGTCACGATCAGCAGTCGAGCAGAGTTCATTCCCATTTCACCCGTTCTCGCTGACGTCGATGTCTCGAATCCTACGAGATCCTGCGACCGGCGATGAGCCGAGACATGTCTCCCGGCTCACCTGCGTCCAGCGCAGTCGGTTCCTCGCGGGACCCAAAAAGAAGGCCGTAGCTGCCTCGCCGGACTCCGTTCAGCGGCACATGCGCTAAGTGGACCATCGACGATGTAAACGCTGCGCGGCTGGCGGTTCGGTGCGGACGAATCAGCGCGCCGATCCTGCACCAGCGAGCTCCATCGACTCGCCAACGGTCGAACGGTCATTGGCCCGTTGGGGTCCGTCAACCCGCAACGCAGTGATGGTTTCATCGAGAGCCCGTCCGAGGTCCCCGGGAGTGTCGTTGGCGTAGAGCTCTCCGCGTCCGTCTTCCAGCAAGTTCGAAGCCATCGCGAGCCCCTTCACTGCGTGGGGCCCGGAGCCCTTGAGTGCTTCTGCAAGGGCTTCGAAGCGCTCCGCGTTCGGCCTCACGCGCTGATGACGAAATGGGACCCGTGCCGGCCCAACGTGTCGACGAGGATCGCCGAAAGCTATGGCTAGCAGCCGGTTCATTCCATTGGCCAGTCGCTCGCGAGTCCGCGGCCGCTGAAGCTGTTCGGAGCGCAGCAGCAGCTCGGGACTTCCCAGGGCATCAGCGCCGCTTGCCAGCGCCCGATCAAGCCTTAGTCGATTCAGCAATACACGCACGTGCAGTAAAGGCCCAGCCCGCAATCTTCCACGCGTTGGACAGTGCACCTTTCCCATCAGCAACATGGCCGTTGCCTCCGTTTCTCATAGACGAATGATCCCTTCACAGGATCTCGGACCGCTCGCCTCGAGACCATGGGGAGAGATGACCATCTAAGGAATTGGGGGTTGACCTCATTTTCCGGCGGTCGGATCGCTGGGACATTGGTGTCATGCCAAACACACTCACAATGACGGGCATGGGGGCAGCAGCTGAAGTCGCGTTAGCCGAAGCTATCGAGCGCGTTTTCGTGACGCTCGAAGTCGATAGCACTGTTGTCCTTCTTCTCTTGGGACTAGTACTGGCAGGGGAAGCCATGGGCCGCCGTCTGTAATGGCGGAGGAGACCGGGTTCCGAGCCGCGAACCCGCGGTGGAGCAAGTCAGCAGCGATATTCATGAAAGCCTGTTCCGGCTGCTACTCGTGCCCCCTTCAAGCCAGCAGACGGAGGACGAAGCGACCGCCGTCGCTCCGCCAGCGCAGCCGAGTACGCGCGGCGGCCAAAGAGGGAGCTCATCGCACTTAGGGCGCCCCGAACGGAGGCGGGCCAAGTACCCGCATGCCACCTGAGCGCTGCGCCGCCTCCTGCACGCGAGCGAAATCCACCGGCCCCGAGGGGTCGGCATCGGCTGCCGCCGGCTTGCTGGCTCCGCGGTAGAACCCCTCAGCACTACCCGGGGTCAGGAGAGTGAGGACCCGCGCGGTGGGTGAGGCGCCAAGAAAAGCATGGGGAACACCGCGGGGCGCGAAGGCGACGCCGCCGATTCCAACTTGGTGCTCCCTCCGTCGATCGCAACCAAGATCTCGCCCTCGAGGACGTAGAGGAGCTCGTCCTCCTCCTCATGGATGTGAAGGGACCTGCTCGCGACGACGCCCAACGCGCCCCCAACGCCCGATAACACCGAGTTACGGAAACCCCGCAACCGAGGGTGGAGAAGATCCCGATTGCGGAGTCCAAAATTGCCCATCGCTTCACCCCATGAGCGATTCAGACCGCGCCAGGCCCGAGGGAACCCCGCTCGAGGACGAGGAACTGGAGCGAAACTTCGGCGTCGGCGACCGCGCGCAGCGCGGGTTGCGATCCGCTGCGGCCAGTGCGGTGGCCTTCCTCGGCGTCGAGCTCGAACCGCGGCTCAACGCCGAGGGCAAGGGCGATGGGCTTCTCTCCGACCCCGCGGCGCCGGTCCCCGTCGTCCTCATCGAAGCCCGCGAGGACGTCGAGATCGCATCCCAGGTCCGCGCGCTGCGCTCGCCTGAATGCCGTCAGAGCACCTCGATTTTTTCAAGGTATTTCTTCCAGCTCTTCGGGTCCCGCTCGAGCAACCAATGCGCGAGTTTCGTTCGATCGGGGAGCTGGCGCAAGTGCTTGAGGACCGCCTTCCGCGTCCGAGGGTTGTTCCGCTCCGCCAGCTCCATGTACTCAAGGAGCGCCCCGCGGACATCCCAGAGAAGAACCCGCTCGGTCTCCTTCGAGACATGCGGAGTCGCGCCGCCGTGAACTGCCGCGGAGCGCACCTCGCCGTAGAGCCGATAGGCCCGGTCGGGATCGGCGAAATGCTTTCTCGTGGCGAGGCTCAGAAGCGCTCGTCGAAACGCCAGTCCGTGCCCCTTCTCCTTCTCGGATTGAACCCCGAGCAGCGCCTCCAGGGCAAAGAAGAGATAGAGCAGCGACTTCAGCCGATCTCCCTCGATCATCGAGTCCTCAATCCAGCCCATCGCTCGGTCGGCGCACTCCTGCAGGTCGTTCTCGGGAGGCGCGGCGAGAACCTTCAGCGGCTGGTCCCTCACCAGCTCGATCAGCTCCTCGTCGAGGGCGAGCTCCCAGCGCGCCGACTCTGGGGTCTCGAAGCCAGCAGCCGCGGGACCACCGAAGGAGTAGTTCTCGGCCAAACCGAAACGCAACTGCAGTGGATTCAGATAGCGGTTCTCCTGCAGGCTGAGGCGTAGGACCCTCAACTCCCGTTCAGCGGCGGCTGTGGCACGGTCCTTCATAAGGCCCAAGTGCGTGCCGTTGCTTGGCACCGCGGCGACCGCGCCCACCTGCGCACCGAGGGTGAAGAAACCGGTGGTCTCCGGAACGTCAGGGTGGTCAACCGGGAGCAGGCGCAACCCGAGGAGCTCGATCGGCTCGCTGACCCGCAAGTACTCGACGCCGATGAAGCAGGTCCGCTCTTCCGGCGCCCGCGAGTGCCCCGCGATGAACGGCGAGACCTGATCGGAGGCTCTATCCATCTCGCACAGGCAGGCGAACCGGATCAACGCATCTCGCAGGGGATCCCCCGCGACCCGCTTGGTCATGTACTCGAAGCGAAGGTCATTGGCGATCGTAGCCACCGCCTCCCGAAAATCAGCGGCTTCAACCTCACCCAGGAACAACGTTTCGGCCCCCGGCCCAGCGAGGTCTTCCGGGACGGCAAAGTTGAGAACCGCGTCGGCCGGGGAAACCTTCAACGACTCATCTCGCAGGGATCTCTGCAGCCGCTCGAGCGCGGCTGACACGGAGTCGGGCGCCGTCATGCCAGCATTCTCGTTCTTGAGGTCGGTCCGTCGAGCGGTCTCAAGCGGCGAGGGAACGCCCAGGGGCAAAAACCTCCTCGCCCGAATTCAGGTCCAGTCGATACCAGGTCGGGACAAAATGCTTCGGCAGCGAGAGTTCGTCGAACGTGACCAGCCATGCCAGGCAACCAAAGAGACGGATCTGCACAGTCAGGCCGGAGCGCCAACTCTCGAGGGCCAGGCCATGGAACGGCTCGTAGGCCCTGCCGGCGAACATCGGAGTCACTGACCATCCGTGTTCTCGATGGCCGAGCAGGGTGCGGCGGACGGGCTCGAAACCAGGCGAGTAGATCGCGCTGCCGACGTTTAGCGCAAGGTAGAGAAAGGCAACGGCGAGGAAACTCTCCTCGGCGGCGAATGGCCTGCGGAGGTCAGGGGAGACAGAGTCCGTCCGACCGTGCTTGACCGCCAAACCCGGTGCGACCTGTGTCCGAATCCCTACGGGTGCCGCTTCGACACGTTCGCGTGCCTCCCGTAGTTCGTCTTGATCTGCGCCTCGTCGTCGAAGGGTCGTCTCGACATCGGCGACAGCGCGACTGGGACTCTTTATGAGAGATCCGTCGGCCTGTGGGGAATCGATGACAGCCAGTCCATCTTCCTTCATCCTCATCGTCACGATCACGTCGTCCCGCTCTGCGATGAAGTGGCGACCTTGGCGGAGACGAGCAAGCGCCGGGGTACGGCCGCTCAGAGCCTCAATCGCGAGCCTGATCGCAGGGTCGTCGGTCAGTCTCGCCTCGAAGCGCGTCCCGAGGCTGCTGTTGCAAGATCGGCACAGGCAGTCTGCCTTCAGCCGACCCGCGAGAGAGACGGGGATTACGTGAGCCTTGGACAAGCGATCGGGTATTCCACCGCAGAGGACACATCTCTTCGAGACCCAGGTCGCGAACATGACCACCGAGAGTAGGTATGGGTTCGGTCATCGCCCGAGTGCCAGAGCCCGTGAAAGCCCTGGCGCCCGAGCGCCGCGCCGGGCACTTCTGCTTTTCGCGCGAAGCGGAACCCGGACTAGGACACGTAGGCCTCGCGCACCATGGCCGCCGTCCATCGTTTCGTTCCGTGAAACGCGGGGGTCTTCTTGCGGTTCAGCGTGTCGGCGATGTCTTCCAGCGATTCGCCTGCAAGAAGCAA
>DASZQM010000103.1:0-2914 GCA_035549645.1 Solirubrobacterales bacterium | reverse complement strand
GAGCTCTCCCACCTCAACCTCTATGACCGCACGGTCGAGGGGCTGGTGCTGAAGGAGGTGGCCGCGGCCACCGTCCAGTACCACCCCGAGGCCGGCCCCGGCCCGCACGACGCCCGCCACCTCTTCGATTCCTTCCTGGAGCTGACCAATGCCTAAGCGCACCGACATCGAGAAGATCCTCCTGATCGGCTCGGGGCCGATCGTGATCGGCCAGGCCGCCGAGTTCGACTACTCCGGCGTGCAGGCCTGCAAGGTGCTGCTCGAGGAGGGCTACGAAGTGGTCCTCGTCAACTCCAACCCGGCGACGATCATGACCGACCCCGAGTTCGCCAGCTCGACCTACATCGAGCCGCTGCTGCCCGGCCCGGTCACCCGGATCATCGAAAAGGAGCAGCCCGATGCGCTGCTGCCGACCCTCGGCGGCCAGACCGCGCTCAACCTGGCGATGGCCCTGTACGAAGACGGCACGCTGGAGAAGCACGGGGTCGAGCTGATCGGTGCCGACAACGCCGCGATCCGCCGCGCCGAGGACCGCGAGGAGTTCCGCCAGACGATGACTGATGCGGGGCTGCGGATCCCCTGGTCGATGACCGTCGAAGGTCTCGACGAGGTCGACGCTGCCCTGGCCGATGGCCGCATCACCCTGCCCGCGATCGTGCGCCCGGCCTTCACCATGGGCGGCCAGGGCGGTGGCGTGGGGGAGACCGAGGCCGAGCTGCGCCAGGTCGTCTCCGAGGGTCTCGCCGCGAGCCCGATCAACCAGGTGCTGGTCGAGGAGTCGGTGATCGGCTGGGGCGAGTTCGAGCTCGAGGTGATGCGCGACCACAACGACAACGTCGTGATCATCTGCTCGATCGAGAACGTCGACCCGATGGGCGTGCACACCGGCGACTCGGTCACGGTCGCCCCGGCCCAGACCCTCACCGACGCGCTCTACCAGGACCTGCGCGACCAGGCGATCAAGGTGATCCGCGCCGTCGGGGTCGAGACCGGCGGCTCCAACGTGCAGTTCGCGGTCAACCCCGAGAACGGCGAGATCGCCGTGATCGAGATGAACCCGCGCGTCTCGCGCTCCTCGGCCCTGGCCTCGAAGGCCACCGGCTTCCCGATCGCCAAGATGGCGGCCAAGCTCGCGGTCGGCTACGCGCTGGAGGAGATCCCCAACGACATCACCCGGGCGACGCCGGCCTCCTTCGAGCCGACTATCGACTACGTGGTTACGAAGATGCCTCGCTTCGCCTTCGAGAAGTTCCCGGGCACCGAGGGCAAGCTCTCGACCTATATGCAGAGCGTCGGCGAGGCGATGTCGATCGGCCGCACCTTCCGCGAGTCCTTCGCCAAGGCGATGCGCTCGCGCGAGCTCGACTCTCCGGCCGACATTCCCGAGGGCGACGAGGGTCTGCTCACCGCCCTGGAGAAGCCCTGCGCCGAGCGCTTCGACCTCGTCCTCGCCGCCTTCGAGCGCGGTCTCTCGGTCGAGGCCGTGCACGAGCGCTGCCTGGTCGACCCCTGGTTCCTGCGCGAGCTGCAGGCGCTCGCCGTCGAGGGTGACGGCACCGACGGGCTGGAGCGCGTCTACAAGTCGGTCGACACCTGCGCCGCCGAGTTCGAGGCGGCGACGCCGTACTACTACTCGGGCCACGAGCGCCCTTCGGCCGGGGCCGCCGCCTCGGAGATTCGCCGCGGCGATCGCGACTCGGTCGTCATCCTCGGCGCCGGCCCCAACCGGATCGGCCAGGGGATCGAGTTCGACTACTGCTGCGTGCACGCGGCGATGACCGCCCGCGAGCTCGACCGCGACGCGGTGATGATCAACTGCAACCCGGAGACGGTCTCGACCGACTACGACACCTCCGACCGCCTCTACTTCGAGCCGCTGACGGCAGAGGACGTGCTGGCGGTCTGCGAACAGGAGCGCCCCGAGGGCGTGATCGTCCAGTTCGGCGGCCAGACGCCGCTGAAGCTGGCACGGGCGCTGGAGGAGGCCGGCGTGCCGCTGCTCGGCACCCCGGTCGACGCGATCGACCTGGCAGAGGACCGGGGCCGCTTCGGCGACCTGCTGCGCAAGCTCGGGGTCAAGCACCCGCCCTACGGGACGGCGCTCTCCGCCGAGGAGGCGATGGAGATCGCCAAGCAGGTCGGTTTCCCGCTGCTGGTCCGGCCCTCCTACGTGCTCGGCGGCCGGGCGATGGAGATCTGTTACTCGACCGAGGACCTCGCCGCCTACCTCGCGGCCAACGTCAAGGCTGACCAAGAGCACCCGCTGCTGCTCGACCGCTTCCTCGAGAACGCGATCGAGGTCGACGTCGACGCCCTCGGCGACGGCGGTGACGTCTTCGTCGCCGGGATCATGCAGCACGTCGAGGAGGCCGGGGTCCACTCCGGCGACTCGGCCTGCGTGATCCCGCCGCTCAGCCTCGGCGAGGAGATGCTGGCGGAGATCCGCGCGACGACCGAGCGGATCGCCGTGGCGCTCGGCGTCGTCGGACTGCTGAACATCCAGTACGCGATCGCCGAGGGGCGCCTCTACGTGATCGAGGCCAACCCGCGCGCCAGCCGTACGGTGCCGTTCGTCTCGAAGGCGATCGGCGTGCCGTTGGCGAAGGTCGCCGCGCGGCTGATGCTGGGGGAGAAGCTCGCCGACATGGAGCTGCCCGACGCGCTGCCCGAACACGTCAGCGTCAAGGAGGCGGTGATGCCGTTCGCCCGCTTCGCCGGCGCCGACTCGGTGCTCGGGCCGGAGATGAAGTCGACCGGCGAGGTGATGGGAATCGACAAGCAGTTCCCCGTCGCCTTCGCCAAGAGCCAGATCGCCGCCGGCAACACGCTGCCGCGCGAAGGGACCGTTTTCATCAGCATCGCCCGCGACCAGAAGTGGCGGATCATCGAGCCGGCCCGCACGCTCAAGCGGCTC
>DASZQM010000102.1:0-5252 GCA_035549645.1 Solirubrobacterales bacterium | reverse complement strand
CGCTCTACGTGCCCGAGGTCTCGATGGCGCTCGACGACGTCGTCGCACGCGCGATGTCGAAGCAGCCCGAGGACCGCTACCCGTCGGCCGGCGACCTCGGCCGCGCCGCCCAGGCTGCACTGCGCGGCGAACCCACCACCGTGCCCGAGCACACGGTCGCCACCGGCGCAGCCGCGACCCGCACCGCGGAGACCATCGCGCCTGGTGCCGAGGCGACGCGCGAATCCACCCAGTCGACCGAACCGGCGGTGCCGACTGAACCCGCCGCACCGACCAACCCCACCCGGCGCCTCACCGACGAGACCGCTGCCACCGCGTCCGCCAGCGGCGAGCCGGGGAGCTCCCGCCGCTGGGCCATCGCCGCCGGAGTGGTGGCCTTGGCCGCAGCGGCGATCGTTATCGCGATCCTGGTCAGCAGTGGCGGGGGGAGCGGCTCGAACACGACGGCGGAGACCGGCACGACGCCCGCCCCGACAAAGCCAAGGCCAAAGCCGAAGCCGCTGAGCAAATCCGAGCTGATCGCCAAGGCCGACGCGATCTGCGAAACGAGCCAGAGCACGTACGCAAGCGTGCGCTCGGCGGAACTGGAAGAAGTCCCCGATGTCGGCTACGCGACGACGCTCTCGGGAATCTCGCGGCGCGGCGTCGAACGCTTCCGCCAGCTCGAGCCAAAGGCGCCGCCCGCGGTCGAACCTGCCTTCGCCAAGTACGTGCAAGCCCAAGAGCGGGTGATGAGATACGACCGCCAGGCACTGGAAGCGGCCGAAGCCGAAAACACGAGCGCCTACAAAGCCGCCCGCGCACGCCGCGATGCCGAGGCGGGCGAACGCTATGACCTCGCCCGCGAAGTCGGCCTCGAACAGTGCAGCGCCAGCCGCGGCTAAGAATTGTGGGTGAGGGGGGAGAGGTGTCGGCCGCGAATAGTTGACACTTAGGCGTTCGTCTATGGCATATTGATGCCATGCGCACTACGCTCGATCTCGACGACCGGCTTATGGAAGCTTTGATGACCCGCCATCCAGATGAGACCAAGACAAAAGCGGTTGAAGCCGCGATTGAGAGCTACGTACGACGGGGGGCAGTGGATTGGTTCCTCTCAAACGCCGGCACGATCGAGATAGAGGACGTGTCGGGCGTAATGCGCAGCGAGGACCGGAAGCTCTAAGTGGTCCTCGCCGACACGTCCGTCTGGGTCGACTTCGCCCGGCGCGGGGATCGAGGTAGGGCCGGGGACTTGAGAGGTCTTCTTGACGGCGGCGAAGTCTCGACCTGTGGGCCGGTAGTCGCTGAGCTATTGGCCGGAGCGGAAGGCGAAGTGGCGGAACGGATCTCGGCAACGCTCGCCTCCTTGCCGTGGGCTGGATTGGATCCCGGGCTTTGGCGAGAGGTTGGCGTTGCCGCGCGGAGGCTGCGTAAGTTGGGCCACTCCATGCCACTGACCGATCTTGTGATCGCGGTCGCCGCGGCCCGTGCAGAACATGTTCTGTGGAGCTTCGACAGCGATTTCGAGCAAATTCGAGAGGTCATCGATGGCCTGTCGCTGTACAGCGCCACCAACTGAAGGAGCAAGTTGAAGTCACACACCGCCTACATGACCTTCAACACCGAGAGCCGCCGCGAATTGATCCGGATCACCGAGGAGGTGCAGGCGGCGGTGAACGAGGCCGGGATCGAGGAGGGAATGGTGCTGGTCTCGGCGATGCACATCACTGCTGGTGTGTGGGTCAACGACGACGAGCCGGGCCTGCATGAGGACACGCTCGAATGGCTCGACAAGGTCGCCCCGCCGAGCTGGAAGCCTGCCGCCAACGAGGTTGCCGCCGAGCTCTCGCCCGACGAAGGCGACTACCGTCACCATCGCGGCGGCGAGGACAACGGCGACGCCCACCTGAAGAACCTGCTGATGCACCACCAGGTGATCGTCCCCATCACGGCCGGCCGGCTCGACCTCGGTCCCTGGCAGCAGGTCTTCTACTGCGAGTTCGACGGCGGCAGGCCGAAGCGCCTGGTGATCAAGGCGATGGGGGAGTAACACCCTTTTTAACCTTACAGTTTTTTATTTAGATCACTACGGTATTCCTGATCTTATTGACGCCACTTCAGCGTGGTGCATCAACCGTGACCGATCCGGGTGACAAGCGATTAGGCTGGCAGAGGTTCCTTCCCGAGAACCTATGGGTGGTGCTGATTGGGCCCCTCATCGTCGGGCTGGCGATCGTCGGCGTGCCCGCGGCCGTCACGGGGCTCACCTCCGAAGACCCGGGGCCAAGCATCCAGGCCCTCGAACCAGTGGTGCGCAACCCGGAAAGCGAATCCGAATTCCTAACGCTTCACTCCGGCCTAGCTGCCAGCCGTCAGACCGATCGGTCGAAGGCCCGGGTTGAAATCCGCCTCCAGAACACGGGCGAACGGCGGACCTACATCACCGGGGCCGTAGTCACCGTGCGCAGGGTGATCCCGGTACCACCCTGCGGCGTCGGTGCCGGTATCCGGCTGTCGGCTGCCTACGACATCCTCATCCCACGTGACGTCAGGCCGAGCGACACGGTCGAAGTCCCAATAAATCAGACGATCCCCGCTGATGGCGTTGACCGCTTCGTGTTCCGCATTGGAAGGAGGAAGGCCGAGATGGACCTCACCGACTTCATCTACCAGCTGGATCTCGCCGTCAGGCATGACAATGCGGTCGATCCAATCGACGTCGGGCGCGTCGTCGTCTCTCTGCCAGGGGCACCCAGGGCCGACTTTTTCAGGACTGAAGATCCCAGCGGGTGCCAGCTGCCGGTATTCGACGCCGTGGGCGAAGCGGCCGAACTGGATGGCGCGAGGTCCCCGCAGCTCCAGAGTGTGTTCGCCGCCCTCGGCGAAGGTTAGACCCGAGTCGGGCTCGGTGCGTGGCGCAGCTCGACACCGCCGCCCTTTTCGCGGATCAGGTCGACGGTGAGCAGGACCGCGGCGACGGCGTAGAACGGGGTGAAGGCGATGTTCGCCAGCACGTCGGCGAGCCACTCGCAGATGAATTCGCTGCCGAAGAGGCCGTGGGTGGCCTCGGTCGCGAGGTTGGTCATGCCGTCGCCGAGGAGCTCGATCGGGATCAGCACCAGGGCGACGATCCAGAACTTGTGCCGCACCAGCTCGATGCTGCGGCGGAAGGCGGCGCGAATGCCCCGGTGCTCGATCTCGACTACCGGGGCGGCGAGGCCGAGCCAGACGAAGACGAGGATGCCCGGGAAGAAGAAGACGATCAGGCCGATCGCGACCATGAACCCGTAGAGGAGGTCGATTGCGACCAGCGGGCCGTACTTGATCATGCCGGCGATTTCACGCATTGACGGCGCCTCGCCATCGTGTGGGTGGGTGAGCAGGATCGACACCGCCCCGGTGTAGAAGACCTCGCCGACCAGGCCGGTCGCCGCGAGCGCCAGCACCGCGCCGAGGATTGCGACCAGCTTCAGACCGCCGCCGAAATCGAACGAGCCGAGGTGGGCTTCGAGTGTCAGCGCGTGAACCAGGCCGAGCGGCACGAACACGATGACCGCGAGCAGCAGCAGCGAAGGTGCCCAGCGCCAGTAGGTGCGACCGATCCGCAGGTAGATCGAGGCGAGCTGGGCGCGGCGGGTCATCTCAGCGCCGGCGTCGCCGGCCGGAGGGGTGGCGCCCGCGCCGCTCTAGCTTCGACTGGGCCGACTCGGAGGTCGAGACCTTGCGCAGGTCGCCGAGCTCGCCGACCAGCAGTTCTTCGGCGCAGCCGCGGTGCCAATGATGGTGTTCGGTGCCGCCGAGGCGGAAGACGTACTGGACGACGACGTGCTCGGAGCCGATCTCGATGTCGCCGTGGCAGGCGGGGCAGCGGTAGAGCTTGCGGGAGATGCCGCGGATCAGCCAGGCCTCGTCGCCCTCTTCGGTGATCCCGCGCAGGCTCCAGCGTTTATCCGGAAGGCCGGCGAAGTCGGCCAAGCGGGCCTACCGCCTCGAGAGCCAGGCGAACCCCGCGGCCATCGCCACGTTGGCGACTCCGGCGAAGCGAAGACCGAGCTTGGCGCCTGGGCGGCTGACAGCGGGGGACTCGGCCCAAATTGCATCTGTGGCGATCTCGGTGCCGCGCAGCCAGGCCAGCGCCCACCAGTCGCGCTGCTCGCCGCGGCGGTCGGCGATGGCGTGGGCGGCGGCGAAGGTGAGCCAGATCGGCGCACAGCGGCGGAAGAGGTGTTCGGCGTCCGGCGAAGGATGATCGTGACCGAGCACCTTCAAGGTCGCAGCGGGAGCGAAAAGCGCGCCGCTGCCGAGCAGCAGGTCGAAGGCGATCATGTTGCGGTTGGTGAGGCGCAGCGCCTGCTCGAGGGTCATCGCGTGGTCAATCCAACCAAATTGCGGAAGGGAAAGTGAGGGGGCCGACGAAATGGACGGCCGTGAGCAAGACCGCAACCAAGACCCCCCAACAGCTAAAGAGTCTTTCCGAGTACATCCAGGAGCGCTTCGACGAGTTCTCCCGCTCGCAGAAAGACGTCGCCCGCTACATCGTCGATCACCTCGACGAGGCAGCCTTCCTCACCGCCGAGGAGCTGGCCAGGAGAGCGAGCACCTCCTCATCGACGGTGGTGCGCTTCTCCCAGGCCCTCGGCTTCGAGGGATACCCCGAGCTTCAGCAGGCGGCGATCGAGGAGTACCGCACCGTCGGCGTCTCCGCGGGAGCGGCAAGCGCCGGCTCGCTCTTCTCCTTCGACCACTCCGAGCTGGAGGGTTCGCTCGGCGCCGACTACGCCAACCTCGAGGAAACCGCGCGCAAGCTCACCCGTGAGCAGGTCGACGGTGCCGTCGCGGCGCTGGCCGAAGCCCAGCGCGTCGTCATCGTCGGCGTCGACCAGATGGCCTTCTTCGCCAGCTACCTGCGGCACACCCTCAGCCTTCTCGACATCCGCGCCGAGATCGTCGCCAGCACGGGCGGCGAGTCGCTGCAGCGATTGGGGCGCATCGACGAGGAAACCCTCGTCATCGTCCTCTCCTCCGGCCGCGCCCACCCGCTTTTGCTGCGGGCGATGAAGCTGGCGCTCCACCGCGGCGCCCGTACCCTGGCGGTCTCCGACGCCTCGATGTCCGAGGTCGGCGAGCATGCCGAGCTGACGCTCTACTACTCGTCCAACAGCCCTTCCTTCGCCCGCTCCAACACGGCATTGATGGCTCTCGTCCAAGCCCTCGCGCACGGTTTGTACGCGAGGGACGAAGACAGCCACAAAGACCGCATCCGCGCCTAC
>DASZQM010000101.1:0-18410 GCA_035549645.1 Solirubrobacterales bacterium | reverse complement strand
GTTTTCTACGGCGTTGAGCACGCGTCCTTCGACGGCTTTGACCTGCGAGGCGGCTTCTTTCCCTTCGGGCGGGCCGTTGGGGGCGAGGAGTTCGTCGAGGTCCGGTGCGTAGTTGCCGTCGGTGCCGGCCGCATACAGCGTGTGACAGGTGCCGCAGTTGGTCTGGAAGAGGCTCTGGCCGCTCTTCAAGTCGGACGGCACCTTCTGCGCCCCGCGAGCGGCATCGCCGTCGTCGCGGAAGGCGAGCCAGGGGATCAGCACCGCGAGGACGACGACCACCAAGCCGAAGGAGATGAAGGTTTTCTTCGTCATTTGCGCCCGGCACGGTACCAGGGACACATTCGGCGCAGCTCGCACTCGCCGCAGCGGGGTTTCGGCCGGCAGACCTCGCGCCCGTGGCGGATCACGTTCATGTGCAGCTCGTAGGCGTCGGCGGGGTCGACGGTGGCCATCATCTCGTCGTGGGCGCGTTCGAATGAGGCCTTCTCGGGAAAGAAGCCGAGCCGCCCCGCGACCCGGTGGATATGGACGTCAACGGGGATCTCTGGGATGCCCCAGGTGAACATCAATACGCAGGCCGCGGTTTTGCGCCCGACGCCGGGCAGCGAGTCGAGGTAGGCCATCGACTCGGCCGGCGGCGCCGTCCTGGTCCAGTCGAGGTCAGGGTGCTCGCCGAGCTGCTCGAGGATCGCCTGGATCCGGGGCGCCTTCTGCTTGCCCAGGCCGCCGGGGCGGATCGCCTCCTCGACCTCGCTCACCGGCGCGTCTCGCACTTCCTCCCAGAGTGGGAAGCGCTCGCGCAGGGCCGCGAAGGCGCGGTCGCGGTTGCGGTCGTTGGTGTGCTGGGAGAGCACAGTCTTGACCAGCTCGGCGATCGGCTGGCCGTGGGGCTCGTTGACCGGCTGCCCGTACATCTCGCGCAGGCGGTCGCGGATCGCCCGCACGCGGCGCTTCGTCGGTCGCTTCCACTCCATCGCCTGCGGACCCTAGCCCGGCGTATGGTTGGCGCGTGGCGGTGAGGATCGAAGAGGGGGAGCTGCGGATCGACGGGGTGCGCGCCTTCTACCGCCGTGTTCCCGGCGACGGCACGCCGACGGTCTACTGCCACGGCAACCCGACCCACGGCGAGGACTGGCTGCCCTTCCTCGAGCGCGGCGGTCCGGCGCTCGCGATCGACATGCCCGGCTGGGGGCGCTCCGACCGGCCCGACCCGGCGCGCTTCGACTACTCGATGTATGGGCTATCGGGCTTCCTCGACAAGTGCCTCGACGAGCTCGGGGTCGGTCGTCACAAGCTCGTCGTCCACGATTGGGGTGGGCTTGCCCTGATCGGCGCCCAGCGGCGCCCGCAGCTGGTCGAGAAGCTGGTCGTGGTCAACGCGGTGCCGTTGCTGCCGGGCTACCGCTGGCACTGGGTCGCGCAGCTCTGGCGGCGCAAGCCGCTCGGCGAGATCCTCAACCGGACGACGACCCGAGCGAGCCTCGACCTGCTGCTTCGCCAGGCGCGCGGAGACCGCCGGCCGATGCCGCCGGCCTTCGTCGACATGATCTGGGACCACTGGGACGCCGGGACCCGGCGCGCTCTCCTCGCCCTCTACCGCCACGCCGACCCGGACCGGTTGGCGCGGGCGGGCTGGGCCCTGGGAAGGCTCTCCTGTCCCTCGCTGGTCCTCTGGGGAGACCGCGACATCTACCTGCCCACCCGCTTCGCCAACGCCTATGCAGACGCCCTCCCTGACGCTCAGCTCGAGATCATTTCCGAGGCCGGCCACTGGCCCTGGATCGACGATGCGCGGGTGATCGAGCGGATTTTGCGTTTTCTCGCGTAAGCCTTTTGCTTTTCGCCCGTTAACGGGCGAATTACAATTGTCCGTCTGTGTCCCGTGCTCTCGCCCGCATCGGAAGCAAGCTGCCCCAGGGATGGGGCGACGCCGGTCGCCAGCTGGCCATCCTCGTGCTGGTCGACGCCGCCTACGAGCTGGTCCGGGGCATCGCCGACGGCCAGCGCTCCGAGGCCATCGCAAACGGCCAGCAGGTAATCGACTTCGAGCGCTCCGCCCACCTGCTCTTCGAGCCCAGTGTGCAGGCATTCTTCCTGCCCGCGCACTGGGTGATCGACCTCGCCAACCAGCTCTACCTCAACGCTCAGTTCTCGATCGCGCTCGGCTTCCTGATCTGGCTCTACCTCTTCCGCAACGACTCCTACTACTTCGTGCGCAACATGTTCGTCGTCTCGATGGGCTTTGCCCTGATCGGCTACACGCTCTACCCGACCGCGCCGCCGCGGATGTTCCCTCATGACGGCTTCGTCGACACGATCGTCGACTTCTCCAACGTCAACCACGACTCCTCGCTGGCCAAGGTCTTCATCAACCCCTACGCCGCCGTGCCCAGCATGCACTGCGCCTTCGCCGCGATGATCGGCATCACCGGCGCTCGCGTCTGCCGGCACTGGTGGTCGAGGACGTGGTGGGCGTGCTGGCCGCTGCTGATCGGCTGGGTCGTGATCGTCACCGGCAACCACTACTGGGTCGACGTTGCCCTGGGCTGGATGGTCGCCGCCGCCTCCGCGCTCGTCGCCCAGCGCCTGCTCGCCCGCGCCCGGCCCCACGCCTGGGCCTGGCGCCGCCCGGCGACGCCGCAAGAGGTCGAGGCCTGATGCCCTTCTCTTCGCGCTGCGCCGCAAGGTAGCCTCAAGCCGATGGATCCGACCGCGCCGCCCAAGGCGCCCGAGAGCCGTCGCAACGGCCGTCAGGCCCGCAACGGACAGGAGCTGCGCGCCTACGCGCGCGAGCGCCTGATCGAGTCGCGGCTGACCCCGAACGCGATCTCGATCGCTGGCCTGATCGGCAACCTGATCGCCGCTGTCCTGGTCACCCAGGAGCTCTTCTTCCTCGGCGGGATCGCCTTCGTGCTCGGCTCGGTGATGGACACGCTCGACGGTCGCTACTCGCGCATGTCGGGCAAGGGCACGCTTTTCGGTGCCTTCCTCGACTCGACCCTGGACCGGATCGAGGAGGGGATCGTGCTTGCCGCGGTGGCCGGCTACTTCGCCGCCAACGGCCAGGATTTTGCCGCCGCGATGTGCGTCGTCGCCGTGCTCGGCTCGCTGATGGTCTCCTACACGCGAGCGCGCGCCGAGGCGCTCGGGGTCGAGTGCAAGGTGGGATTGGCGACGCGTCCCGTGCGGGTAGTCATACTCTCCATCGGCTTGATCTTCGCCAAGGGCGCTGGGATTGGCGATTTCGAGCTACTGGCGCCGGCGGTCTACGTGATCGCGGCGCTGACCATCGTCACCACGATCCAGCGCGTTTGGCACGTCCGCAACCAGCTTTCAAACGAGACGACCGCGTCGTCTGACCTGTAACCAGGCCCCAGTCCGGGTGTGGTTTGCAACCTAGCCCGATCGAGGAAGGACTTCGAATTACATGAGCGATAGCAACGGAGCAAACGGCAGCAACGGCGCGGCCCGCACGGACGAGAAGGTCCGTGTCGCGATCGTCGGCGTCGGCAATTGCGCCAACAGCTTCATCCAGGGCGTCCAGTACTACAAGGACGCCGATCCCAGCGACGAAGTGCCCGGCCTGATGCACGTCGACCTGGGCGGCTACCACGTCCGTGACGTCGAGTTCGTCGCCGCCTTCGACATCGACTCCGAGAAGGTCGGCAAGGACCTCTCCGAGGCGATCTGGTCCGGCCAGAACGACACGATCAAGTTCGCCGACGTGCCGAGCCTCGGGGTCAAGGTCGAGCGTGGGATGACCCACGACGGTCTTGGCAAGTACCTGAAGGAGAAGATCACCAAGGCGCCGGGGGAGACCGCTGACATCGTCGGCATCCTCAAGGAGACCAAAGCGGACGTGCTGGTCTGCTACCTGCCGGTCGGCTCCGAGGATGCGACCAAGTGGTACGTCGAGCAGGCGCTCAAGGCGGGCGTCGGCTTCGTCAACTGCCTGCCTGTCTTCATCGCCCGCGAGGACTACTGGGACAAGCGCTTCAAGGAGGCCGGCCTGCCGATCATCGGCGACGACATCAAGTCCCAGGTCGGGGCGACGATCGTCCACCGCCAGCTCGCCCGCCTCTTCCACGACCGCGGCGTGCGACTCGAGCGCACCTCGCAGCTCAACGTCGGCGGCAACATGGACTTCTACAACATGCTCGAGCGCGAGCGGCTGGACTCGAAGAAGATCTCGAAGACCAACGCCGTCACCTCGATCATGGGCCACGACCTGCCCGACGACCAGGTCCACGTCGGTCCCTCCGACTACGTGCCGTGGCTGACCGATCGCAAGTGGGCCCACATCCGACTCGAGGGCAAGGCCTTCGGCGACGTGCCGCTGACCGCCGAGCTGAAGCTCGAGGTCTGGGACTCGCCCAACTCGGCCGGCGTCGTGATCGACGCGGTACGGCTGATCAAGCTGGCGCTCAACAACGGCATCTCCGGCCAGCTCGACGGTCCCTCCAGCTACCTGATGAAGTCGCCGCACAGCCAGCGGCCCGACGACGAGGCGCGCGAGCAGACCGAGGAATTCATCTCGGCCAACAAGCGCGGTTCCTCACCGGCCGCCGGCGTGACCAAGGCACCCGACGCGGCAGAAAAGGCCGAGGCCTGAGATAAGAGCCGCCCGTTGAGGGCGGCTCTTATGCTGCACCAGTGTCGGCGGAGGAGCACCTCGCGATAGTCCAGGTCACGCCCTACCGGCGTGGCAGCGCGAACCCGGTCAACGAGTACGTCGAGCGGATCTCGCTGGAGCTGGTGCGCCGTGGGCACCAGGTGCAGATCGCCGGCGTCGGCGATCAGGTCAAAAAGCTGATGCGGGGCACGGCGGCGGACATCGTCCACGTCCACGACCCCTTCGCCCCGCGCGTCTCCTCGACCGCGCTGCGCAACTCCGCGGCGCTCAACGTCGCCACCTTCCACGCGCCGCAGGAGCGGGTGCTCTCGACCCAGGTGGCGCGGCCCCTGGTCGAGATCTTCTTCGGCCGCCTCGACGCTCGCACGGTGGCGACGCCGGAGACCGGGCGCTTGCTGGAGCGCTACTTCCCGGCCCCCTACGAGCTGGTCGAGCCGGCCGGGGGGGATCGCGACTGGGCGGCGGTCGCGGCCGAGTTCGAGGCGATCTACCGCCGCCTGGCCGCCCGCCGGCACGATCCGGCCGGCAACCCCGAGGTGCGGCGGCGAATCGCCAAACGGCCCCTGATCGAGGTCGACCTGCACATGCACACCGACCACTCGCCGGACTGCGCGACGCCAGTCGAGGTGCTGCTGGAGACCGCCCGCGACCGCGGTCTCGGGGCGATCGCAATCACCGACCACAACGAGGTCTCCGGGGCGCTGGAGGCGCGGCGCATCGCCGAGGGCATGGACGACCTCAAGGTGATCGTCGCCGAGGAGGTGAAGACCGCCGAGCAGGGCGAGGTGATCGGCCTCTTCCTCGAGGAGAAGATCCCCAAGGGCCTGACGATGGCGGAGACGATCGCCGAGATTCGCGCCCAGGGCGGGCTCGTCTACGTGCCGCATCCCTTCGACCGCTTCCACTCCGTGCCCGACTACGAGCACCTGCTCGACATCATCGAGGAGATCGACGTGCTCGAGGTCTTCAACCCGCGCGTTGCCCTCACCGCCTTCAACGAGGAGGCCGTGCGCTTCGCCAGCAAGTACCGGATCGTGCCGGGGGCGGGCTCCGACAGCCACGTCGCCCAGGGGCTCGGCAGCGTCCGGGTGCGGATCCACGACTTCGACGGGCCGGAGGAGTTCCTCGAGGCGATGCGGGACGCCGACATCACCCGCAAGCACAAGAACCTGGTCTACGTGCAGGCGCTGAAGCTGCTGCAGACGACCGGGCGGCCGAAGGCCCCCAAACGCAGCGTCCCCGACGCGAAGCCGGTGCGCGGGGGGCGTCCGCGCAAACGCCGTTCGGCGAGCAAGAGCTGATGCAGGCGGGGCAGCCGAGAGGAGCCGAGCCCGGCCCGTCAAAGAAAGCGCCCAGCCCCATGCCGGCAACCGACGACGAGATCAAGGAGAAGTACCTCGAGCGCGCGATCCGCGAGCTCAACCAGCTGAGCCACGAGCTGCAGGCCTGCCCGCATTGCCCGCGCGGCAAGCTGATGCCGGTGCTCGGCTCCGGCCACCCCCAGGCCGACGTCTTCATGCTCAAGCACGCTCCGGCGGCGGCGGAGATCGAAGAGGGCGTCGCCTTCTACGGCCGCGCCGGCAACGCCCTGATGAAGAGCTTCAAGCGACTCGGCATCGACCCGATCGTCGTCTACGGCACGCTCTGCGTGAAGTGCCCGATCCCTGAGCCCGACCTCGCCGCCCCCGAGTGCATGCGCCGGGTGGTCGAAGAGATCGCAATCGTGCAGCCGAAGATCCTGGTCGTCATGGGCGAGCCCGCCCTGCGCGTGCTCAACAACCTCCAGGTCCCGCTCTCCCGCCCGGTCGAGCCGCGCCCCGGCGAGGTCCAGGCCTTCACCCCCACCGTCGACGCCCTCTACACCCCCGACATCGACGACTCGCTCGACGAAGAAGACGCCAAGGCGCGCTTCTGGCGGAGCTTCAAGGTGCTGGGGCAGTGGTACGAGGACTTGCCGCCGTACTGAGCCGGGGCGGCTCCCTAGGGAGCGGCGGCTTCGGCGACGGCGGTCATCGGCTCGACCTTGGCGCTGGCCAGGCCGCGGACGACGATGGTGTCCAGGGCGTCGTAGGTGCTGAGCTGGGACTGGGCGTCGGCTGAGTCGGTGGCGGCTACGCCGACGGTGCCCTCGGGCTCGCCGAGGCGGGCGAAGTGGTTGCGGTAGCCGTCGTGGAGGTCGCGGTAGAAGGACTCCTCCTTGGCGAGGCGCTCGGCGGCGTCGGGGCCGACGGCGGTGCGGACGTAGCCGAAGACCGGTGGGGTCTCGCGACCGGCATCCCGGGCTCCGGCTTCGACCTGCTCGCGAGCGCCGGCGGCGAAGGCGGGGGTCATCCAGTTGAAGAAGACGCCGTCGAACTCGGCTCCGGCGAGGGCGCACATCTTCGGGCCCATCGCGGCGAGGACGAGGCGGACGCCGGGCAGCTTCTCGCGCAGCTCGGGCAGCGACTCGCGCATCCGCGTCAGCGGCTTCTCGGAGAAGCCGGCGCCGACGCCGAGCCAGAGGCGGGAGGGGTCGAGGCCGAGCCGCTCGATGTCGGCGGCGATCGTCTCCGGCGGCGTACGGTCGAGGGCGATCACGGCGACGCCGAGGTCGACGCCGGGCGCCGCGGCGCCGAACTCCGCCAGCGTGTCGAGGCCTTTGGCACCAGGGTGGTCGTTCGACCACATCGAGCCGTAGCCGAGCTCCGCGCAGCGCTCGGCCAGCGGTCGGGCCACGTCGGAATCAAGCCCCGCGGCAACTCCAAATCCACGTCCCATCAGCCCACCCTATCTACGGTGCAACGCTTTGCGGTGCCCTCGGAGCCGAAAAGCGTTGCACCGGACCTGGCGATCACTTCTCCAGCAGCGCCACGCACTCGATGTGGGGCGTCTGGGGGAACATGTCGACGGGCTTGACTTTGCGCAGGGTGTAGCCGGCCTCGACCATCTGGGCGGCGTTGGGGGCGAGCGTGGTCGGGTTGCAGGAGACGTAGACGATCTTCTTCGCCTCGCACTCGAGCACGCGGCGGACGATCTTCTGCGAGAGGCCGGCGCGGGGTGGGTCGACGATGACGACGTCGGGCTTGCCGGCTTTCTCGATCAGGGGGCGGACGCCGGTGCGGGCGCTCCCAGCCATGAAGTGGGCGTTCTCGATCTTGTTGCGCTCGGCGTTGCGCTCGGCGTCGGCGATCGCCTCGGGGACGATCTCGAGGCCCCAGACCTCACCCGCCTGTTTGGCCATCGTCAGCCCGATCGTGCCGATCCCGCAGTAGAGGTCGAAGACGCGCTCGCTGCCGCTCAGGCCGGCGTACTCGGCGGCGATCGCGTAGAGCCGCTCGGCCATCTCGGTGTTGGTCTGGAAGAAGGCGCCGTGCGACATCTCCAGCTGCAGGTCGAAGAGCTCCTCGCGCAGGCGTTCGGAGCCGAGCACGCCGGTCGGGCCGTCGGTTCCGCCCGAATCGCCCTCGATCACGGTGTGGAGGTCGACGGGCGGCCGCGGGAAGCGGGCCGCGGTGGTGACGAGCCGGGTCTGGATCTGACCGGTGCGCCAGCCCTCGCGCACGACCAGGTTGCGCAACACGCCCTCACGCCCCCGGCGGTCGTAGGCAGGGATCGACTCGGTCTGGGCCCACTTGCGGACCGCGTTGCGGGCGGCGTTGCCGCGTTCGGAGGCGAGGTGGCAGTCGTCGACGTCGACGATCAGGTCCCAGCGCCCGCGGGCGTGGAATCCAAGGATCGGCTCACCGTCGCCCTCGCCGAAGGAGTACTCGAGCTTGTTGCGATAGCGCCACTGCTCGAGCGCCGGCTCGATCTCCTCCAGCTCGAACTCACCGAGCTCGCCGATCCGCCGCAGCGCCTCGCCTACCTGCGCGCTCTTCTCGGCCAGCTGACGCTCGTAGGACAGCCCCTGCCAGGGAGCGCCGGGGCAGGGCTCACCGCCGTGGACGCAGATGTCGGCGACGCGGTCGGCGCCGGGCCGCAGCAGCTCGACCGTGCGCGCCTCGGCGAAGCGGCGCTTTGCTTTGGTGATCTCAGCCCGCACCCGGTCGCCGGGCAGGGCGCCCGCGACGAAGACGACCAGCCCGTCCGCCCGTGCGACCCCGCGCCCGCCGAAGGCGAGCGAGTCGATCTCGACCTCGAGCTGCTCGCCGCGGTGACGACGGGCCGCCGGTGCCTCACCGGTGGCCCCGTTCATCTAGCTCAGTTTCTTTCGCGCGCGCCGCGCGGCCTGGGTGGCCTGTTTGCGCACCGGCTGGGCGCGACCGCCGACCTCGCGGCGGGCCTGTTTGACCAGCCGTTCGAGTTCCTTCAGCAGCGAGTCGGTCTGGCGGCGTCCCTTTTTGACCAGTTCGGAGAGCATTTTCTCGGCGTCGCTGCGGGTCATCCGGCCGCGTTTGACCGCGTCGTCGACGACCTCCTGCAGGCGGTCGCGGCTCAGGGTGACGCTGCGCTCGAGGCTGTCGCGGAACTGCTCGACGCTCTTGTCGAGACCGGTCGTCGCTCCTTTGGCCGCTGGTTTTTTCGCTTTCGCTTTTTTGGCAGCGGTTTTCTTCGTCGCGGCTTTTGCTTTTTTGGCGGCCGGTTTTTTGGCACGCGTTCCGGCTTTGGCTTTTTTCGTCGCTTTGCCGGTTTTCTCTTTTTTCGCGGCCATTCCGTTTCGCCTCCTGGTCGTTTGGGCGGTCTTCCCGCCTGACTATCTCATTCCTGCTGGTCTCACCGCTAGGGGCTACCCGTTTTGAACCGCGCCGTGACCGGAGCGTGGTCGGACAGGCGGAGCCGGAGCGAGCCGTGGGGGAGCTCCCGGCGCTCGGGCGGCCAGGCTTCCGGAGCGTCGATCGCCTCCAGCCCGAGCGCGAGCAAGTGGTCGATCGCCCGCGGCCCGGTTGCTCCCACTAGGCCGAACTCCTCGCCCAGTCGCTCGAAGACGCCTGGGTCCTCTGCCGGCCGCAGGTTGAGGTCGCCGCCGAAGAGCAGTGGCGCCTCGTCCGCCCACTCCACCGCCGCTGCGGCGGCTCGCAGCACGTCGGCCGTGGCGAGGTCCGGCCGGTCGTTGGTGGCGTGCAGGTTGGCGACGCAGAGCTGGGTTCCTCCAGCCAGCTCGACCCGCGTGAAGGCCATCGCCCGCCGCTCCGGACGCCCGCGGTGGATCTCCAGCTCGCGTCGCTCCGCAATCGCCGCCCTGGCAAGAGTGAGGTTGGAGCCTCCCTCGCCCGAGGCGATCAGGTCGGGGTTGTGGCGGGCGATCCAGGTCCGCAGTGGGGCGAGCGAGTTGCGCGAGGTGAGCACGCGATGGGCCGCGGCGCCGCAGGCCGCCGCCAGCGGCTCGGCAAAGCGGGGCGGGCACTCCTGCAGCAGCGCCACGTCCCACTCGGCCCCGGCGAGGACCGTCGCGAACTCCTCGAGCAGCTCGCGATTGACCTGCGCGTGGGTCTCGTTGCGCTCCTCGATTCGCAGCAGTCGCGAGCGCCAGGTGAAGAGCGCCGGGTCGGGCGGGAAGTCGCGACCGTGGAAGAGGTTCCAGCTGACGGCCGTGAACTCCACCGCCGTAGTATCCGCTGCTTGAAGGTCGATTTCCTCACAGGCGAAGAGCTCGGCGCCTTCCAGCTCGGCAAGCTGCTCGCCCGTGCCGCCGAGTTGAAGGCCGGCCGCGCCGATCGTCTCGGCTCCGAGGCACTCGCCGGTCGCAGCATCGCGCTCGTCTTCGAAAAGCCCTCGACCAGGACGCGGATCTCCTTCGACGTCGGCGTCGCCGAGCTGGGCGGCCACCCGGTCGTGCTGCGCGGCGACGAACTGCAGCTCTCACGCGGCGAGTCGATTGGCGACACGGCGCGGGTGCTCTCGCGCTTCGTCGATGCGATCGTGATCCGCTCCGGCTCGCACGAGGCGGTCGCCGAGCTCGCCGCCAGCGCCGACGTCCCAGTCGTCAATGCGCTGACTCCGCTCCACCATCCCTGCCAGGCGCTCGCCGACCTGCTCACCCTGCGCGAGCGCCACGGCGACCTGCAAGGCCTGCGCCTCGCCTACGTCGGCGACGGCAACAACGTCGCCCGCTCGCTTGCCGTCCTCGGCGAGCTGACCGGGGTCGAAGTCGTCGTCGCCGCACCTGCGGGCTACCAGCTGGAGGAGGGGCACGGGGCCAAGCTCACCGCCGACCCGCGCGACGCCGCCGCCGGCGCCGACGCGCTCTACACCGACGTCTGGGTCAGCATGGGCGACGAGGAGGAGGCGGCGCAGCGCCGTGCCGACCTGGCGCCGTTCCAGATCGACGCCGACCTGCTTGCCGCCGCCAAGGACGACGCGATCGTCCTGCACTGCCTGCCGGCTCATCCCGGCGAGGAGATCTCCGCCGAGGTGCTCTACGGCGAGCGCTCCGCCGTCTGGGATCAGGCCGAGAACCGGCTGCACGCCCAGAAGGCGCTGCTCGAGATGTTGCTCGCGGGCTGAGCGTGTACCCCGAGCTGCACATCGGCCCCCTCACCCTGCAGACCTTCGGGCTGATGTTCGCCCTCGCCTTCCTCGCCGCCGGGGCGCTGATCGGCAAGCGCCTGATCGAGCTCGGCAAGCCGGTCGACTGGGCCTATGAGATGGGCTTCGCGGCACTGGTCGGCGGCGTCGTCGGCTCGCGCGTCTACTTCATCGTGCAGAACTACGACAGCGTCAAGAGCGACCTGCTCGGCAACCTCTTCTCCGGCTCGGGGCTGGTCTGGTACGGCGGTGCGATCGGCGGTGCCCTCGCCGTCGTGCTCTGGGCCTGGTACCGCGACTTCCTCGGCTTCACCCTGCTCGACCTCGCCGCTCCGGCGCTGGCCCTCGGCTACGCGATCGGACGCTGCGGCTGTCAGCTCTCCGGCGACGGCGACTACGGCAAGCCATGGGACGGACCGTGGGCGATGTCCTACCCCAACGGCACCGTGCCTACCGATCGCACCGTCCACCCGACGCCGATCTACGAGACGCTGGCGATGGGTCTCGGCGCCTGGATCCTCTGGCAGCTGCGCGATCGCTTCCGCGCCGGCGTGCTCTTCGCGATCTACCTGATCTACGCCGGGGCCGAGCGCTTCCTGGTCGAGTTCCTGCGCCGCAACACTGAGACGGCGCTGGGCCTAACCACGGCGCAGCTGGAGAGCCTGGCGATGATGGCGGCCGGGACCGTCTGGATCCTCGCCGTCAGGCGCCGACACGGTAGCCTTTCGACGGTGACTTCCACCGATCAGACCAGACCCGTAGCGGGGGTTTAGGCGTGGAAGCCCAGGAGGGGACTGCGCCGCAGGCGGCGAGTGTCGCTGAGATCGTCAGGCAGGCGACCGAATCGATCGCGGCTGCGGGTTGTGAGACGCCGGAAGCGGACGCCAAGCGTTTACTGGCCAAGGCGCTGGCGATCAGCGTCGAGGAGCTGGAGCGCGACGGCGCGACGGAGATCACGCCCGAGGTGGCGGCGGAGGTCGAGGGCTACGTCGCCCGCCGCCGCGAGCGCGAGCCACTCGAGTACATCCTGGGAAGCTGCTCCTTCCGCGAAATCGAGCTTGCCGTCGACGACCGCGTGCTGATTCCGCGTCGCGAGACCGAGCTCCTGGTTGCCGTCGCCGTCGAGCTGCCCGAGGGGGCCCGCGTGCACGAGGTGGGCACCGGCTCAGGAGCGATCTCGCTTGCCCTGCTCAGCGAGCGGCCCGACCTGCGCGTCACCGCTTCCGACCTCTCGCCCGAGGCCGCCGAGCAGGCGCGCGAGAACGCGACGCGGCTGGGCATCCAGCTCGAGGTGACCGTCGGCGCGGGGATCCCCGACCACGTCGAGGACGTCGACCTACTGATCGCCAACCTCCCCTACATCACCAACACCTCGATCGACACCCGCTCCCCCGAGATTCGCCGCGAGCCGACGGTGGCCGTGCAGGGCGACCCCGAGTTCGGCGACGCCGGCGAGGACGGGCTCGACATCATCCGCGGCCTGATCGCGGAGACCCCGAGCGGCTGGCGGATGGCGCTCGAGCACGACACTCATCACGGCCCGGCGATGCGGGCGCTGCTGCGCGAGGCGGAGACCCACACCGACTACCGCGGCGACGAGCGGGTCACGGTCGGCACAGCGCCATGAGCGAGGGGGCCCCGGTGGAGGCTGAGCCTTCGCAGGGCTCCCCCGAGCAGGTCCGCCGCGAAAAGCTCGAGCGGCTGCGCGCGGAAGGGATCGACCCCTACCCCCACGAGGGCTTCCCCGATCGCGACAAGATCGCGGCGATCCACGCGGCGCACGACCCCGAGCAGCTCGAGGAGGGCAAGCAGGAGGGCGTCAGCTACCGGATCGCCGGGCGGGTGGTCGGCCGCCGCGGCCACGGCAAGACGATCTTCCTCGACATCCGCGACGTGACCGGCTCGATCCAGGCCTACGCCCGGGTCGACGCTCTCGGCGAGGAGGCCTTCGGCCGCATCGACGACCTCGACACCGGCGACGCCGTCGGGATCGAGGGCGACCTCTACGTGACCAAGCGCGGCCAGCTGGCGCTGGCGGTGCGCGAGTGCACGATGCTGGGCAAGGCGCTGCGCGACCCGCCCGACCTCTTCCACGGCATCTCAGATTCCGAGGTCCGCTACCGCCAGCGTGAGCTCGACCTGATGGCCAACGAGCGCTCGCGCGAGATCTTCGCGATGCGGGCGAAGGTGGTCGCGGCGATCCGCAGCTACCTCAACGAGCGCGACTTCGTCGAGCTCGAAACGCCGATCCTGCAGACGCTCGCCAGCGGCGCCGCGGCGCGCCCCTTCACCACCCACCACCACGCGCTCAACCGCGAACTCTTCCTGCGCACCGCGACCGAGCTCTACCTGAAGCGGGCGATCGTCGGCGGCTTCGAGAACGTCTACGAGCTGAGCCGGTTCTTCCGCAACGAGGGCATCTCGCCCAAACACAACCCCGAGTTCACGATGCTCGAGTGGTTCCTCGGCTGCGCCGGCTACGAGGGCGTTATGGCCTTTGCCGAGGAGATGATCTCGACCGTGGTCGAGCAGGTGCTGGGGACGACCGTCGTCAAGCGCGGCGATCACGAGATCGACTTCAAGGCTCCCTGGAAGCGGATCACGCTGCAAGACGCGATCCGCGAGGAGACCGGCGTCGACATCCTCACCGCCAGCCGTGAGGAACTGGTCGAGCTCTTAGGGGAAGAGGTCGAGCCCGACACCGACTGGGCCTGGATCGTCGACGGCATTCAGGGCAAGCTGATCGAGCCGAAGCTGATCCAGCCCACCTTCCTCGTCGACCTGCCGCGCGAACTCTGGCCGACGGTGAAGCCGGTGCCCTCGCATCCGGACCTGCTCGGCGAGGCCTTCGACGGGGTCGTCGACGGGATGGAGATCATCGGCGGCGGCACCGACACCAATGACGCCGACATGCAGCGCGAGAACTTCGTCCGCCAGCGCCAGCGCCGCCACCCCGAGAGCGAGGAGGCGCCCTACCCGAGCGACGACGAGTTCGTGCGGGCGCTCGAATACGGTTCGCTGCCCGCCGGCGGCTCCGGCATCGGCATCGACCGCCTGACGATGATCCTGGCGGACGCCGACAACCTGCGCGACGTCATCCTCTTCCCTTCGATGCGCCCCTCCGCAGGCGACTAGAACGCCGAACGCAAAAGCCCACCATCGATGGGGATGACGGTGCCCGTGATGTAGCTCGCTCTCTCGGAGCAGAGGAAGGCGACGAGGTCGCCGTACTCCTCGGGGAGGCCGAGGCGGCCAGCCGGGATTTCGTTCTTGGCAGCCGCTTCGGCGGCGTCGAGCGAGCCGTTGGCGTCGGCGAGTCGCTCGGTGGCGAAGCGACCGGTGGCGACGGTGTTGACCGTGATTCCGTCGCTCGCGACCTCGTGTGAGAGCGTCTTGAGGAAGCCGACCGCGGCCATGCGGTGGGCGTTGGAGAGGTTGAGGCCGGGGATCGGCTCGCGGGTCGAGCTGGAGCCGACGTTGACGATCCGTCCCCAGCCGCGCTCGCGCATGCCGGGCACGACGGCGCCTGCGAGCAGGCGTGGGGCGAGGACGAGCGAGCGGTAGGCCGCCTCCCAGTCAGCGAGCTCGTGGTCGAGAGCGCCGCCGAACGGGGGGCCACCGGCGTTGAGGACGAGGATCTCGATCGGGCCGAGAGCGCCCTCGACCTCTCCGGGCAGGGCCTCGAGCCGATCGAGGTCCGAGGCGTCGGCGACGAAGGGCACCGCGCTCCCGCCGATCTCCTTCCGCGCTTCCTCCAATTTCTCCGCCGAGCGGCTGGCGATCGCGACCTTTGCCCCCTCGCGCGCGAGCGACGCTGCGATCGCCCGGCCGATGCCGCGACTGGCCCCCATCACCAGGGCGACGCGGTTCTCGAGGCCGAGGTTCACGGCACCAGCTCCAGCCCGGTTTCGCGCTCGGAGACCTGCCAGAGCTTCTTGATCGCGCTGTTCATGCCGAGCCGTCGCAGCACCGGCTTGCGCACGGGTGGGCCGTTGTTGACCCAGAGCGGACCGTAGAACTCGCCGCTCTTGGCGCTCGGGTCGGTGGCGGCGCGCAGCTGCGAGAGCGCTCCCTGCGCTGGGGACATGCCGATGCCGCGGGCAAGCATGAGGAAGAAGCGCTGCGAGAGGCCGCCGCCGGTCTCCTTGACGCTGACCGCCTGCAGCTCGGTGTTGGAGAGGCCGGGATGGGCGACGAGGCTCGCCGTGGACGAGCCGGCCTGCTGGAGCAGGCGGTGCAGGCCGAGGGCGAAGTGGAAGTTGGCGAGCTTGGCCTGGCCGTATGCCCGCCACGGGCCGTAGCTGCCGTCGAGGTTGGGATTCTCCGGATCGACTGCCCGCCCCATGTGGTGGGCGGTGCTCGTCACCGTGACGACGCGTGAAGCCGGCGCGTTCAGCAGTGCCGGCAGCAGCCGCGCCGTGAGCGCGTAGTGGCCGAGGTGGTCGACGCCGAACTGCATCTCGAAGCCGTCGGCCGTGCGCTGCTGCGGGATGGCCATCACGCCGGCGTTGTTGACGAGCAGGTCGACCGTCTCGTGCTCGCTGAGGATCCGCTCGGCCGCGCTCTGCACCGAGTCGAGCGAGCTGAGGTCGAGCTCGACCAGGCCCAGGCGGGCATCGGAGACGCCGCTGCGGATGTCCTCGATCGCGGCGGCCGCGCGCTCCTGGTTTCGCGCCGCGATGACGACATCGGCGCCGGCCGCGGCCAGCGCCCGCGCTGTCTCCAGGCCGAGGCCGCCGTTGGCGCCGGTGACAACCGCCGTGCGGCCGCTCTGATCGGGGATGTCGATGCGGCCCCAGCTCACTTCGCGCACTCCCCGGCCCCGTGTCTCATCGCGCTTGCGGTCGCTGTACCCGCGCGTCGACCGCGCAGAGGTAGGCGAAGAGGCCGGTGGCGACGAGCGCCCCCAGCCAGTGCTGCCCGAACACCACCGCGAGCAGGGCGACGAGGCCGGCGATCGCGGCGCGGATCAGGGTCGCCGCCGGGTCGAGGCCGACGACCCGCGCCGTTACCCAGGCGCAGCCAAGCCACGAGAGCGGCCCGACCAGCCAGCCCCAGCTGACGAAGAAGCCGTGCGAGAAGATCAGCGCGAGCAGGATCGAGAGCAGCGCCACCGCCACCAGCTGCACAACCGCGACTCGCCAGAAGACTTCGAATCTCACCGCGCGGATTCTTCCACTCGATCGACCGCGCCACCGATCCGCCCTATGTGTTCCATAATCAACGAGTGCGCCTGGGCGGTTAGCTCAGTTGGGAGAGCACCTGCCTTACAAGCAGGGGGTCGGCGGTTCGAGCCCGTCACCGCCCATCGTCTTCAAGTGGCTGTCGGCCCTCGGCGTGGGTCCCAATCACTTTGGGTTATTCGAATATATAGGGTTCCTTCGCAAGGTCATCCATCGAGCGAACGGAGGAGGAATCCATGGGATGGAATCCAGAGAAGGACCGGCAGCTCAAGCCGAGCAACAATCCGGAGAAGAAGCCTGAGTTCCCGCCGAAGAAGCAGGGTCCGTCAGGCAAGACGGTCCAGGGCCTCGGACGGACGGCGGTTCGCGGGTCGCAGGGCAAGCGCTGAGTGAACGAGGCGGCGCTGCGGGAGCGTGACGCCGCGGGTGACGCGGTCGCAGCGCGGGAGTTGGGGGTACTGCTCCAGGAACGAGGCGAGCTCGACGAGGCGGAGGCGGCGTATGGCCGCGCGGGCGAGCGGGGCGACGTAATCGCGCTCGGCAAGCTCGCGATTCTGATCGACGTATATCGCGACGATCCCCCGCGAGCGGAGGCGGCGTATCGCCGGGCCGACGAGGCGGGCAGCATCGACGGCGCCGGCAACCTGGGGCGGATATTGCGCGAGCGGGGCGACCTGCTCGGGGCCGAGCGGGCATTCAAGCGCTGCTTCGAGCGCGGCAGCATGCGGGCGCTGGGCGACTACGCCGGTTTGCTGTCGCAGCGCCGCGACGCCAGCGTCGAGGAGATTGCCGAGGCGGTGCGGAACCTCTGCTTGGCGGAAGACAGGGTGACGACCGCCGGACCGGAGCTGAGCGATGCCGGGATGGAGGCAGGTGCCGCTGTGATGGTCTTCTCGGGAATGTGGGAACGGTGCGATCCCGCGGCGATGGAGGCCGGGGTGACGATCGCCGACCGGGAAGGGAGCGCCTCCGCCGCGTACCACCTCGGCCTGACTCTGCGGGAACGTGGCGAACTCGCCTCCGCCTCGGCGGCCTTTCGCCGCGGCGGAGAACGGGGCTATGCCGCCTCCTGGGTCAACGCTGCGGTCTGTCTGTCGGAGCTGGGAGAGCTCGGTGAAGCCAGGGCCGCGGCGGAGCGAGGCGAGGAGCTCGGCGACGCCAGCGGCGCGACCATGCTCGGCCTGATCCACGAACAGGAAGGCGACGAGGAGGCCAGCCTCGCCGCTTACGTCCGCGCCGACGAGGGTGGTGACGGCAACGGCTCGCACAACCTCGGCATAAAGCTGTTCCAGCGCGATCGGCTGATCGAAGCCGAGGCGGCTCTCGGGCGCGCCGAAGAGCGAGGTGTCGCCAATGCCGCAGCGGCCCGCGAACAGGTTCGAGCGAGGCTCGGGCTCTGATCCGATCGGTCTCGCGGGCGGCCTCGCGGCCCCCTTTGGCTCAGCGCCGGACCAATCGCTCGGCTCGCGTGTTTAACTTCAGGAAGGGCTCGTCACGCGTCGATCGGTGCGGTCGTCGCGCAGCGCGCGCCGACCTTAACATCGATTCGTGACAAGGTTGTAATCTGGCTGTAGGGAAAACCGGAGGGGGAGGTTCATGAAGAAGAGGATCGCCGTCGTAACGCTGCTCGTGCTGCTGGTGGCAGCCGCGTCGGCAAACGCGTTCAAAGTCCACCTGGTGATCGGCAACCTGGTGCTCGATGCCGAAGGGGACTTCGCGCCGAAGGCGCTGCCCAAGCACACGAACGCGCCGATCGTCACCCACGGTGGCGGTTCGCTCTCGACCAAGACCGGCGAACTCCCCCCGATCCTCGATCAGTTCGTGCTCGAATTCGACAAACACGGCGCCCTCGACACGACCGGCCTGCCGGTCTGCACCAAAGGCAAACTGGTCGCCACCGACGTGCCGGCAGCGCGCAAAGCCTGCGGAGGTGCGATCGTCGGCACCGGCTTTGGCTCGGCCGTCGTCAAGTTCCCCGAACAGGCGCCGATCAAAGTCGGCTCGCCGATCACCCTCTTCAACGGCCCGAAGAAGGGCCGCGACGACACGATCATCGCCCACGCCCACCTCGACTATCCGGGCCCGACGACCTTCATCGTCCCGATCGTGATCGAAAAAATCCACAAAGGCGTGCTCGGCTACCGGGTCAA
>DASZQM010000100.1:0-1758 GCA_035549645.1 Solirubrobacterales bacterium | reverse complement strand
GAGCCGGGCGCGCGCCTCGGGCGGTGCTTCGCGCAGGCGGCGGCCGAGCGCGCCCTGACCCCCGCTCGCGGCTGTCTTCCCCTGCGGCGCGATCCCCGCCAGCAGCGGGTGCAGAGCCCCTGCCTTTGCCTTTGCCCGCAGCCCCGCGCGGTCGAGAGCCAGCGCTGCGCCGAGTGGCTCGGCCGAGGAGAGCGCCCGGTCGAAGAGGGCGAGGCCGCGCTCGTCGGAAAGCGGGGCGATGCCGCCGCGGCTCATCCGTGCCATGTCGGCTCTCCCCATGCCCCCGGTCATCGCGGTCTCGCGCTGCCACAGCCCCCAGGCGATCGAGGTGGCGGGGAGGCCTTCCGCTGCGCGTGTCTGGGCGAGTGCATCGAGATAGCGGTTGGCGGCGGCGTAGGCGCCCTGGCCGGGCGCTCCGAGGAGACCGGCCACCCCGGAGAAGCAGACGAAGTGGGTGAGCTCCGCCCCTGCGGTCAGCTCGTGCAGGTGGCGGGCGCCCCCGGCCTTGGGGGCGAAGACGCGCTTGACCTGCTCGGGGCTCGCGCCCTGCACGGTGGCGTCGTCGAGGACGGCGGCGCAGTGGATCACCGCGCCAAGGGGGTGCTCGGGGTCGATGCCGGCGAGCAGCTGCTCGACCTGCCCACGATCGGAGACGTCGCAGGCGGCGATCCGGGTCTCGGCTCCCAGCGCTTCGAGCTCTTCCTTGAGCTCCTCCGCGCCCTCCGCCTCCTCGCCGGAGCGGCTGGCGAGCAGCAGGCGCCCGGCGCGGTGGGTCTCGGCGAGGTGGCGGGCGACCAGTTGCCCGAGGCCGCCGGTGGCGCCGGTGATGAGGACGGTGCGCTCGGGGTCGAGGGCCCGGGGAGCGCTGAGCACGACCTTGCCCCCGTTCCTGCCCTCGCGCAGGTGGCGGAAGGCCTCCGGCGCCTGGCGCATGTCCCAGCTGCGGATTGGGGAGTGGCGAAGCTCGCCGCGCTCGAAGAGGTCGGTGAGCTCGCGCAGCATCTCGTTGACGCGCTCGGGCCCGGCTTCGCTCAGGTCGAAGGGGATGTAGGTGACGCCGGGATGGGTGGCGGCGAGCTCGGCTCTGTCGCGGATGTCGGTCTTGCCGATCTCCAGGAAGCGGCCCTCGCCGCCCAGGACTGCGAGGGAGGCATCGACGAACTCGCCGGTGAGAGCGTTGAGGACCACGTCCACCCCCTTGCCTTCCGTAACGGCGAGGAACTTCTCTTCGAACTCGGTGTCGCGGGAAGAAGCGATGTGGTCCTCTGCGACCCCCAGCTCGCGCAGCGCGTCCCACTTGGAGGGCGATGCCGTGGCGAAGACCTCGGCGCCGCGCTGATGGGCGATGCCGATCGCGGCCATGCCGACGGCACCGGCACCGGCGTGGATCAGCACCTTCTCCCCCGCTTCCAGGTTCGCCAGGTAGGCGAGGCCGTGCAGGGCGGTGAGAAAGGCACTGGGCATCGCCGCGCCCTGCTCGAAGCTCCAGTCCTCCGGCAGGCGGTGCAGCATCGCCCGCTCGCCCACCACGAGGGGCGCGAAGGCATCGCGGGCGATGCCCATCACCCGGTCACCCGGGGCGAGGTCGCTCACCTCGGCGCCGACCTCGGTGACGATGCCCGCGGCTTCGATGCCGAACATGACGGGCATGGGGGCGACGCCGAGGGCGATCAGGGCCTCGGGATCGGGGACGTGGCCAAGGGCGATCATCACGTCGCGGAAGTTGACCCCCGCCGCGCGCACCTCGATCCGCACCTC
>DASZQM010000099.1:0-7770 GCA_035549645.1 Solirubrobacterales bacterium | reverse complement strand
CGACGCAGGCCGAGTAGACGGCGAAGGCGACCATCACCACGGCGGCGCGCAGGCCGAGCACAGCGCCGGCCGCGAGCGCCTCGGCGGTGACGATGTCGCTGAACCAGGGCACGCTCCCCCAGCGCACCCAGACCGTGTCGCCGCGACTGACCACGAGCGCGTTGACGACGACGATCAGCAGGGCCAGGGTGAGCCCCATCCAGAGCGCGGCGCGGACGGCCGCGCGGGCGCCGGCGAGGCGCCCGGCAAGGACTGCCGCCAGCCCCGTCGCGACCAGCACGATCGGGTTGGAATAGAGAAAGGCGACCGCGACGAGGGCGCCGAGGTAGGCGATCGCCGCGCCGGGCGAGGCGCTCTGCAGCGGACCGGGGAGCGGGCTGTAGGCGAAGGGCGACCTCATCGCAACGGCAGCGGCGTCTCCCGGTCGCCTTCGAGTGCCAGCGCGTAGTGGTCGCGCAGGCTGTCGGCATCGAGGTGTTCAGCGGCCGCCCTGACGCCAGCGGGCGCGGTGCCGGTGACGAACCAGGTCGGCGGGTCGAGTTCGTGGCGCGTCGCCGCGATGAGGCCGGCGTTCACACCGAAGCGCCGTCCCGGGACGCCCTTTTCGTCAAGACCGCGAAACGCGGTCCCGGCACGGTCGAATTCGGCAAAGACCCCGCTCGTCCTCACGCCCTTGTCGACCGACTCGGCATCGGCGTCGCCGCGCAGGCGGGCCCAGGTGCCGACGAGGACGCGGATCGCCCCGGACGATTCGCCGCCGGCCAGGTCGGCGCCCGCTTCGCGCAGGCGTTCCCGCACCTGGCCGCAGGCCTCCCCCGATTCGAAGCAGACGACCGCGGTCGAGTGGCGCGCCCCTTCGTAGCCGTCGCGGAACGGCTGCGGCCAGGAGCCGACCGCGGCCGCCACCCGCTCCCCCACCGCCCAGTCGCGGTAGTCCCACCAGATCGCCTCGTCGCCCTCGAGCCCATATTCGGCGGCGCCGATCGGCGACCAAAGCCCGTTGACGTAGAAGAACCAGTCGTCGGCGCCGGCACCGCCGCCTTCCAGCCCGTCGATCGACTGCACGAAGTTGCCGCCATAGCTGGTCTGCACGTCGGCGTTGCGTTCCAGCACACGCATCACCGTGTCGGCTTCGGTGACGTCGCCGACCTGACGGTGAAGCACGGGCACGGCCCCGTAGTCCCGTGTCACCGTCAGCTCGACGCCCCCGACCTCACTGCCGGGTCCGAGCCCGCAGCCGGCAGCCGCGATCGCCGCGAGAAGCAGCGCGATCGCGACCGCCGTGCGCGGACCCTTCATTTGGATCAGCCCCCGGAGCAGGCCCCGTTGAGGCAGACCGCGACCTGGTTGGACGGGATGTCCGTGCCGTGCGTGGCGGTGAGCACACCCGGCGCCGAGAGCGTCACCTGGGTCGTGCCGTCAGCCCCCGTCGGGGCAGAGGCACCGGTGACCGAGACTCCGGCGGCCGGGGTCTTCTTCCCTTTGTCGTCGTAGGAGAAGACCGTCACCGTGAACGGCTTGTTCGGTTCGGATTCGTGCGGCGCGACAAGCGACAGCTCGTCGGGGTACGGGTATGGCTCCAAGGCCCAGAGCACTTCGTCCCCTTTGTGCAGCTTGACCAGTTCGCCGCCCTTGTTGGGGTTCTTATGGTTGACCTTGAGGTACCAGGACAGCTTCTTGGTCGTCTTGGACTTGCCGATTCCGCAGAGGCCGAGGCCGAATTCGGAAAGGAAGTGGTCCGTGATCGAGAGCGGCTGCAGTGCCGGGGTGCGCTTCGAAGCAAGCGCAAGCGCACTCAGCGCGGTTGCCCCTTTGACCGGCACGGTCTTGCCGCTGCCGCCGGTCCCGCCGCCGAGGCAGGTCGCTTTCGGGCTGGTCTTGACGGACGTGGTCTTGGCACCGATGAACTGTTCGCTCAGCGCCTTGCCACCGGCGCCGACGACGCGCAAGCTGACGCGCGTGCCACTGGCCGCGGCCACCGCTGTGACCGAGAGTGAGAGCAGAAGGGCCAGCACGCAAGCAGCGACCAGCCTGGATTGAACGAGTCTTGGCATTTAAGCCACCCTTTCCTCGAGGGTTGTCTTGGCTGGCCGGAGGACAGGTCTCCTGGCTTCCGGGGTAGTCCGCCGCACCTTCCCGGGGAATCTGTGTCCTCCCCAGTGGCCGGCGCTGACGCGCCAGCGGCTTCCTTGACCCGGTCACAGTGGCGGGACCGCGCCGGCTTCTCACCGGACTTCCCTTGACCACCGACCGTTCTTTCGCCGCGAGTCTATCCGCTGAACTTTCGTCCAAGCATCTTTGCCCGCCCGAGGGGCGTGGCTAGGGTCGCGGCCGCATCGTTTCTCGGACCAGAAAGGGAGGGATGGATGAGACGAGGAATGCGGCTGCCGTCACCGGCACTGGTCGTTGCGGGTTTAGCTCTGTTCGTTGCCCTCGGTGGGAGCGTCTACGCGGCGAAGAAGAAGGCGCGGATCGACGGCAAGGCGGTGAAGGTGAAGTCGCTGCCGGGCAACCGGGTGAAGCTGCGCTCGATTGCGGCGAACCGGCTGAAGCCGGGCGTCTTCGCCACGCTCTCGGCCCAGGCGGGACCGATCACCGGGGCCGAAATCGACGAGCTGACGCTGGGTCAGGTGCCCGAGGCCGCGCACGCGGTCAACGCCGACACGGCGCGGAGCGCCACCGACGCCCAGACCGCCGTCAATGCCGTCAACGCGGTGAACGCGCAGACGGTCAACGGCCACGGCGTCGGCTGCCTGCCCGGCACCGAGGAATTCGCCGGCGCCTGCTGGCAGAGCTCCGCCAGCGAAACCGCGGTCAGCGCACCCGCCGCCGCGACCTCCTGCGCCGTCCAGGGCGGGACGCTGCCGGAGGCGCTGCAGCTGGCGGCGTTCTCACAGAAGCCTGGGGTGACACTGGACAGTGGGACGGAGTGGGCTGCTGACATTACGAGCTACACCGCTCCCGACCTGTACAGCGTAAGCACTGTTTCTTCATCCGGAGAAGTGGCCTCCACCGCTTCAACCAACACACGTAAATACCGCTGCGTGATTCCGCTCGTCAGGTGACGAGCGGAATCGGCCGCACCCACACCGCCTACGTCTCGACCAAACCGTGGGTGAGCGCGTAGTGCACTAGTTCCGCCCGGCTCGACACGCGCAGCTTCTGCTGGATGTGAGCGCGGTGGCTCTCCACCGTGCGGATGCTGATGTAGAGCCGCTCGGCGATCTCGGCGTTGGTGTGGCCGAGCGCGATCAGGCGCAGCACGTCGCGCTCGCGCTCGCTCAGCTCGTCGCCGTCTCGCTCGTCGGCGCCGGCCGCCAGCTTGGCTCCGAGGGTCGGCTGCAGGTATGTGTCGCCGACGGCGGCGCTGCGCACCGCCTGCACCAGCTCGGCGTCGGCCGCCTCCTTGAGCACGTAGCCCCGCACCCCCGCCTGCAGGGCTCGGCGCGCGTAGACGGGCTCGTTCTGCATCGTCAGCACGACGATCTCCGTCTCAGGCGAGGCCCTGCGAATCTCCGGCACCGCCTCGAGGCTCGATCCACCGGGCATGTTGAGATCGAGGATCAGGACCTTCGGTTTGTGACCGCGCACATAGCGAATCGCCGCCTCGGCGTCACCGGCCTCCGCCACCACTTCGAAACCCGGCTCGGCGTCGAGCAGGAGCCGCAACGCGTTGCGCACAACCGTGTGATCGTCGGCGAGGACGATCGTCGTCGTCTCCGTCTCCGGCGCACTGCCGGGCAAGATATTCACACGGCGAGGTTACGCTACTCATCAGTCCACTTATGACACAGGGGTATGACAGCGGCGCCCTCGACGAGCCCCGCCTGCGGGAGCTGATCGACGTCGGTCGCAGCCTCGTCGCCGAGCTCGACCCGGAGGTCATCTTCGACCAGGTGCTGACGGTCGCCAGCGAGCTGACCGGGGCCCGCTACGCCGCGCTCGGCGTGCTCGACGAGCAGCGCCAGGAGCTGGAGCGCTTCATCACCCGCGGCATCGACGAGGCCACCCGCCGGGAGATCGGCAACCTGCCGCGCGGGCGCGGCGTGCTCGGCCTGCTGATCGAGCAGCCCCAGCCGCTGCGCCTATCCCACGTCGGCCGCCACCCCCGCTCCTACGGCTTCCCCCCCGGCCATCCGCCGATGACCAGCTTCCTCGGCGTGCCGGTGCTGGTCCGCGGCCACGCCTGGGGCAACCTCTACCTGACCGAGAAGCAGGGCGGAGACTTCGACGAGGCGGACGAGCAGACGGCGATGATCCTCGCCGAGTGGACGGCGATCGCGATCGAGAACGCGCGCCTCTACAGCAGCGCCCAGCTCCGCGGCGAAGAGATGGAGCAGGCGGTGCACCGGCTGGAAGCGACGAGCGAGATCGCCCGCGCGGTCGGCGGCGAGACCGACCTCGATCGCATCCTCGAGATCGTCGTCAAGCGCGGCCGCGCCCTGGTTGCGGCGCGCTCGCTGCTGATCCTGCTGCGCGACGGCGAGGAGCTCTACGCCGCCGCCGGCGCCGGCGAGCGCGAGGGTGGGATGGCGGAGTCGCGGGTGCCGATCAGCGGCTCGATCCCCGGTCAGGCGATGGACGCGCGAGCGCCGCGCCGCGTCTACAGCCTCGATCCGAGCCTGATGGCGCGGCCCGGCCGGCCCGAGCTCGGCGCCGCCGCACTGCTGGCGCCGCTGCTCCACCGCGGCCAGGCGCTGGGCGTGCTGCTCGCGATCGACCCTCTCGGGCGCGAGGGGGGCTTCAGCGCCGAGGACGAAGACGTCCTGCTCTCCTTCGCCGCCAGTGCCGCAACCGCCGTCGCCACTGCCCAGTCGGTTGCCGAAGGGCGGGTGCGCGAGAGCATCGCCGCGACCGAGCGCGAGCGCGGGCGCTGGGCGCGCGAGCTGCACGACGAGTCGCTGCAGAGTCTCGCCGGCCTGCGGGTCCTGCTCTCGGCGGCGCGGCGCAGCGACCCCGAGGAGGTCGACGACCTGCTCAGGCGGGGGATCGAGCAGGTCGACGCCGCGATCGCCGAAATGCGCCGCCTGATCGCCGAACTGCGCCCCCGCACCCTCGACGAGCTGGGCCTCGGCGCGGCCCTGGAAGCGCTCGGCGAACGCACCGCGGCAGGCGACTCGATCGAGGTGAGCGTCACGATCGACCTGGCGTTCGAGGCCGGGCGCCACCCGAGCCGCCTGCTCGGCGAGATCGAGGACGCGGTCTACCGGCTGGTCCAGGAGGCCCTGCACAACGCGGTCCAGCACGGGGAGCCCGAGCGCGTCACGGTCGAGGTGACCGAGGAGGGCGAGCAGCTGCGGGTCTGCATCGGCGACGACGGCCGCGGCTTCGACCCCGCCGCCCCCACCGAGGGCTTCGGACTGCTCGGCATGCGCGAACGAGCCGAGCTCGCCGGCGGCGAGCTGGACCTGAGCAGCGCCCCCGGCGGCGGCACCACGATCGTCGCCGTCGTCCCAGCGGTCCACCGCGGCGAGAAGGCCGAAGTTGCCTAGCGCTCGCGCCCGCTAGCTGGGGCCCAGCATCGCTCGGTAGAAGCTGTATTCGGCTCGCTCGGGACGCAGGTTCGAGGCCAGCGCCAGGTGATGGCGGGCGCGCTCGGTCTCGCCGGTCTTGGACAGCGCCCGGCCGAGGCAGAAGTGGGCGTAGTCGTTGACCTGGTGGCGTTCGACCACGGCCCGGAACTCGACCGCGGCGGCGGCGAAGCGGCCGGAGCGGAAGTAGGCACGGCCGAGCGCCTCGCGGATCGAGGACTTCTCCGGGGCGCGGCGGGCGGCCTCCTCGAGGGGCGCCGCTGCCTGCTCGAAGTCCTCCTCCTCGAGCAGCTCGATCCCACGCCGGTAAAGGGTGAAGACGGAGTCTGACTGCAAATCGGAAGGCATCCTCGAAGTGTAGGAGGCGGCCCGGCCCGGCTCGACCGCTCGCCGTCGCAGACGGTAGGCTCGCTGGCGGGATGGGAAGGCGCGGGCAGTGAAACTCGTGGTTGGCATCGTGCGGCCGGAGAAGGCCAACGACGTGCTCGAGGCCCTCTACCGGGCGGAAGTGCGCGGCGTCTCGCTGAGCCGCGTGCAGGGCCACGGCGGCGAGCTGGAACGGGTCGAGACCTACCGTGGAACCACCGTGCAGGTGGGCCTGGCGGAGAAGGTCCGCTTCGAGATCGCAGTCTCCGACGAGTTCGTGCAGGCGACCGTCGACGCGCTCTGCGAGGGGGCGCGTACCGGCGAAGTCGGCGACGGCAAGATCTTCGTCCTGCCGCTCGATCAGGCGGTGCGCATCCGTACGGGTGAGACCGACCACGGGGCCGTCACCCCAGTGAAGAAATAGGCACCGTGGTCACGCTCGCCGCAGTCAGCGGGATCGACACGGGCGACACCGCCTGGATGCTCGTCGCCACCGCGCTGGTGCTGATGATGACGCCGGCACTGGGCCTCTTCTACGCCGGCCTGGTGCGCTCGAAGAACACACTCAACACCTTCATGATGTGCGTCGCCGCGATCGCCGTGGCGATGGTCACCTGGGCGCTGGTCGGCTACTCGCTCGCCTTCGACGGCAGCGGCTCGATCATCGGCGGCCTCGGGTACGTCGGCCTGCACGGCGTCGACTTCGCCCCGCGCGAAGGGACCGCCATCCCCCACCTCGTCTTCATGGCCTTCCAGGCCACCTTCTGCATCATCACCGTCGCCCTCGTCTCCGGCGCCGTGGTCGAGCGGATGCGCTTCGGCGCCTTCCTCGTCTTCGCCGCGCTCTGGTCGGTCGTCGTCTACGCGGTGCTCGCCCACTGGGCCTTCGGCGGCGGCTGGCTGATGTCGGGCGGCACGCTCGACTTCGCCGGCGGCGTCCCGGTCGAGATGGGCTCGGGCTTCTCCGCCCTGGCGGCGGCGCTGGTGGTCGGCGCCCGCAAGGACTACGGGCGCCAGGCCCTGCTCCCCCATAACGCCGTCTACGTCCTGCTCGGTGCCGGGCTGCTCTGGTTCGGCTGGTTCGGCTTCAACGGCGGCAGCGGCTTCTCGACCGGCAACAACAGCGTGCTCGCCTTCACCAACACCCTGCTGTGCCCGGCCTGCACCCTGGTCGTCTGGTTCGCCCTCGACCTCCTCCGCGGCCGCAAGGTGACCGCGATCGGCGCCGCCACCGCGATCGTCGTCGGCTGCGTCGCGATCACTCCCGCCGGCGGCTACATCAGCCCCGGCTGGGCGATGCTGCTCGGCGCCCTGGCGGCGCTGCCCAGCTACGCGATCATCGTCTGGCGCACCCGCACCCGAGTCGACGAGACGCTCGACGTGCTCGCCGCCCACGGCACGGCCGGCTTCTTCGGCATCCTCTTCATCGGCTTCTTCGCCGAGGCCTCCTGGAACGGGGTCTCCAATGGCCTCTTCTACGGCAACGCCGCCCAGCTGGGACACCAGGCGCTCGCCGCCCTGGCCGGCCCCGCCTACGCCTTCGTCGCCACCTTCGCCCTGCTCAAGCTGATCGGCGCGGTGACGCCGCTTCGCGCCTCCGAACGCGAGGAGGCCCTCGGCATGGACGTCACCTACCACGGCGAGGAGGCCTACGTCACCGGCGAGGGCGCGATCCTCGTCGTCCCCGAGGACGGCGTCACCGCCCCCGTCCCGGTCGCCGACCCGGGCTAGATGTAGTTCCTAACCACGTTGTTCATCCGGGCCTCCTTGGAGGCTGGGGTTGTCGGGACACCCAGCAACAAGGAGGACACCGGATGAAGCTCCACGGTAATGCGCCCTTCGGCCCGAAGGGCAGGGCGATAATGGTCAAGCG
>DASZQM010000098.1:0-6707 GCA_035549645.1 Solirubrobacterales bacterium | reverse complement strand
CACCAGGCGCCGGGGTCTCCCCCGGCGCCTGGCCACAACGTTTCGTCCTAAGAGCTGGGCCCTAGGGGTTTTCGTTGTTGACTTTGTTGACCGTGAAGGCCGAGGCCTCATAGATCGTGTTTTTGAGGATCGCGGTGTTCTTGCCCGCGGCTGCCGGCAGGCCGGCGGCGCTGTTGATGATCGGGTTGAGGAGCAGTTCGACCAGGAACCCTCCGCAGCCCGAGACGCCGGGGGCGGCCCAGGCGTTGTCGACGAGGACGTTGTTGTTGAGCTTGAGGATCCTCGCTTTTTCGAGCAGTTCGCCTTCGCCGCCGGAACCGGTGATCGGTTTGTTGGGGGCCGGCGGGCTGGTCGTGCCGTCGGTCAGTTTCCAGATGATCGGGTTCGAGGAGGAGCCGACGTAGCAGCTCGAGCCCAGGAACGGGTTTTCCAGGTGGACCTTGATCGGCATCTGCAGGGCGGTGCCGATTTCGCCGGCCAGGTTGTTTTCGGAGATGCGGATGTCAGAGGCCGGTTTGGCCAGTTCCAGCGTCGAGTTGAGCCCGGTGAGGCCGTTTTCGAATGTCAGTTCGCAGCTGAAGCGCAGGAACGGTTCGCTGATTTCTTTGCAGTTGACCAGGCCGGCCAGGCCGCCCGGCACGGGCTGCGGGGTTTTCGAGAGCGTGACGCCGTTGGTGGCGGCGATGAAGGGGTAGAATTCCGCTTCTTCTTTTTCTTCGACCGGTTCGCCGTAGGCGCCCTGCAGGGTCACCGGGTTGACGATCGGCACTTTCTTCGAGCCGAGCACCACTTCGCCGCCGTTGGTGATCGAGGTGATGCATTTGATCGCTTTGGCGTTGGTGTAGGGGCAATTGTTGAACTTGGTGAATTCGCCGACCAGTTTGGCCTGGGCGCTGGCGCCGAGGCCAAGCGCGCCAAGCGCGATGAGGAGGAGCGCCACCAGCGCCCTTCCCCTTCTGTGCGTTGTCATATCTCCCTCATTCCTGTGTTTGTTTGCTTATCGATGGGTGGAAGCCTTGGAAGTTCAGCTGCGGGCATAGATCGCGGTCAGCAGGCCGACGTCGCCCGAGAGGCCGAGGGTCTGCGCGCGCAGCGCCCGGGGGTCGAAGCCGGGCTTTGGCGAGAGCGAGCGGGGCAGGGCAAAGAGGGCGAAGATGTAGGTTTCCGCGCCGCCGGCTTCGGGGCAGATGTCATAGCCGGGCTTGCCGAAGCTGTTGGTGCCGACCACGGCTCCGGAGGGGAGCGCTCCGGCTTCGAGGCTCTCGGAGCTCGGGTCGATGCCGGCCACGGCCCAGTCGAAGAAGAGGCGCCCACCCACCGGCTTGGCGTTCATCACGTAGAGGATCAGTTCCTCTGTGCCCGCGGGCACTCCGGCCCAGCGCAGGGCAGGTGTGCTGTTGGCGCCATCACAGGCATAGGCGGCGGGGATGGCGGCGATGCCTTCGGCCATCGGGAAGGAGGGGCTGACCAGGGTCATGTCGGCGATCGCCGAGTGGGCCTTTTCGGCCGCCGTGGGGGCGTGCTCGCGGCCGGCTTCGCTCTTTGGCAGCTCGACCGGGGCGTGGCCTGGCCCTCCCCCGCCCTTGGCGGCTGAGCTCTGGCGCCCGCCGCCTTCGCCCTGGCCCTTCGCCCCACCGGCGCTCGCCTGCTCGGCGCCCTGGGAGGAGGGCGAATCGGGCGAGCTCGCCGCGGCGGCAGTGCTCGCAGTGGTGCCCACCGCCGCGGTGCTCCCCGAGTCGCTCGAGGAGCCGCCGCAGCCGGCGAGCGCCGCCACCGCGAGCGCCAGGCAAAGCCCGGCGCCCGCGGTCTTGGCGGGTGCTGCTAGGAGACGCTCAGCGGCTGTTCTCTGTGCCACTGGAATGCTTCGGTCGGGAAGAGCCCCGTCCACTGGATTTTGGTCGCCAGCGCCTTCAGTTCGGTTTTGGTCGCACCGAACGTGGTTTCGTTGAACGTGGCGGTTTCGGTGGCGTTGTCGACGATGCCCCCGGCGGTGCCGGTCACGTTGACCGTGACGCCGCCCAGCGCGCATTCGATGCCCGCGTATTTGATCGCGACTTTTACGCCTTCGATGATGATGTAGTTGGAGGCGCTGACCGTGGTCAGTTTCGCCGGCCACGGCAGTTTTTCGGCACCGATCGATTTCACCGTGCAGACTTCGGGCTGGTCGGTCGTGCATTCATAGAGGGGAAGTTCGGTGACTTCGCCCTTGCCGGTTCCGGCTTCGTTTTTGATCGTCACTTTGTAGAGGAAGTTGGCGCATTTGGTGGTCAGCCCGGGGATCGTCAGCGAGCTGTCGATCGCCGCCCCGAGGATCACTTCAGAGCCTTCCAGCGATTTGTTTTCGAACTTCCAGGCGGGTGCTGCGCTCGCCGTGGTGGCGAACATCGCGCAGAGCACCGCCAGGGCCGCGAAGGCGGCACCGATGGCTGTTGCCTTTCGTCTCATTGCTCTAATCATCTCCTTGCGCAGTTCGCCCTTAGGGGTTTTCGTTGTTGACTTTGTTGACGGTGAAGGCAGAGGCCTCATAGAGGGTGCCTTTCAGTTCGGCCGAGTTGTGGCCGGCCGTCGTCGTGCCGAGCTGCGAGTTGATGATCGGGTCGACGAGGAAGGAGATGATCCCTCCACAGCCGGCGGCTTTGGGCGCCGACCAGGCGTTGTCGACCAGCTTGTTGTTGTTGAGCTTGAGGATCCTGGCTTTTTCGAGCAGTTCGCCTTCACCGCCGGAGCCGGTGATCGGTTTGTTGGGGGCGGGCGGGTTGGTCGTGCCGGTCGTCAGTTTCCACGTGATCGGACTGGAGGAGGAGCCGACGAAGCAGTTTTTGCCCAGGAAGGGGTTTTCCAGGTGCACCTTCACCGGCATCTGCAGCGCCGTGCCGATTTCACCCGCGAGGTTGTTTTCGGAGACGCGGATTTCGGAGGCCGGCTTGGCCAGTTCGAGCGTCGAGTTGACACCGGTCAGGCTGTTTTCGAAGAAGAATTTGATCAGCGCTTTGACCAGCGCCGGCTGGGAGGCTTCGGGGATGATCCCGAGCAGCCCGCCGGGGACGTTCTGCGGCGCTTTGGAGAGCGTGATGCCGTTGGTGGCGGCGAGGAAGGGGTAGAATTCAGCTTCTTCTTTTTCTTCCACCGGTTCGGCGTAGGCGCCCTGCAGGGTCACCGGTTTTTCGATCGGCACTTTCTTGGAGCCGAGGATGACTTCCCCTTTTTCGGTCACCGAGTAGATGCATTTGATCGCTTTGGCGTTGGTGTAGGGGCACTGGGCGAACTTGGTGAATTCGCCTACCAGTTTGGCCTGGGCACTGGCGGCCAGGCCGAGCGCGGCGAGCGCGGCGATAACAAGCGCCGAGCACACCGCCCCCCTTCTGTGCTTGTGCATGAGTGTGTTTCTCCTGTCTTCATTTGCTCGATGGACTGGGATAGCTACTTAGCGAAAAGCTTTTCTGGGGTGAGGCGCCGGGGCTAGTGCTTACCCCCGCCTTTGCCCTTGCCCTTGCCGCCCTTTTTGCCCTTCTTCTTGCACTGGGCGATGAGCTTTGGCTGGGAGTCGGAGACCTTGCCGCTTTGGGCATCCAGCTTCAGCGTCGCGCGGTGGGTGCCCTTGCAGATGTTGGTCGAGTTCTGGAAGAGGCCCTTGGAGCCGCCCTGCATCTGCACCACGGCCTTGCTCAGCGGCGCGTCGGGGACCTCTTCGAAGCGGACCCGCAGGCCGCCGTTGACCGAGTCCACCCTGCCCGCGACGTCGAGGGCGATCGGCTGGGAGGGCGGGCCGCGCAGGGCCATCACCGTGTCGGGCAGCTTGTGGGAGGAGGAGCGCAGGTAGACCGGCCCTTCCAGGGGGTAGTCAAGCAGTGGGCTTGTGGCGCGCACGTGGCCGTAGACGGAGCCCGCCGGGCACTGGTTGGCCGCGTATTGCACGCGGGTGCAGATGGTGCGGAAGTGGGCCTGGTCGATGAACTCCGATTTGGGCAGGGCAAAGGAGATCGCGGCGGTGTTGGCTTCCCCGGGCCTGGCGGTGAAGGTCGCCCGCAGGCTCGGGTGCCCACCGCGGTTGGTCTTGCCCTTGAGGCGGACGCTTAGCTTGGGCTTGAAGGGCAGCGATTTGCAGCCGCCGGCCTGGAAGCGCTCAGAGATCGGCGTCGCCACCCCGAGCACCGAGACGACCGAGCCGCCGAAAGACTTCTCATCGCAGGAGGTCGGGTTGAGCGAGAAGTCGGGGCGTTCGGCCCTGACCGCGACCGAGCGCAGGTCGAGCGGGATGCCGTCGATGATCTGGGGCAGCGGATCGGAGACGACTCTGCCCTGGGCGGTGGTGGGGTCGAGGTAGACGGCGCTTCTGACCACCACCGTGCCGAGGTCGAAGGGACCGGCGACGGCGGGGGCGATCGCCACGATCGAGACCGGGGCGCCCTTGTAGGGGCCGGCGAGGTAGGCGCGGCCCTGGGTGTAGTAGGGGGTCGGGCCAGAGCCGGCGGCGGCGTTGACCACGCCCACCTGCGAGGAGGCGGGGCAGCTGGGGTCGGCCTGCTCGAGCGCGCCCTTCTGGGGTGCTTCGCGCGAGCGTGCCTTGGCGATGTCTGCCTCCGAGCAGAGCGCCACCCCGGCCAGCTTGGCCGAGAGGCCGGTGGGCAGGGTCGCTTCTATGCGTCCCAGGCGCTGGCTGCCGTCTTCGCGACTCAGCTTGAAGACGAGCGGGCTGTATTTGCCGGCGGCGGGGCTGAGCGTGCCGGCATCGAGCGCGGGGGCGCTTGGCATCTGGGCCAGGCTCTGGGGGCAGGGCCCGCCACCCGGGGCGGCGGTGGTCTGGAAGGAGTCGGTGGTGGGGTCTTCTGCCAGCGCTTCCTGCAGTTCTTCGCGTTGGGCCTGCAGTTCTTCGCGTTCTTCTTGCAGTTCTTCGATTTCTGCTTCGCTCAGGCCTTCTTCGCCCAGTTCTTCTTCGACTTGGGCCAGTTCTTCTTCCACTTCTGTCAGTTCTGCTTGCAGTTCTTCGCGCGCGAAGCTCAGTTCTTGCGCGGCCGAGACACCGCTCCAGGCCGTGAGCTCGGTGGTGGTGGTGTAGGTGCCGCAGGTGGGCGGGGTGGTGAAGACGCCGCGGGCGCCGCCGAAGAGGTGGACCCGGATGTCTTCAATCGGCTGCTCGGGGTTTTCGCGGAAGCGGGTGGTGATCTGGCCGGTGTTGGGATCGAGTTCGCCTTCGCCGGCGAGCTTGGCGACGATGCCGGTCTTTTCGTCTTCGAGCACCAGGTAGACGGCGACGAGCGATTTGAAGGGGTTGGCGAAGGGGCTGGCGACGTAGACCGAGCCCCTCAGCACTTCCAGGACGGGATTGCCTTCGGGGTCTTTTTCGATCGCGTGTTCTTCGTCGTCGGTCCTTGCCACCAGCGCCGGGGAGGTGGCTTCGAAAGTGCCGACCTTGGCCGCGTCGGGGCAGCTCTGGGGTGTCTTTGAGAAGAAGAGCGTGCCTTCTTTCCCTGCTTCTTCGCCTTGGAAGCCGATCTGCGCTTCGCTGCAGGCGCCGAGGCCCGAGGCCTGGGAGGGGTTGATCACCAGGCCCGCGGGGAAGTGGACGACGGCGTCCTTCAGGGTCGCGGTGGCGTGGCCTTGGAGCGGTTCGGGGTGTGCTTCCTCCTGGGGCTGGTGCAGGGCGAAGTTGAGGCCCGAGGGGGAGTCGGTGCGGTCGGTGGTCGGCTGGGAGCCGATCGAGGGTTCGAATTCGAGTTCTTCACAGCCGGTTACTTCCGGGCTCTGATCGAGAGCTTTGACTTCGTGGGAGGGTTCCTCCCAGCTGTCTGCCCGCAGTTCGAAGGGCAGCGCTTCCCCGGAGCAGTCCCCGGGCATCGTCAGCAGTGGGGTTTCCCCCGGCGGCACTTCGCATTTTTCGGGTTCCCCCGCCGGGCAGTCCCCGCGGATGTGGTCGTGGGCATCGCCGGAGGGATCGCCCCAGACCTGGGTCTGGATGCCGAAGATCGGCTCGGTGCCGAGCGCGAGGACGTCGTGGCTCGCGGCCTCGACCCCGTAGTCGCTGTCGGAGCGCAGGCCGAGGAGGATGTGGACGAAGATGCCGCCGTCGGCGAGGTCGGTGGCGAGCTCTGCCGCCGCGCCGGGCGGCGGCACCATGTTGTAGAGCTCGTTGGAGGCGATGCCGACGTTTTTGAGGCCGACCAGGGTGGTGAAGTTGACGATGCCGACCTGGGATGCCAGGGGGCAGCCTTTGGCGCCGGTCAGCTGCACCTCTGAGCAAAGCCGCGGCGAGGCGGCGGGTGAGCCGACCATCCCCTGGGGCAGCTCGACGTAGATGTCGTGGGCGTGGCCGGCGTTTGACATGTCGACGCCGAAGCTCTGCGTGGGCAGAGAGAAGGCGAGGGTCTGCTGGTAGGGGTGGGAGCCGGCCTGGGTTACCGGTTCGCCTGCTTCGTCGTTGAGGATGGCCTGAAAGCCAGGGAGGAAGCCGAAGGGGAGCGGTTCCGATTTGACTTCGGTCGGGAATGAGGTGGCGACTTCAGGGGCGCCGCCGCCTGCGACCGAGGCTTGGGCCACAAGCGTGCCTTTGGCGCTCACTTCGACTTCGACTTCGGTTTCGGCTTTGATCACGCGCCCGGGCCCGACGACTTCATCGGTTTCGCAGACGATCGTCTGGACGGCTTCGACTTTGCAGGCCAGTTCTTTTTTGGCGGCGGCCCTGGGGTCGGTGTCTTCGGCCGAGGGGTTGA
>DASZQM010000097.1:0-14282 GCA_035549645.1 Solirubrobacterales bacterium | reverse complement strand
CCGGCTCCTCGGCGGCGAAGCGCTCGGCCGCGCCGGCTTCGGCGGTGTCGATCGTCGTGCCCGAGGGGAGGACCAGGGTCATCGAGCGCACGGTCGAGTAGGAGTCCTTGGTGACGCCGCAGCGCATGCCGCCGGAGTTGTTGGCGATCACGCCGCCGACGCAGGCGATGTCGGTGCTGGCCGGGTCGGGGCCCAGCTTGCGCCCGTGCGGGGCGAGCACGCGGTTCGCGTGACCGAGCACGGTGCCCGGCTTGACCCGGGCGCGCTCTCCCCCGTTCTCGACCGCGACGCCGCCGAAGTGGCGGCGCACGTCGACGAGGATGCCGGCCGTCTGGCCCTGGCCGTTGAGGCTGGTGCCCCCGGCGCGGAAGGTGACCGGGATGCCGCTGCGCCTGCCGTAGGCGAGGACCTTGGCGACGTCGCCGGCGTCGTGGGCCATCACCACCGCCTGCGGAAAGAGCCGGTAGGGGCTGGCGTCGGAGGCGTAGCGAACGATGTCGCTGGCGCGGGCGAGGACGCGATCGGGGCCGAGCAGCGCTTCCAGCTCGCCGCGCAGCGGCTGGGGCGTACCGGCGGCGAGGCTGTCCGGCGCGCGATCGGGCGCGGGCTCGGCTGCGGGGGGCGGTGGCAGCTTCCTCTCCAGCAGCGCCATGGTCAGCTCAATTTAGAACAGGGACATTCCCGGGGCGACCGGGACTTCGACCAGCTCCGGCTGCGAGGAGGCGATCGCCTTCTGCAGTGCGTCGCGCACACCGTCGCGGTCCTTGACCCGGGTCGCGCTGACGCCGTAGCCCTCGGCGACCGCGGCGACGTCGAGCTTGGGCAGGTCGAGGCCGGGGGCGCCGGTCACCTGCTCGATGTCGGCGAACCACTTGAGGATCGCGTACTCCTCGTTGCGCACGACGAGGAAGGTGACCGGAACCTTGTAGGCGACGGCGCTCCAGAAGGCGCTGACCGCGTACTGGACCGAGCCCTCGCCGATCACGCAGACGACCGGGCGGTCGGGTTGGGCGAGCTGCACGCCGACCGAGGCGGCGAGGCCGAAGCCGAGGCCACCGCCGGCGGCGAAGTAGTAGCTGCCCGGGCGCGAGAGGCGCAGCTGGTTGCGCAGGGCGAGCGTGCTGGAGGGCGACTCGAGCACGACGATCCCGTCCTCGGGGAAGACCTCGCCGAGCGCGGTGTGCACGGTCGAGACGTTGAGCGGATCGGTGGGCGGGATTTCCTGCGGCCCCTGGTTGGGCTCGGGGACGGGGCGGCTCGACTCAGGCACCTCGGCGAGCAGCGCCGCCAGGGTCAGCTTGACGTCGGCGACGAGCGCGTCGCCCATCGGCGCTCGCGCCGCCTCGTCGGGATCGCTGGTGATCGCGACCAGCTTCGCCCCCTCGGGCAGCAGCGGCCCGGGGATGTAGGGGTAGTAGGGGAAGACCGAGCTACCGACGACGAGGATCAGGTCGTGGCCCTCGAGCGTCTGCCCGACCGGGCCGATCGCCGGCGGCAGGACGCCGCGGAAGTTGGCGTGGTTCTCGGGGAAGCCGAGGCGGCCGCCGCCGGGGGCGGGCGTCGCCCAGACCGGCAGGTGCTGGCGCTCGGCGAGCGCGATCGCCTCCTCCCATGCACCGGCCGCATCGATGTCGGGGCCGGCGACCATCACCGGGTTGGAGGCGTTCTCGAGCCGGTCGGCGAGCACCCGCAGCGCGGCGGGGTCGGCGACGGCGCGGCCGTCGACCTTGCGCGCGATCGCCTCGGCGGCGTCGGCGGGATCGACCTCGGCGTACCAGTCGTCCATCGGCAGCGAGACGAAGGTCGGGCCCTTGGGCGGCAGGCCGGCGAGGTGGGCGCCGTGGGCGAGGGCGAGTGGCACGTCCTCGGCCCGGGCGGGCTCGAAGGACCACTTGACCAGGGGGTGGGGCATGCGGATCGCGTCGCGGTTGGTCAGATTGGCCTGCAGGGTGATCTGCGCCCGCGCCTGCTGGCCGGCGGTGACCAGCACCGGCGAGTGGTTGGCCTGGGCGTTGAAGATCGCCCCCATCGCGTTGCCGACGCCGGGCGCGGTGTGCAGGTTGGCCACCGTCGTCCTGCCGGAGGCCTGCGCGTAGCCGTCGGCCATGCCGACCACGACCGCCTCCTGCAGGCCGAGCACGTAGCGGAAGTCGGCGGGGAAGTCGGCGAGCATCGGCAGCTCGGTCGAGCCGGGGTTGCCGAACATCGTCGTCATCCCCTGCTCGCGGAAAAGGTCGAATGTCGCCTCGCGCACCGTCGCCATAGCCCGCCGAAACCCTACCGGTGCATTGCTGTTCTCAAGTGAACGGTCCAGCGATCCGATGAGGGGGAGGCATGGCATCGGCTGCGGAAAAGATGGGGAGGGTCCTGCTCGCGCTGGCGGCGCTGCTCGCCCTCGGCCTCCTCGCCGCGAACGCGGCGAGCGCCGGGCCGACATCGACCCGGCTCGTCTACGCGCCCGGGGAAATCGTGCCGATACCGGCCTCGATCCCGCACGAAGCGGGCGACATGGTCGACAAGCGCATCGTCGGCGACCTGCGCTGGATCGCCGCCCGCTACCCGATCTACGTCACCGACGGCTACTCCGGCCCGCTGCCGAACGGCGAACACGTCGGCTGCAACATGTGCCACGTCAAGAACTCCGATCACTACAACGGGCTCGCCGTCGACGTCGTCCCGCTGAACGGCACCCCGGGCAAATGCGACGCCAGCTGGGAACCGATAACCCGCCTCGCCGAATGGGCCGAGCCCGAACAGAACAAACCGGTGCCGCCCTTCCGCTGGGTCGGCTACAACGGCGACGCCGGCCACGGCTGCGGCAACCACCTCCACCTCTCCTGGCAGCACCCGGCGACGCCGATGTTCCAGCTCGCCGAATGGGTCGAAATCTTCCCCACCGGCCCGGCCGCCGGCCGCAAGGCGCGTCAGCCTCGTCCCAAATCACCGCCGCAGAAACTCCCCACCGGCCCTCCCGGCGGCGTCGGAACGTTCCGCGGCGGCGGCGTCTCAGCCCGCGGCGACTAGCCCATCCGCAGCGCAGAGCGATCGATTGACCACCTATAGAGGGGTCAATCGATCATCGCTCCCCTTGCGTGGGCTTGGTCACAGGACAGCGTTTCCTGGTTTAGTGTTACCTCAAACGAGGTAACGTTGTCCAGGTAACGATGCCTGAGGCCGCTGCCACACCCAACGTTCCAGCCCGACGGCAGCGGGCGCTGCAGGCTTTGCGCTCCCTCTTCACCCCGCTCCTGCCCGACGATTACCTCGAGCTGATCAACCCGCTCTGGTCGAGCCGCGAACTGCGCGGCAGGATCGAGCGAATCTCGCCCGAGGCGGACGGCGCGGTCTCGGTGCTGATCCGGCCGGGCTTCGAGTGGCCGGGCCACCTGCCGGGGCAGTACCTGCGGATCGGCGTCGTCGTCGACGGCGTCCATCACTGGCGTGCCTACTCTTTGACGACCGAGCCGGGGCGAGCGGACGGCTGCATCGGGATCACCCCGAAGCTGCTCCCCACCGGCGTCGTCTCGCCCTACCTGACGCAGCGGGCGCGGCCGGGCGACATAGTCCGCCTCGGCGGCGTCGAAGGCACCTTCGTCCTGCCCTCGCCGGCGCCACGGCGGCTGCTTTTCATCTCTGCGGGCTCGGGTATCACGCCGATCATGGCGATGCTGCGCAGCCTCGATCGTGCCGGGGAGGTGGATGACGTGGTCCACATCCACTCAGCCCGCGCGGCCGACGGCGTCATCTTCGGCGAGCAGTTGCGCGAGATCGATTCCCGGCACCAGGGCATGCGCCTGCACGTACGGGCCACCAGCGAGCGCGGGCGCCTGGCGCCAGCGGACCTCGACCGCGTCTGCCCCGACTGGCGCGAACGCGACGCCTTCGCCTCAGGGCCCGGCGAGATGCTCGACGAGCTGCGCGCGCACTGGCAGGCGGAGGGAGACCTCGACCGCTTGGCGATCGAGCGCTTCCAGCCGATCGTCGGTGGCGAGGGCGCGACCGCCGCGGGAGGCCGAGTGCGCTTCTTGACCAGCGGCATCGAGGCCGAGTGCGACGGCGACACGCCGATCCTGGTGGCCGGCGAGGAGGCGGGCGCCTGCCTTCCCTTCGGCTGCCGGATGGGGATCTGCCACACCTGCGTCGGCCGACTGCGCGCGGGCGCAGTGCGCGACCTGCGCACCGGCGAGGTGAACGAAACCGAGAACGGAATGGTGCGCACCTGCGTCAACGCGCCCGAGGGGGAAGTCCAAATTGAGCTTTAGCGACAGGAGAACCAGATGAGCACAGCCACCGTCAACCCACCACAGGCAGCAGAGGAGAACCCGCTGGCGCGACTCTCGCCCGAGCAGCTCGACGCGATCGGGCAGGAGCTCGACGCGATTCGCGATCGGATCATGGCCGACCTCGGCGATCGCGACCGCCGCTACATCGAGAGCATGATCGCGATGCACCGCCGGCTGGCGATCCTGGGCCGGGTGCTGCTGCTCGTCTCGCGACGCCGCTCGGCCCGACTCGCCGGCACCGCGGCGCTCTCGGCGGCCAAGATCCTCGAGAACATGGAGATCGGTCACAACGTCATGCACGGGCAGTGGGACTGGATGAACGACCCCCGCATCCACTCCACCACCTGGGACTGGGACAACGTCTCTCCGGCCGACGCCTGGAAGCACTCGCACAACTACGAGCACCACACCTTCACCAACGTGCGCGGCAAGGACCGCGACCTCGGCTACGAGATCATGCGCATTGACCCGGAGCAGAGGTGGCACCCGGTCTACCTCCTGCAACCCGTCTACAACCTGATCCTGGCCGCCTTCTTCGAGTGGGGCGTGGCCGTTCACGACCTCAACTTCGAGGCGATCGAGAGCGGTGAGAAGTCGAAGCGCAAGCTGCGCGAAGAGCTGCGCGCGATCGGCGGCAAGGTCAAGGCCCAGGTGCTCAAGGACTACGTCGCCTGGCCCCTGCTGAGCGGCCTGGCCCAGGGCATTCTCGGGCGCTCGACGCGGCGCGGCCTGGAGGGCTTTGGGCAGACCGCCAAGGCCGACGCAACCGCCAACGTGATTCGCAACGCTTGGGCCTACGCGATCATCTTCTGCGGCCACTTCCCCGATCAGACCTACACCTTCAGCGAGGAGGAGGTCGAGGGCGAGACGCGGGGCGGTTGGTACGTGCGCCAGCTGCTGGGCTCGGCCAACATCGAAGGCAGCCCGCTCTTCCACGTCGCCTCGGGCAACCTCGGCTACCAGGTCGAGCACCACCTCTTCCCCGACATGCCGAGCAGTCGCTACGCCGAGGTCGCGCCGCAGGTCAAGGACGTCTGCGAGCGCTACGAGCTCCCCTACAACGCCGGCCCCTTCGGGCGCCAGCTGGGCATGGTCCAGCGCACGATCCTCCGCCTCGCCTTCCCGGGTGGGAGGCGGCGGCCGAAGCCGGGCCCCTACCAGAGCGAGGAGGCCTGAACCAGCGGCAGGCTTAGGATGAGCGGCCGATGCGCCGCCTCGCCGCCCTCTGCCTGATCGCCCTCGCCGCCGGCGCTCTCGGCTGCGGCAAGCCGGACGACTCGACCCCGGTCGCCTGCCTGGAAGGAAGCGGGGCCTACCTGAGGGCGCTGAAGGATGCGCCGGGCGAGGTGACGCTCGACGGCGATACCGCGATCAGCGACTGCCTGGTCGAGAACCAGAAGGGCGGGGAACTCGCCACGGTCGGCACCGCGATGGTCGACGCGGCGACGCAGCTGAACGCCGAGGCGCGCGCGGAACCGGGCGGCGAAGCGAACCTGCAGCTGGGCTACCTGCTCGGCGCTGCCGAACGCGGGGCCGAAGACACCGAAGGCATCCATGCCGAGCTGATCCGCCGCCTCTCCGCCGCCGCCCGCTACAGCCCCGACAACCGGCCGCTGCCGCCCGCCTTCCTGCGCACTTACAAAGAGGGCTTCGACGCCGGCTCTACCGAAGGCTGACTGGAAAGCGGCGAGGCGGCCGCGCTCAATACCCTGAGAAGCACAACGACTTCGATGGAGGCAAGGACCTTGACTGAGCAGCTCTGGGGTGGCGAGACCACCAAGGCCGTCGACAACTTCCCGGTTTCGGGCGAGACCGTTCCCGTTCCCGTCGTCCGTTGGCTGGGCCGGATCAAGGCCGCCGCGGCGCTGGTCAACGGTGAGCTCGGCGGGCTCGACCAGGCGCTGGCAGAGCGGATCGGGGCCGCCGGCGACGCGGTCGCCGCGGGCGAGCACGACGACCAGTTTCCGGTCGACGTCTTCCAAACCGGCTCCGGCACCTCCTCCAACATGAACGCCAACGAGGTGCTCGCCAACCTCGCCGGCGACGGGGCCCACCCCAACGACCACGTCAACATGGGCCAGTCCTCCAACGACGTCTTCCCCTCCGCCGTCCACCTGGCGGCGCTGGGCGAGGTGACGCACGACCTGCTGCCGGCGATGGGCGCGCTGGAGAGCTCGCTGGAGGCCAAGGCGGAGCAGTTCGCCGACGTGGTCAAGGCCGGCCGCACCCACCTGATGGACGCGGTGCCGGTCACGCTCGGCCAGGAGTTCGGCGGCTACGCCGCCCAGGTGCGGCTTGGCATCCAGCGGGTCGAGGCGACGCTGCGCCGGGTCGGCCAGATTCCGCTCGGCGGCACCGCCACCGGCACCGGGCTCAACACCCATCCGGAGTTCGCCGCCAAGGTGCGCGAGCGGTTGGCGGGCGAGACAGGGCTGGAGATCTCCGCCCCGCTCGATCCGTTCGAGGCGCAGGGCAATCGCGACGCCCTGGTTGAGCTCTCGGGCGCGCTCAAGGTCTACGCCGTCTCACTCAACAAGATCGCCAACGACCTGGCGCTGATGGGCTCCGGCCCCCGCGCCGGCCTCGCCGAGCTGCGTTTGCCGGAGCTGCAGAAGGGCTCCTCGATCATGCCGGGCAAGGTCAACCCGGTGATTCCCGAGGTCGTGATCCAGGTCGCCGCCCAGGTGATCGGCAACGACGCCGCGATCACCGTCGCCGGCAGCCAGGGCCAGTTCGAGCTCAACGTGCGGGTGCCGCTGATCGCCCGCAACCTGCTCGACTCGATCAAGCTGCTCGCCTCCGCCTCACGCCTGCTCGACGAGAAGTGCGTCGCCGGGCTCGAGGCCAACGAGGAGATGACCACCCGCCATGCCGAGGCAACCCTCGCCACGGCCACCGCGCTCAATCCCCACATCGGCTACGACCGCGCCGCCGACATCGTCAAGGCGGCAGCCGAGTCAGGCCGCTCCCTGCGCGAGGTCGCCCTCGAGCAGGGTGTCGAGCCCTCCGTGCTCGAGGAGGCGCTCGATCATCGCCGCATGGCAAGACCACACGAGTAGAGGAGACGGAGACCCTCCCAGGACACAGCTCGCTATGGCTCGCTGTTGAGTGTCCTGGGAGAGTCTCCGTCTCCTCTTTCATCCCGCCTAGCGTGGGTCGGGAACCAACAACTCCACGTTCCGGTCCTGAGCTTCCCCTTCTCCTTCCGGGGCGCCGCTCTGCAGGTCGTTGAAGCTCATCGTCCTACCTACGGACGCGAGGTCGTTTAGGTCCATGCCGCTCGCCGGGGTGCCGGCGGGTGGTGCGGCGGACTGGCCGACGTGGTCGAGGATCGTGCCGAAGATCGAGAGCGTGCCGTCGTGGTTGTCGAAGACCTGGAGCAGGCGGCTCTGCTGCGGCCAGTCGGCCTCGGCGGCGACGCGGATGCTCCAGAAGCCGCCCGGGCCGCTCGGGTTGGGGAAGGCGTCGACCTTGTTGACGTGCGAGTGGCCCGCGACCCAGGCGATCACGTTCGGATACCGGTGCAGCATTTCGACCGTGTCTTGCTCGAGGTGGATCGGCTGTGAGCTGCGCGGGTCGAGGTCGCAGCCGGGATTGACGTCGTGCCCGTGCGCATCGTTGAGCAGGCAGGGCGGCGCCAGCTCGTCGGGGGCGTCGGCGGTGAGGCTCTCCGGCGCGTGGTGGCTGAAGAGGACGACCAGTTCGTCGGCTTCGGTCGCCGCTTCGAGCTGGCCTTCCAGCCATTTGAACTGGGGGTCGTCGATGTTGCCGTCGGCGGTGAAGTGGCCGGTCGGGGTGACGATCGTGCCCGCCTCGGCGACGGTGTCCAGGGCGATGAAGCGCATCCCCGGCGTCGGGCTCCACGAGTAGTAGCCGGCCGCCCCTTTCGAGGCCGCCTCCTGCGCCGGGTCGATGTAGTCGAAGCCGTGGCCGTCGGCCTGCGTGCCTTTCTCGAAGATTTCCTTGAACTGCTTCTTGGAGACCGACTGCCGCTTCGGATCGCCGGGGACGATGATCAGGTTTTTGGGTTCGGTCAGCAGCGTGGTGAGCAGGTTGGTCGGGTTGAGCAGTGAGCTCAGCAGCGCCGGCGCGTTTTCGGGATTCGGCACCGGGCCGATCGGCTTCAGGCAACCGGTGGCGACCGCCTCGAAAGCCGCGTTTGCCGCCGCGTTGCCCTGGACCAGAGCGTCGTGGTTGCCGAAGGCGATGTAGGAGGGGACTTTGAGCCCGGCCGCGGTGAAGGACTGCTGTGCCTTGTCCATCAGGCCCGGGTATTTGGGCCAGGCGGCGTGTGGGCCCTGCGGGCTGTTGGGGTCGTAGAACTCGGGAAAGGTGCCCTCGAAGTAGTCGTTGTAGTCCTGGACGCCGGTGTAGCGGGCGGCCTCGGCGGCTCCCGGAACCAGCAGATTCGGGCAGAGGGCGTTGGAATATTTTTTCTTGTCGACGCCGCTGTTGGGATCGAGTTTGCCGCCCTCGAGCAGGGTCCTCACCCATTCGGTCTCGTTCAGCTGCTGGTTGTCGGCCGAGTCGCCGGTGTCGATCGTGAAGTTCATCGGGCTGTGCGAGCCGTTGCCGTTGGCGATCGGGCTGGCCGCCGTGAACCGGTCGATCTGGCGGATCATCGAGTCGTCGATCTGCGGCTCGAGCGCCTCCCAGGGTCGCCAGGCGGCGCCGAAGGGAAGGTTCAGCGGGGTCGAGAGCGGGTCGATGATCTCCACCCGCGCCGGTGACTCCTCGTCGGCAAGCTGGAAGTCGGAGAGCTGGCCGAAGTAGGCGAGCGAGGTGCGTTTACCGGCCCGTTCGGGATCGGCGGCGGCCAGTTCTTCGCGCACGGTGTAGGGCTCGCCTTCGCCCAGTTGCAGGAAGCGGTAGCTGCCGGGAGCGCCGGGGACGATCCGCTGGCCGACAGTGGTCTGCCCTTCGGTGTCCGAGACGGCGGCGCTGCCGACTGCCGCCATCATCAGACAAAGGCCCAGAATTGCCAGCACGATGCCGGTCCTGGCCAGCATCGTGCGATTGGCACCGGCATCGCGCGGTTCGCTGCGCAGCATCATGTTCTCTCCCCTTGCTCGTGGACGACGAGAAAAGGGTACCCAATTTTTATTACGAGAAGACCTGAGCGCTACCTATGCCCTCGTTGGTTACTGCAGCGTGACGAAACGCTCCTCGGTCAGCTCGAGCACCGCGAAGGCGGGCCCCTCGCGGGTGTTGCCGGAGTCCTTGACGCCGCCGTAGGGCATCTGGTCGGCGCGGAAGGTCGGCACCTCGTTGATCAGGACGCCGCCGAACTCGAGCGTGTTGGCCGCTTCCAGGCCGCGGGAGACGTCGCGGGTGAAGACGCCAGCCTGCAGGCCGAACTTCGAGTCGTTCGCCATCCGCAGCGCCTCGCCGAAGTCGGAGAAGCGGTCGATCGTCGCCACCGGGCCGAAGATCTCCTCGCACCAGACCTTGGTGTCGCGCGGGGGTGAGCCGAGCAGGGTCGGGGCGAGGCAGCGGCCCTCGTCGACCAGTTCACCGCCGGTCAGCAGCTCGGCCCCGGCGGCGACCGCCTCGTCGACCCACTCCTTGACCCGGTCGCGGTCGTCGCCGGTGATCAGTGGGCCGACGTCGGTCTCGGGATCGAGCGGGTCGCCGACCCGCAGCGCTTGGGTGTTGGCGACGAGGCGTGCGACGAAGTCGTCGGCGACGTCCTCGTGGACGAGGATGCGCTGGATCGAGATGCAGCTCTGGCCAGCGTGCGAGAAGGCGTGCAACTTCGCCTTGTCGGCCGCGGTCTCCCAGTCGCCGTCGGCGTTGACGATCAGCGGCGCGTTCGAGCCGAGCTCGAGGTTGACCTTCTTGTGCGGGACTTTGCTGCGAATTCCCCAGCCGACGCCGGCCGAGCCGGTGAAGCTGAGGGCGTGGGTCAGCTCGTGCTCGACGATCGCGTTGCCGACCTCCGAGCCGGGACCGGGAATGACGCTGAGCCAGCCGTCGGGGAGTCCCGCCTCGACCAGGATCTCGGCCAGCTTCAGGGCCGAGATCGGGGTCTGCCCGGCGGGCTTGAGCACGACCGCGTTGCCGGCGGCGATCGCCGGCCCGAGCTTGTGGGCGACGAGGTTGAGCGGGAAGTTGAAGGGACTGATCGCACCGACCACCCCGTAGGGCACGCGCAGCATCACCCCGAGCTTGCCGACGCCTGCGGGCGAGGCCGCCATCGGCACCGTGCCGCCCGTCAGCTTGCGCGCCTCGGTCGCCGAGAAGGTCAGCGTGTCGACGCAGCGTTCCGCCTCGACCGTCGCCGTCTTCAGCGGCTTGCCCGCCTCGGCGGCGATCGCCAGGGCAAGGTCCTCTGTGCGCTCGGCGACCAGGTGGGCGGCACGGTCGAGCAGCGCCGCCCGCTCGTGCTGCGGGAAGTCGGCGCTCTCGAACGACTCGTGCGCCGCTTTCGCCGCCCGGTCGACCAGAGCCGCGTCGCCTTCGGCCACCCGGCCGACGACGGTGCCGTCGTAGGGGCTGCGCACCTCCCCCCACTCGCCGGTCTCGAGCCACTCCCCGGCGGCAAGGAGCTTGTGGTCCGTCGCCTGCACCGTCTGCGTCGCCATGCTGGGTCTCCTCGTTTTGGTCGCTTGTTTTCAGCCTAGAGCAGGCCGCTACTCGCGCAAGGCGAATCTGTTTTGCCGAGAGATGACTATCTCCCGCACAGCTCGACGAGTCCTGCTCAGCCTGACCGTGGCCCTACTTGCGATCGCCCCCAGCGCGAGCGCCAGCGTCAACTGGGTCGTGCGCGGCCATGGATTCGGCCACGGGGTCGGCGTCAGCCAGTACGGCGCCTACGGCTACGCCCTGCACGGCAAGGACTACAAGTTCATCCTCGCCCACTACTACCAAGGGAGCACGATCGGGCAGACCGACGGGCCCCACGTCGTCCGCGTCCTGCTCACCATCTCCTCCGGCGACGTCGGCTTCAGCGCCGCCACCAGCGCTTGCGGCATCGCCCTCGACCCGCGCCAGAGCTACGAGGCGCACCGCGAAGGCGCCCGGGTGAAGCTGCGCAGCGCCGCCGGCAAGCCGCTCGCCGACTGTGGGAGCAAGCTGCGCGCCGCCGGCCGCGGCAAGGTGACGATCGCCGGGGTGGGCGTCTACCGCGGCGCGCTGGAGGTGGTGCCGACGAAGAGCAACGCGGGCTCGCTCAACGTGATCAACGCGCTCGCGGTCGAGCAGTACGTCAAGGGCGTCGTCGCCAACGAGTCGCCGCCCTCCTGGCCGGCGGCCGAGCTGCAGACGCAGGCGGTCGAGTCGCGCTCCTTCGCCCTCAGCGTCGACGTCGAAGGCAACGGCTTCGACCTCTACGACGACACCCGCAGCCAGGTCTACGACGGCTACTCGAGCGAGACCGCGGCGACCAACGCCGCCGTCGAAGCGACCAAGGGGCAGGTGGTGATGTACGGCGGGCAGATCGCCGAGACCTACTTCTCGGCCTGCTCGGGCGGCTACACCGAGAGCGTCCAGAACGTCTTCTTCGGCCCGGCGATCCCCTACCTGCAGGGCGTCCCGGATCCCTACGACTACTACTGCCCGCTGCACGACTGGACGCTCAAATTCTCCGGCCCGGAGATCAGCGCCAAGCTCGGCGCCTACCTCGACGGCAAGCTGAAGCAGGTGGTGGTGACCAAACGCGGCGTCTCGCCGCGGATCGTCGCGGCCAAGCTGATCGGCACCGGCGGCGTCACCAAGGTCAGCGGCGAACAGCTCGAGGTCGCACTGGGCGGCTACAGCACCTGGATGAGCTTCCAGAAGCTGGCCGGCTAGCGCAGCCGGCTCGGCAGGACGATCGTGGCGTGGATCGCGCGGTGGTCGCTGCCCGGCAGGTCCGCGACACCGTAATCGGCGATGCCGAGGCGGCGGTCGGCGAGCACGTGGTCGATCGTGATCAACGGCGGGTAGGAGCGGTTCGCCGGCCAGGTCGCCTCCAATCCCTCGCCGCTCGCTTCCCCGGCGTCGCGATAGCCGCGCTCGATCACCGCCCGCAGCGCGGCGTGATCGAGCGTCGCGTTGAAGTCGCCGACCAGCAGCCAGGGCGCGCCCGAGCCCGCCGAGGGCAGCCGTTCCAGCGCCACGCGCCAGCGCGCTTCCGGGCCGGAGACCGGCGTGTGGGGGTGAACGTCGATCAGCCGGATCGTGCCCCCGCCCGGCAGCGCTACCCCGAGTCGGGGCAGATCGGTGGTGCTGACGGTGACCCTGCTCAGCGGGCGCAGCGGCAGGGTCGAGTAGACCCCGCGTCCACCCCAGTCGGGCCGCGTCGCGACGATCCCGTAGGGCAGCAGGCGGCCGATGCCGTCCGTCCGCAGCGCCGCGGCAAAGGACGGGGTCAGCTCCTGGATGCTGAGCAGTTGCGGATGGAGGCGGCGAACCAGATCGACCAGGGCCGCCGGGTCAGCGGTGCCGTGGTGGATGTTGGCGGAGAGGACCGTGAGGGTGCGGCGGCCCTCGGGGGCGGTCGTTTCACTGCCGATCGCCCGCGGCAGGACTGCGGCGAGGAAGGCGGCAGTTGCGAGAGTGGCGACCGCCGCCGCCACCCAGTTGCGCAGCGCCAGGGCGACTCCAGCCGTAAGCAGGGCGGCGACCGCCGCGTAAGGAGTGAAGGCCAGGATCGCGACCATGGCCGAGCCCCGCTCCCAACCGCAGGTACGGATCAGCGCCCAGGCCGCGAGCGGGAGGACCGGGACCCAGAGCCACCAGTAACGGGCGGCCCCGGCGCGAGCCGGCCCGCTCAACCGTCCGGGTAGGGCTGGATCGGGATGCCGTGATCGGTCTCGCGCAGGCCGAACTCGTAGGCCGCGCCGGCGCTGAGCGTGAGCTGGCGAGCCGGCTCGGCCGGGCGTTCGACGGTCAGCTCGAGGTCGGAGACCGAGCAGTTGAGCGTGTTGTGCTCAGGGCCCTTCGGGTCGGCGTAGACCCAGCCGACGAAGTCCTTCTGCGGGGCGGAGACGCGGCCGCGGACGACGATGTCCTTGCCGGGCAGCGTGAACTCGCAGGCGGTCGGTTGGGCATCGATCGATGCGTCGCGGATCTGGCCGAAGCCGCCGAGCCGGTGCTCGACCCCGTCGAGCATCAGCATTCCCGAGGGGACCCAAGGCGTCGTCCAGGGCCCGATCTTGATCTGCGCCGCGCCGGCGTCGAAGTAGGTGCCCGCGGCGTCGGCGAAGCCGGTGCCCTCGAGCCAGACCCAGCGCTCAGCGTGCTCCGTGCCCCAGTTGTGGCCGATCATCCCCGGCCAGCCGTCGAGCTCGATCGTCTCGCCGTCGATCTCGAGGCGCCCCTTGAAAGTGGCGCTGGGATAGGGAGCGACGAACTTGGTGCGGGGCAGCGGCGCCTCGTAGAGCCACTCGGCAGGCAGGTAGCGACAGGGCGCGGCGTCGCCGGTGAAGGTCAGGTCCCAGTTGGCGGTGAGCGCCTCGGTCTCGATCGAGCCGCTGGCCTGTCCGGGGCCGATTTCAGCCTTGTTGACCCTGATCCATAAGCCGACCGGAGCCGCGAGCTGATCCGCCGGGACGGTGACCTTGGTCGCCCGCGGGCCCTGGGCCTCACGATCGAAGAGGACGAACCAGATCGAGGCGTTGGGCGCGGCGCCGGGGCGCTTGTGGACGGTGTGGCGAATCCAGATCCCCCGTCCCCCGCCCGGCTGGCAGGCCTTGATGTAGAAGCTCTCGTAGTGGCCGGCCCTGGCCCTCACTCCCGGAAAGCGGGCTCCTTCGTCCATGCGGACACCCTAGAGCGCCCAATGCGAATCGGGCCTGAACCTTTGCCTGCCGGCGCTAGACCTTGATCGTGATTACGTCGCCGTCAGCGACGACGTAATCGCGCCCCTCGATCCGCAGCAGGCCCTTGTCGCGGGCGGCGACGTAGCCGCCGCACTCGACCAGCTCGTGCCAGCCGATCACTTCGGCCTTGACGAAGGCGTCCTGGATCTCGGTGTGGATCGTGCCGGCGGCTTCCCAGGCGGTGGCGCCGCGGCTC
>DASZQM010000096.1:0-7350 GCA_035549645.1 Solirubrobacterales bacterium | reverse complement strand
ACCGAGTGGTGCAGGGTCTCGTTGACCAGGGTCGACTTGCCCGAGCCGGAGACGCCGGTGACGCAGCAGAAGACACCGAGTGGGATCGCGACGTCGACGTTCTTGAGGTTGTGTTCGCGGGCGCCGCGCACGCGCAGGGCGCCGCTCGGTTTGCGCCGCTCCTCCGGCACCTCTATCCGGCGCTTGCCGGAGAGGTACTGGCCGGTCAGCGAGGCCGCGTCGCGAGCGACCTGTTTCGGCGTGCCGGCCGAGATCACGTGGCCGCCGTGTTCGCCGGCGCCCGGGCCGAGGTCGACGAGGTGGTCGGCCGCCATCATCGTGCCCTCGTCGTGCTCGACCACGATCACCGTGTTACCGAGGTCCCGCAGGCGGTCGAGGGTGGCGATCAGCTTCTCGTTGTCGCGCTGGTGCAGGCCGATCGAGGGCTCGTCGAGCACGTACATCACGCCGACGAGACTGGAGCCGATCTGGGTCGCGAGGCGAATTCGCTGCGCCTCGCCACCGGAGAGCGAGCGGGCCGAGCGGCCCAGTGAGAGGTAGCCGATGCCGACGTTCTCGAGGAAGGCCAGGCGTTCTGAGATCTCGCGCACGATCAGCCGGGCGATCGCCCGCTCGGTCTCAGTCAGCTCCAGCGCCCCGATCCACTCCGAGGCCGCCCGCGCCGACTTGGCGCTGAAGTCGGCGATGCTGATCCCGCCGACCTTGACCGCGAGGCTCTCCGGGCGCAGCCGCGCCCCCTTGCAGTCCGGGCAGGGCTGCTCGGCCATGTAGCTCTCGATCCGCTCGCGATTGGACTCCGAGTCGGTCTCTTCGTAGCGGCGCTCGAGGTTGTTGACGATGCCCTCGAAGCGCACCTTGTAGGAGCGGCGACGGCCGAAGCGGTTGGTGTAGGAGACCTGGTGCCGCTCCGAGCCCGTGCCGTAGAGGAAGACCTCTTTCTCGAATTTCTTCAGCTTCGACCAGGGCTTGTCGACGTCGATCTCATAGGCCTCTGCGACCGAGGCGATCAGCCGCTTCCAGTAGGCGGTGATGCCACGGTTCCAGGGCTGCAGGGCGCCCTCGGCGAGCGAGAGCGTCGGGTCGGGCACGACCAGCTCGGGGTCGATCACCCGCTGGAAGCCGAGCCCGTGGCAGCGCTCGCAGGCGCCGTGAGGCGAGTTGAAGGAGAAGATCCGCGGCTCCAGCTCGGGGATCGAGGTGCCGCAGTTGAGGCAGGCGAACTGCTCGGAGAAGAGCAGCGGCTCAGGGGCGTCCTCGCTGAGCAGCTCCACTTCGACCAAGCCGGCGGCGAGAGCCGCCGCCGCCTCGACCGACTCGGAGAGCCGCCGTCGCAGGTCGGACTTCATCACCAGCCGGTCGACCACGACTGCGACGTCGTGTTTGTATTTCTTGTCGAGGACGATCTCCTCGTCGAGCCGGCGCAGCTCGCCGTCGACTTTGACCCGCGAGTAGCCCTCGAGCCGGAACTGCTCGAAGAGCTTGCCGTACTCGCCTTTGCGCCCGCGCACCACCGGGGCCATCACCATGAATTTGGTCCCCTCCTCGAGGGTCATCAGGCGATCGACGATCTGCTCCTGGGTCTGGCCGGTGATCTCGGCCCCGCACTCGGGGCAGTGCGGAACGCCGATCCGGGCCCAGAGCAGGCGCAGGTAGTCATGGATCTCGGTCACCGTACCGACCGTCGAGCGCGGGTTGCGCGAGGTCGTCTTCTGGTCGATCGAGATCGCCGGAGAGAGCCCCTCGATCGAGTCGACGTCGGGCTTCTCCATCAGCCCGAGGAACTGTCGCGCGTAGGCCGAGAGCGACTCGACGTAGCGCCGCTGCCCCTCGGCGTAGATCGTGTCGAAGGCAAGGCTCGACTTGCCCGAGCCCGAGAGCCCGGTGATCACGATCAGCGCGTCGCGGGGAAGCTCGACGTCGACGTCCTTGAGGTTGTGCTCCCGTGCTCCGGAGATGACGATGCGGTCTGAAGCGGCCACTTATGGCGATTCTACGCAGGCGAACAGATGTTCCCCTCGCCCCGCCACTGCGATGTCGCACTTTCCGCCGCATACCGGGAGGAAATGCGACCCCAGGGACCTTCCCGGGGGAGAGTTCACCTGGCGGTCGCACTTGTTTCCGCTATGCGGAAGGAAGTCCGACCTCACGGAGCCTTGGCCGATCTGGCGGCCGAGCAGCATGGGGTTGTGGCAGCGAGCCAGCTGCGGGAGCTGGGCTACTCCGACGGAGCGATAGCCAGAGCGGTACAGGCGAGCCGCATCCATCGGCTTTTTCGGGGCGCCTACAGCGTTGGGCATCCTGCCGCCTCACCGCATGGCAGGTACCTCGCTGCGGTCTTCGCATGTGGCGAGGGTGCTCTCATCAGTCACTTCTCGGCCGCCTGGCTCTGGGGAATCCGCTCTCCTTGGATCAGGGTCCCGCAGGTGACGACTCCCTTTCGCGGCCATCGCCGCCCCGGCATTCAAATACATCATTCGACGATCCTCGAGACAGAGGATCAAACGATGATCGAAGGCATTCCGGTGACCGCCCTCCCACGCGTCCTGCTGGACCTCGGAGCGAGGCAGACCGACAAGCAACTTGAAAGCCTTTTGGAGAAGGTCGAGCTTCGCGGGTTGCTGGACGTTGAGGCAATTGATTCGCTGGTCGCCCGGAGTGGGCGCCATGCGGGTCGAAAGCGGCTTCAGCGAGCTACGGTGCTCTACCGGGTCCCGATCATGTCTCGGGCGCGCACCGAACGGCTCTTCTTCGACTTGGTGAAGCGGGCGGGCCTGCCGAGACCCGCCGTCAACACCTTCGTCGCCGGCCACGAGATCGATGCCTATTGGGAAAAGGAGCGCTTTGCCGTGGAACTAGACGGCTACGCAACACATAGGACTCGCGCTGCACATGAGCGCGACCCCATTCGCATCGAGGACCTGAAGCTGGCCGGCATCGACGCGATCCGGATCACCGCACGCCGCCTGGAACGCGAGCCCGAGAAGGTCGTCAAGCGCCTGAGCGTGCTTCTCGAGCAGCGCCGCCGAACCCTCGGTCTCTCCGGTTGAGGTCGCATTTCACACCGCCATGCGACAGAAAGTGCGACACCACGCGGGAGAGCGTCGAGACGAGTTGGGCTCTAATAGAGGGCGGTGGCGAGGCGGCGGCGGTAGCGGATGGCTTCGGGGTCGCCGGGGTCAAGTTCGCTGAGGATGCCGATCACTGCGCGGCGGAGTTGCTCGCGGCGGGCCTCCCACTCCTCGTCGCCGGTGCCGTTCTCCCGCCCTTCGAGGGCACCGAGGAGCGCGTCGAGGGCAGCGGCGCGATCGCCTCGATCGAGTGCCTCGAAGGCGGCGGTCGCCACACCGTCCCTGACGAGCCCGATGCGGGCCGTGATGCCCTCGGCGGCGAAGTCGCCTTCGTAACCCTCGACGGCGGCGAGGGCATCGTCCTCCGCCCCACGCTCGAGGCGCTTGCGGGCCAGGGCGACGGCGATGTCGGCGCGGCGCGGCTCCAGTTCGCTCGCCTCGCGCAGGGAGAGCTCGTCGCCGGCGGCGAGCAGCTCGTCGGCACGCGAGGGCACCAGCCCGTCGAACAGCGCTTCCACTTTCGCCTTCGGCACGGCACCGACGAATTCGTCGACGACCTCGCCGTCGCGGAAGGCCTTCACCGCGGGAATGCCCTGGACTCCAAAGCGCGCCGCCAGCGCCTGGTTCGAGTCGACGTCGACCTTGGCCAGCAGCACCCGACCGCCGCGGCTCGCCTCCGCTGCCTCCAGCGCCGGCCCCAGGGTCCGGCAGGGCCCGCACCACTCGGCCCAGAAATCGACCACGACGGGGGTCTGTCGCGAGAGCTCGATCACGTCGCGATCGAAGGTCGCTTCGGTTACGTCGACGGCCACCTGCGCAGAATAGTTAAGGAGCGTTGCGCGCTTCGCGGAACGGGTTTAGCGTGCTCTTTGGGCAGGGCCAGCGAGAGGAGGAAACATGTCGAACGTCGACAACGCCCGGTCCGCCTATGAGGCATTCGGCCGCGGCGATCTCGAGACGCTCAAGGAGATGCTGGCCGAGGACAGCACCTGGCTCACGTCAGACGAGCTGCCGCTTGGAGGTGAAACGAAAGGGCGCGAGGCGATCCTCGGCAACTTCGCCCAGATCCCCAACTACTGGACGTCGTTCAGCGTCGAGCCGGAAGAGTTCATCGACGCCGGTGAGTGGGTCGTTGTGCGCGGCACGCAGCGTGCCGGCAACGACGGTGGCGAGTTCACCTCGCCGTTCGCCCACCTGATGAAGTTCTCCGCCGACGGCAAGATCGTGCGCGGAGAGTTCTACGCCGACAGCGCCAAGGCAGCGAAGGTCCTCGCCTGACCGGAGGGACCGGCGGGCGGCCCGGGCGGGTCGCCCGCTACGCCCCGGCCCGCATTCCGTCGAGGTCGCGGCGCAGCTCCTTCAGCTCGTCCCGGAGTCGCGCCGCCTCCTCGAAGCGGAGGTCGTCGGCGGCGGCGAGCATCTCCTCCTCGAGCGAGACGATCGTGCGCTCGAGCTCGGCCGGGTCGGCGTACTCCCCGGCGCGCTTGCCGCGGCGCTTGCGCGGCGCCCTGTCCTCCATCGCCAGGAACTCGCTCATCTCCGAGATGCCCTTGCGCACCGTCTCCGGGGTGATCCCGTGCTCCTCGTTGTAGGCGAGCTGGATCGCGCGGCGACGGTCGGTCTCGCGCATCGCCGCCTGCATCGCGTCGGTCTCCTTGTCGGCGTACATCAGCACCCGCCCGTTGACGTTTCGCGCCGCCCGACCGATCGTCTGCACGAGGCTGGTCTCGCCGCGCAGGAAGCCCTCCTTGTCGGCGTCGAGGATCGCCACCAGCGATACCTCGGGCAGGTCGAGCCCCTCGCGCAGCAGGTTCACCCCGACCAGCACGTCGTACTCGCCGAGCCGCAGGTCACGGACGATCTGGATCCGTTCCAGGGTGTCGATCTCCGAGTGCAGGTAGCGGACCCGCACGCCGTACTCGAGCAGGTAGTTGGTCAGGTCCTCGGCCATCTTCTTGGTCAGGGTCGTGACCAGGACGCGGTCGCCGCTCTCGGCGACGCCCTTGATCTCGTTCATCAGGTCGTCGATCTGGTTGCGGGTCGCGCGCAGCTCGATCTCGGGATCGATGATCCCGGTCGGGCGCACGATCTGCTCGACCGTCCGCGTCGACTCGGCCCGCTCGAAGGGTCCGGGGGTCGCGGAGACCATCACCAGCTGCGGCACCCGTTCGAGGAACTCGTCGAATTTGAGCGGCCGGTTGTCGATCGCCGAGGGCAGGCGGAAGCCGTAGTCGACCAGGGTCTGCTTGCGCGAGCGGTCGCCCTCGTACATGCCGCCGATCTGCGGCACGGTCTGGTGGGACTCGTCGACGAAGACGACGAAGTCGTCGGGGAAGTAGTCGATCAGGGTGTGCGGCGGACTGCCGGGCGGGCGGCCGTCGAGGATGCGCGAGTAGTTCTCGATCCCCGAGGTGAAGCCGATCTCTTTCAGCATCTCGATGTCATAGGCCGTGCGCTGGCGCAGCCGGTGCGCCTCCAACTGCTTGCCTTCCTTCTCCAATTCGGCGGTGCGGCTGTTGAGTTCGTTGCGGATTTCGTCGACCGCGCGCTCCAGCGTCTCGTCCCGGGTCACGTAGTGCGAAGCGGGCCAGACCGAGACGTGGTCGATCGTGTCGAGGATCTCCCCGGTCAAGGGGTCGAAGTGCTGGATTCCCTCGATCTCGTCGCCGAAGAGCGCAATCCGGTACGCCGACTCGGCATACGAGGGCATGATCTCCAGCACCTCCCCGCGCACCCGGAAGGCACCGCGGCCGAGCACCGAGTCGTTGCGCTGGTATTGCATCTTCACCAGCTTGCGCAGCACCTCGTCGCGGTCGATTTCCTCGCCGATCTTGAAGAGCTGCATTTTTTCGTTGTAGACCTGCGGCGAGCCGATCCCGTAGATGCAGGAGACCGAGGCGACGATGATCACGTCGCGTCGGGCGAAGAGCGCCGCGGTGGCAGCGTGGCGCAGTCGGTCGATCTCGTCGTTGATCGAGGAGTCCTTCTCGATGTAGAGGTCCTGGGCGGGGACGTAGGCCTCGGGCTGGTAGTAGTCGTAGTAGGAGACGAAGTACTCGACCGAGTTGTCGGGGAAGAACTCGCGGAACTCGTTGCAGAGCTGCGCCGCCAGCGTCTTGTTGTGGGCGATCACCAGCGAGGGGCGCTGGACCTCGGCGATCGTCGCCGCCATCGTGAAGGTCTTGCCCGTGCCGGTGGCGCCGAGCAGCGTCTGGAAGCGATCGCCCTCGCGCAGCCCCTCGGCGAGCCCGGCGATCGCCTTGGGCTGGTCGGCGGTCGGCGTGTAGGCGGGGTTGAGCTCGAACTCAGGCACGCGCTGACGATAGCGGGCGCAATACACTGCCCCGCCGTGACCCGCTCGCAAAAGGCCCTCGCCGCGTTCTTCGGCTTCGCCGGGACGATGCACTTCGTCATCCCGCGCAGCTACGAAGCGATGATGCCGCCCTCGCTGCCGCGGCACAAAGAGGCGGTAGCGCTCAGCGGCGTGGCCGAGATCGCCGGCGGCGCCGCGGTGCTGGTGCCCTCGACGCGACGCTTCGCCCGCTGGTGGCTGCTGGCGCTGCTCGTCGCGGTCTTCCCCGCCAACGTGCACATGGCGGTCAACCCGGAGCAGGTGAAGGGACTCGACCTGGAGCGGATCCCGCGCTGGGCCCTCTGGGCGCGCCTGCCGCTGCAGCCGCTGGCGATGGTTTGGGTCTGGCGCGCGACTCGCGACTGACTCGCGACGAATCCCTGTATAAACGTGCGGTTTTGTCTGTGAATGTTTTGGCTGTAGCGCTTCTGTCTTCGCAGACAGAGAATCGCCCGAATGAAACCACGCGAACGTTTCGCAATTAATCTGCGTAAAGCGCGCAAGAAGAAGGGGATCTCGCAGGAGGAGCTCGGCTTCCGCTGCGACCTGCACCGCACCGAGATCTCCCTGCTCGAGCGCGGTGGCCGCGAGCCCCGCCTCGGCACCATCGTCAAGCTGGCCGGCTCGCTCGACACGACGCCCGAACAGCTCTGCGAAGGCATCGCCTGGCTGCCCGCCAAGACGAAGTTCCAGATCAAGAAATAGAAGTCAGGCGCCGCCCTCCGGAAACTAGGGCAGGAAGCCTTCCAGCAGTTCCTGGGCCGGACCGAGGATTCCCTGCGCGTCGTTGAGCAGGGATTCGGCGTTGTTGATCAGTTCGATCGCCCGGTCGAGCGGGACGCTGCGCAGCGTTTCCCGCAGTGGCCCGGCGAGGACCGGGCTGAGCGCGCCGGCTTCTTCCGCGTCGTCGACCGCGCGCAGCAGGCCGGC
>DASZQM010000095.1:0-16633 GCA_035549645.1 Solirubrobacterales bacterium | reverse complement strand
CATCGCCCTCGCGCACCTCGGTCGAGCCGCGGGGCGGGATCGCGTGCCCGTCGCGGACGATCACGTTGACCAGGGCCTCGCGTGGCAGCCCGAGTTCGCGCACCAGGTGTCCCGCCGCCGCCGCGCCCGGGCGCAGCCGGTAGGCGATCACGTCGCCGCCCATGCGGCGGATCCGCCCCGACTCGAGCAATCGCCGCGGCAGCGCCGGCTCGTTCGTGGTGAGCCCAAGGCGCGTTGCCAGCGGCTCGAAGCTGGCGCCCTGGACCAGGGTCGAGGTGAGGACGACGAAGAAGACGATCGCGAAGAGCTGCTGGCCGTCGCCGACCCCGGCGACGACGGGGAAGGTGGCGAGCCAGATCGGCGTTGCCCCGCGCAGTCCGGCCCAGCCGAGCATCACTTTCTCGCGCGCGTCGAGCGGCGAGAAGGCGGTCGAGATGAAGGTGGCGAACGGGCGGGCGAAGAGGATCAGCAGTGCCGAGAGGGCGAGGCTCTCCAGCGCGACGTCATCGAGCGAGCTGGGGAAGACGAGCAGCCCGAGCAGGATGAAGAGGCCGATCTGCGCAACCCAGCCGACGCCCTCGTGGAAGGCGACGATCGTGCGCCGCGCCGGGATGCGGGCCGTGCCCAGCGCCAGCGCGGTCAGGTAGACGGCGAGGAAGCCCGAACCGTGCGCGACCTCGGCCAGGCCGAAGGCGAGCGCGGCGATCGCGATCGTCGCCACCGGGTAGATGCCGTCGGTCGGCAGCCGCGCGCGGTCGAGCGCGCGGGCGGCGAGCCAGCCCAGGGCGACGCCGACCACCGCTCCGATCGCCAGTTTGAGCAGCAGCAGGCCGACCATGTCGACCAGGCCGAAGCCCGGTTCCTGGATCCATTCGATGAAGCCGATCACGAGCAGCAGCGCGACCGGGTCGTTCATCCCCGACTCGCCCTCGAGCGAGCGCGCCAGGCGCTTTTTCAGGGTCGAGCGGCGCAGCACGGCGAAGATCGCGGCCGAGTCGGTGGCGGCGATCGCGGCGCCGACGATCAGCCCTTCGAGCAGGCTGATGCCGAAGATCCAGTGGGCGGCGAGCCCGGCCGTGCAGGCAGTGATCGCGGTGCCGATCGTCGCCATCGAAGCGGCGGTGCCGAGCACCGGGCGGATCTCCGACCAGCCCGCGGTCAGGCCGCCCTCGAAGAGGATGAGGACGAGCGCGATCGTGCCCAGGGTGCGGGCAAGCTCGACGTCGTCGAACTTGATCCCGCCGATTCCCTCCGAGCCGGCCAGCATTCCCAGGCCGAGGAAGAGCAGCAGGCCGGGGATGCGGATCCGGTCGGCGAGCAGGGCACCGAGGATGCCGGCCGCAAGCAGGGCGCCGGCGACCAGGATCAGCTCGGCGTCGTGTCCACCCATCGAAGGACCCTAGTGAACGGCGTCAGACGTTCTCGTCGATCAGCGCCAGCTCCGCCTCGAGCTCCTCGGGCGAGCCCGGTTGCGGCACGTCCTCGGCCCGTTCGTGCGGGTGGCGATAGACGTAGTAGAGAAGCGAGAAGAGGACGCCGGCCGCAAGCAGGAAGCCGAACTCGACCCGGCGGTACTCGTTGCTGACCAGCGGCACGAAGTTCCAGCCGATGAAGAGAAGCGCGCAGGCGATCCAGCGCAGGGCTACGCGGCGCACCTGGCCCTGGGCGATGCAGGCCTGGTTGACGGTGACCGAGGCGAGGTAGAGGCCCATGCCGAGGGTGACCAGCAGCAGCCCCTCGCGGTCGTAGGTGAACTTGTTGCTGAAGGCGAGCTGCATCGCCTTCGGCCCGGCGATCGCCATGAAGATGAAGGCGAGCCCGGTGAAGGCGACGAGGCCGAGCAGGACCATCCGCACCGAGCTGTGGAATTCGCGCTCGCCCTCCTCGGTGCCGCTGGTGTGGAGGCGGGTGAGGTGGGGGAGGATGCTGGTCGAGACCGCCTGGAAGAGCTGCAGCGGCGCCCGCGCGATCATCAGCACGTTGAAGATGAAGCCCGCGGCGGCAGCACCCTGCAGGCCGCGGATGACCAGCGGCCCGGCGTTGAGGAAGGCCTGTTCGCTGAACATGATCACGAAGACGGCGGCAGCGAAGCCACCGCCCTTTGCCATCGATACGGAGGACTCCTCGCTGCTCTCCTTCTTCGGCTGCGGCGGCGCGGAACGGGCCCGGCGGGCGAAGGCAAAGGGCACGACGATCAGGCTCAGCGCCGGTGCTGCGACGATGCCGACCGCCACCGCCGACTGGCCGCTGAGGATGCTGACCGCGACCAGGACGGCGAAGATCGTGCGGAAGCAGGATTCGGAGAGGATCAGCGCGGTGAAGAGGCCGAAGCGCTGGCTGCCGGCGAGGAAGCCGCGGGCGAAGTAGCTCGCCGCGTAGAAGAGGACGGCGCCGAAGAAGACCCAGTAGAGCGTTTCGTTGCCCTCGAGCACGCCGTCCTGGATCGGCCCGCGCAGGGCGAGGGCGAGGACGGCGAAGGTGAGCGAGAGGCCGAACTGGATCAGCGCCGCGTTGCGCGTCGTGCCGCCGATCGACTCGTCCTTGACCCGGTGTTCGGCGATGTGGCGCGAGAGCAGCTGTTCAACCGGGCGGTAGAGGGTCGAGATCGTGATGAAGACGGCCGACCAGAGCACCGTGATCTGCCCGTAGTCGCCCTTGGAGAGCACGTGCGAGGCGATGAAGAAGTAGACGTAGGTGATGACGCCGGTGAGACCGACGCCGATCGCGAGAAAGCTGGCGGTTTTGCCGTAGTCGGCGGTGGCGGAGCCGCCCTCGGTCGAGCCGCCGTCGCTCCCGGCGCCCCGGCCGGCGCCCAACGTCTGCCGCAGGCGGCCGATCAACGCTCGGCGCCGCGCTCGTAGTGGGAGGGAGGGACCTCGAGGGCCAGCTCGACCCGCCGCACCCGCTCGAAGACTCGCTGTGTCATCACCCGCTGCCCGGCAAGCAGGTCGCCGATCACCCCGAGGGCGACGAGCTGCACGGCGGCGATGAAGAGCACCGCGCCGAGGATCAGCGATTGGACGTGGCCGGTGCTGTCGCCGTTGAGGATCCAGTCGAGCAGGAAGGGCAGCCAGGCGAGGAGGGCGAGGATGCCGACCACGAGGCCGGCGCTGGCGAAGACCCGCAGCGGCTCATAGCGGGCGTAGATGCGCAGGATCGAGAGCGCGTTGCGACGCACGTAGGAGCCGGTCGAGGCGAAGAGGCGGGACTCACGTGTCTGCGGGTTGGTCGCGACCTCGACCTGGTCGACGGCAACCAGCATCTTGCCCGCCTGGATCAGGCTCTCCAGCGTGTAGGTGAAGTTGTCGACGACGAGCAGGCCGAGCGCCGCCTCGCGGTTGTAGGCGCGAAAGCCGGAGGTGGTGTCGGCGATCTCGGTGCCGGAGAGTCGCCGCACGACCCAGCTGCCGAGTCCCTGCAGCCGCTTCTTCGAGCCCGAGAAGTGATCGATTCCGGATACCTGGCGGTCGCCGACGACCATGTCGGCCTCGCCGGCGAGGATCGGCGCCAGCAGCTTGGGGATGTCGGCGCCGCTGTACTGGTTGTCGGCGTCGGTGTTGACGATGACGTCGGCGCCGAGCTTGAGGCAGGCGTCGAGGCCGGCCTGGAAGCCGGCCGCCAGGCCCTTGTTGTTGGTCAGGCGGACGATGTGCTCGACGCCCTGCTCGCGCGCGACCTCGACCGTGCGGTCGGTCGAGCCGTCGTCGACGATCAGGAGCTCGACCGTGTCGACCCCGGGAATCTCGCGCGGGACGTCGGCGATCGTGGCAGGGAGCGTCTGCTCCTCGTTCAGGCAGGGGATCTGGACTATCAGCTTCATGGCGAGCGGTCAGGGTATCCGGGCGCTCGGAGCGAGGAAGCTCACAGATAGCCTGATCTTGCCCGCTAAGCTTGGTTGATTGACCAGTCAATCGGTCCGATGAATTCCCAGCTCACAGGCACGGATCAAGCCCACATGCGGCGGGCGCTCGAGCTTTCGGAGCATGGGCGCGGCAGGGTGAGCCCCAATCCTCTCGTCGGAGCTGTAGTTGTGCGTAACGGAGAGGCGATCGGGGAGGGGTGGCACGCCGAACTCGGCGACCTGCACGCCGAGCGGGCGGCTTTGGCCGATTGCGCGGCGCGGGGCAATGATCCGCGCGGGGGGACGATGTACGTGACGCTTGAGCCCTGTGCGCACGAGGGCAGGCAACCGCCCTGCGTCGAGGCAATCCTCGAGGCGGGGATCGAGCGGGTGGTGATCGCCTCCGAGGACCCGAGCGAGAAGGCGGCCGGTCGTGGCCCGGGCATCTTGCGCGACGGCGGGGTAGCGGTCGAGTTCGCGGCGGGCGAGGAGGCGAGCGCGGCGCGCCTGCTCAATCAGCCCTTCCGCAAGCACTCTCGCACCGGCCTGCCGCTGGTGATCCTGAAGCTGGCGATGTCGCTCGACGGGCTCACCGCTCCCCCGGCGGGCGATTCCCCCTGGATCTCGAGTGAGCGCAGCCGCGAGCTGGTCCATCGGTGGCGGGCCGAATCCGACGCGATCGCCGTCGGCATCGGCACGGTGCTCGCCGACGATCCGTTGCTGACCGCCCGCGTCCCGGACGCCCGTCAGCCGCTCCGCGTCGTCTTCGACCGCCAGGCGCGGCTCCCGCTCGACTCGCAGTTGCTGCGCACGCTCGATCAGGCCCCGGTTCTCGTCGCGGTCGCACCCGATGCAAATGCAGGTGCACTGCGCGAGGCCGGCGCCGAGGTCCTCGTCGCCGACGGTATCCCCGCCGCGCTCGCCGAGCTCGGCCGCCGCGGCATCACCAGCCTCTTCCTCGAGGGCGGGCGGACTCTCGCCGCCGCCTTCGCCGACGCCGGCGAGATCGACGAGGCGCACGTCTTCGTTGCCCCGGTTCTGCTCGGCGGCTCCAAGCGCGTCGAGGCGGTCGACCCCGGCGCCGAGGACACCCTGATCACGACCCGCTTCCGGGAGTGGTGATGTTCACCGGCCTCGTCGAAGACCTGGGCACGATCGAGTCGCTGGAGAGCGGTGCCGATGGCGCTCGCATCCGCATTGCCACCCGCCTCGCCGGCGAGATCGGCGAGGGCGACTCGGTTGCGGTCAACGGCGTCTGCCTGACCGCGACCGCGGTCGACGCCGACGGCTTCGCCACCGAGGCAATGAACCAGACCCTCAGGGTCACCGCCCTGGGGGGCCTGGGAGCGGGTGACCAGGTCAACTTGGAGCTGGCGATGAAGGCCGGCGACCGGCTCGGCGGCCACATCGTCCAGGGCCACGCCGATGGCGTCGGCACGGTCGTCTCGATCGAGGACGACGGCTTCGCCCGCCGCCTCCGCGTCGCCCTCGGCCCCGAGCTGATCCGCTACGTGGTCGAGAAGGGCTCGATCTGCCTCGGCGGGGTCAGTCTCACGGTCTCGGCCCTGGGTGAGGACTGGGCCGAGGTGTCGCTGATCCCCGAGACGCTGGAGCGGACGACCTTGGGCGGCGTCGGCACAGGAGACAAGCTGAACGTCGAGTGTGACGTGGTGGCCAAGTACGTCGGGCGATTGATGAAACCATTCGCCGTGGAAGGAGACTCATGAGCGAGATGACCGAGACGCAGCAGACAGACGGAGCAGGAGCGCGGGCGGGGGAGAGCCCCTTCTCGACGATCGAGGAAGGGATCGAGGAGATCCGCGCCGGCCGCATGGTCGTCGTCTGCGACGGCGAGGACCGCGAGAACGAGGGCGACCTGGTGATGGCGGCACAGTTCGCCACCCCCGAGGCGGTCAACTTCATGGCCAAGGAGGCGCGCGGCCTGATCTGCCTCGCCCTGACCGCAGAGCGCTGCGAGAAGCTCGGCCTGAAGCTGATGGCGGCGAAGAACGAGGCGCCGCTGCAGACCGCCTTCACGGTGACGATCGAGGCCGCCGGCGGGGTCAGCACCGGCATCTCCGCCCACGACCGCGCCCACACGATCCAGGTCGCGATCGATCCCGACTCGGGCCCGAGCGAGATCGTCGTCCCCGGCCACATGTTTCCCCTGCGCGCCAAGGACGGCGGCGTGCTCGAGCGCACCGGCCACACCGAGGCCAGCGTCGACCTCGCCCGCCTCGCCGGCCTCACGCCCGCCGGGGTGATCTGCGAGGTGATGAACGACGACGGCACGATGGCCCGCGTCCCCGACCTGGTGCCCTACTGCGAGCGCCACGGGCTGAAGATGATCACCGTCGCCGACCTGATCGCCTACCGGCGCCGCACCGAGGAGAAGCTGGTCGAACGCGTCGTCGCGACCGCGCTGCCGACCGAGTTCGGCGACTTCACCGCGGTCGGCTACCGCTCTCTGGTCGACGACAAGCACCACGTGGCGATGGTCAAGGGCGACGTCGACGGGGTCGAGGACGTGCTCGTTCGCGTCCACAGCGAGTGCCTCACCGGCGACGTCTTCCACAGCATGCGCTGCGACTGCGGCGAGCAGCTGGTCGCGGCGCTGACCCAGATCGAGCGCGAGGGTCGCGGCGTCCTGCTCTACCTCTCCCAGGAGGGTCGCGGCATCGGCCTGCTCAACAAGCTCAAGGCCTACAAGCTGCAGGAGGAGGGCGCCGACACGGTCGAGGCCAACCTCAAGCTCGGCCTGCCCGCCGACCTGCGCGACTACGGGATCGGCGCCCAGATCCTCGGCGACCTCGGCCTGACCAGCATTCGCATCCTCACCAACAACCCGAAGAAGATCGTCGGCCTCGAGGGCTACGGCCTCTCGGTCTCAGAGCAGGTGCCGATCGAATCGGCGCCCAACGAGCACAACGAGGCCTACCTGCGCGCCAAGCGCGACAAGATGGGCCACTCGCTGCATCACCAGGGGCTCGCCCTCGACGAGGAGATGATCCGCGACGAGGACGAACGCGACTCCGCCGGTGAACCCGGCCCACGCGACGCCGCCGACGGGGACGGCTCTCTGGATGGCTGAGTCGGGCGTCTTCCTCGAGACCTTCGGCGAGGAGGAGCGCGAGGCGCTCTCCGGCCGCGAGTTCGCAGTCTGCGTCGGCCGCTTCTACGAGGACCTGGCCGAACGGCTGCTCGCGGGCGCTCGCGAAGGCTTCGAGCTCGCCGGCGTTCCCGCCGCCTCGGTCAGCGAGGTCTCGGTGCCCGGCGCCTACGAGCTGCCCTTCGCCGCCAAGCTGCACGCGACCAGCGGCCGCTACTCCGGCGTCGCCTGCCTCGGCGTCGTCATCCGCGGTGAGACCGACCACTACGACTTCGTCTGCGCCGAGGCCGCCCGCGGCATCCAGGACGTCCAGCTCGAAACCGGCGTGCCCTGCGCCTTCGGCGTGATCACCTGCGACACGATGGAGCAGGCCCTCGCCCGCGCCGGTGGCGGCAAGCGCGACCAGGGCCGCAACGCCGCCCTCACCGTCGCCCGCATGGCCCTCGCCAAACAGGCGATCAACCCCTACAACTGGGCGGTCCGCGACACCTAGGCCGATGCTTTGCCGGGTGGGGCAAGTTGCCGCCACCGACCGGCGCAGATCGGTACCATCCCCGACCCGATGGCCAAGGTATGCCACAGCTGCGGCAAGGGACCGGCGTTCGGCCAGTCCCGAAGCCACTCGATGGTCGCGACCAAGCGTCGCTTCGACCCGAACCTGCAGAAGGTCCGGATCGTCGAGAACGGGCGCAGGCTCCGCACCTACGTCTGCACGCGGTGTCTCAAGGCCAACAAGGTCACCAAGGCCGCCTGAGGTCGTAGGACACACTGCGCCAGGCCGCACCGGCGGCTTCGCGCCGTGCAAAAGCACTGTCGCTTCGCCGCCGGCACGCCCTGGCTTGGCCCTACGACCTCAGGATCGATCGAGTGCTGAGTTGAGCACACCCAGCTGTGCCTAATTCAGCAGTCGCTAGTTGTAGTTCCTCAGCACGTTGTTCATCCGGGCTTCCTTGAAGGCTGGGGGTGCGACCCACCCACCGACAAGGAGAACCCGGATGAAGCTCCACGCTAATGCCCGCACCTGCCCGAAGAGCAGGCGCCTGCTCATAGGCCGACTCGAAGGAGGCTGGTCGCTCACGGAGGCGGCCGAGGCCGCCGGAGTGAGCGAGCGAACCGCGGCCAAGTGGCGTGCCCGCTGGCGAGCGGAGGGCGAGGCAGGCCTTGCCGACCGCAGCTCTGCTCCCAAGAGCAGTCCCACCCGGCTGCCCGCCGAGCGAGTCAAGGCGATCGAGGCACTGAGAAGGCTGCGGATGACCGCGGCGGAGATCGCCGAGATCCTCGGCATGGCGCTCTCGACCGTCTCGCGTTGGCTGAAGAAGATCGGGCTCGGCAGGCGAAGCAGCCTCAGCCCACCCGAGCCGCCCAACCGCTACGAGCGCAAGCGCCCCGGTGAGCTGATCCACGTCGACATCAAGAAGCTGGGGCGGATTCAGGGAGTCGGGCACCGTATAACGGGCTCTCGTGCCTCCCAGAAGAAGAAGCGTCGCGAGGGCAGGCGAACGGGAGCCCTCGGCTGGGAGTTCGTCCACGTCTGTGTCGATGACGCCACCCGCCTTGCCTACGTTGAGGTGCTGGGTGACGAGAAGGGCGCCACGGCGGCCGGCTTCCTGCGGCGTGCGGCGGCCTGGTTCAAAGGCATGGGGATCACTGTCGAGAGGGTGCTCTCCGACAACGGTGCCTGCTACCGCTCCACGGCGCATGCGGAGGCCTGCGCTGAGATCGGCCTGCGCCACCTCTTTACCCGGCCCTATCGCCCTCGGACCAACGGCAAGGCGGAGCGCTTCATCCAAACACTCACCAACCGCTGGGCCTACGGCGCGATCTATGGCTCCTCGGTAGAGAGGACCGCGGCGCTACCTGGCTGGCTCGATCACTACAACTTCAGGAGACGACATGGCTCCCTTGGCCACAAGGCACCCGCCGCTCGGCTCGCCGAGCTGGAACAACGTGCTGAGTAGCTACAGCTAGTCGGCTGAGGCGACTACGGGGTGCTCGCCGGTGGGCGCGGGGTCGCCCTCGGCCGGCTCGACGTGGAGGCGGGGGAGGATGCGGTCCAGCCAGTCGGGGAGGTACCAGGCGCGCTTGCCGAGCAGCTGCATGATCGCGGGGACCAGGACCGAGCGGATGATCACGGCGTCGATGAAGACCGCCGAGGCGAGGCCGAGGCCGAAGAGCTTGATGATGCGGTCTTCGCCGAGCATGAAGGAGGCGAAGACGGCGACCATGATCGCCGCCGCGGCCGTGATCACCCGGCCGGTGAGGGCGAGGCCGCGATGCACCGCCTCGCTCGCGTCCTTCGTCCGTTCCCACTCCTCGTGGATCCGGGACATCAGGAAGACCTCGTAGTCCATCGAGAGCCCGAAGACGATCGAGAAGAGGAAGATCGGGAAGAAGGAGATGATCGGTCCGGTGGCGTCCACTCCGATCACGCTCGCGCCCCAGCCCCACTGGAAGACCGCGACGATCAGGCCGAAGGCAGCGCCGATCGAGAGCAGGTTCATCAGCACCGCCTTCAGCGGCACCAGCAGCGAGCGGAAGACGATCATCAGCAGCAGCGCCGAGAGCAGGACGACGACGCCGATGAAGAGCGGCAGCTTTTCGGCGATCGCGTTGCCGAAGTCCTCGAAGATCGCGTTGATGCCGCCGACGTGGATCTGAGCCCCCGTCTGCGCCTCGATCGGCGGGATCACGTCGCCGCGGATGTGGTCGAGCAGGTCGGTCGTGGCCGCGCTCTGGGGTGAGGTGGTGGGGTAGAGCTGGAAGACGCCGACCGTCTTGTTGGGGTTGAGGGTGACGTCGGTGACTTCTTCGACGCCTTCTTCGCCCTTCAGCTGCGTGCGCAGCTCTTCCAGGGCTTCGTCGTTGCCCTTTTCGGGAAGTTCGGCGGCGAGCACGAACGGCCCGTTGAAGCCGGGCCCGAAGCCTTCGGCGAGCAGGTCGTACGCTTCGCGCGTGGTCGATCCGGCGGGGTCGGTGCCGGCGTCATTGGTGCCGAGGCGCAGCGAGAGCGTCGGGATGCAGAGGAGGACCAGCAGGCCGCCCGAGAGCAGCGCCGCCACCCACGGCCGGCGTTGGATCCGACCGCTCCAGCGGAACCACCAGCTGCCTTCGTCGATGCTGCGGGCGCCGCTGCCGAGGAAGGGGATGCGCAGCCGGTTGACCCAGGTGCCGACGAGCGCCAGCAGCGCCGGCAGCAGGGTGAGCGCCGCGATCATCGTGCACAGCACCGCGATCGCCGCGGCCGTAGCCACGCCGTAGAGGAAGGGGAGGCCGAGCAGCAGCATCCCCATCAGCGAGATGATCACCGTGGTCCCGGCGAAGAGCACGGCCCGCCCGGCGGTGTCGACGGCGGCGATCGCCGCTTCCCTCTTGTCGAGCCCCTCGTCGAGCCCGTTGCGGAAGCGGGTGAGGATGAAGAGCGCGTAGTCGACCCCGACGCCGAGCCCGATCATGAAGGCCAGCTGTGGCGCGAATTCCGCCGTGTCGAAGACGTGCGTGAAGAGGGTGATCCCGCTGATCCCGACGCCGAGTGCGAACAGCGCGGTCAAGATCGGCAGGCCCATCGCGACCACCGAGCCGAAGCTGATCAGCAGCACGATGATCGCGGCGAGGATCCCGATTCCCTCGGAGGAGCTTTCTTCTTCTTCGCCCCGGACTTCCTCGACCGGCGAGCCGCCTGTCTCGACCCGCAGGCCATCTCCCCCCGCGGCGTGGGCGGTGTCGACGACCTTCTTGACTTCGCCGTCGTTCAGCTTGTCGGTGGTGACGTTGAACTGGGCGGTGGCGTAGGCGATCTTGCCGTCGTCGCTGACGGCACCGGCCCCGCCCTTTTCGTAGGGGCTGGAGACTTCGCTGACGTGTGGCAGCGCCGCGACCTTGGCGAAGACGGCCTTCATCTTCTTTTCGACCGCCGGCGATTCGACACCGGATTCGGCCTTGTAGACGATCTGCACCACGTCGCCCGCCTGCGCGGGGAAGCGATTTTCGAGCAGGTCGAGGGCGTCCTTGGAGTCGGAGCTGGGCAGGCTGAATTCTTCGGTGAAGTCGGAGCCGGCGGAGGCGGCGATGATGCCGAACCCGATCAGGGCCACGATCCAGCCGACGATCACGATTGCGCGGTGCCCGGTGCACCAGGTGGCGAAGCGTCTCATCGGCGTCGCACCGTAGCGAATCGAGCTGCCGGACTTCTGTGAGGAACATCCGGCCCTGGCAGCTAGATTTCGGCCTGATGCCAGATCCCAGCATCGTGCGCTTCCGGCGCGTAATCAGCTCTGCCTACGCCAATCTCGAGGCACGCCGCCAGGAGGTCAACGACCTCAACGTCTTCCCGGTCGCCGACGGCGACACGGGCGACAACATGGCGATGACGATGCGTGCCGTGATGGAGGAGCTCGATCGCCTCGACGGGCTCGAGGTCGACGAGTTCGGCCGCACCCAGCTGGTCCAGGCGCTGGCCCGGGCGGCGCTGATGGGCGCGCGCGGCAACTCGGGCGTGATCCTCAGCCAGATCGTCCGCGGCGCCGCCGAGGAGCTGGCCAGCCGACCCGGCGAGCTGATCGACCCGGTGCTGGTCGCCTCCGCGTTCGCCAGCGCCGCCGACGCCGCCTACGACTCCGTGCGCGAGCCCGCCGAGGGCACGATGCTGACCGTCTTCCGCGAGATGGCCCACTCGATTGCCCGCCAGCTCGCCCGCCTCGACGCCGAGAAACAGCGGCTGCCCCAGGGGGTTCCCGACGAGATGCAGGACGCGGTCCTGGCCGAGATCCTCGAGCGGGCGATCGAGGACGGCCAGCGGGCCGTCGAGCGCACCCCCGAGCAGCTCGACGTGCTGCGCGAGTCGGGCGTCGTCGACGCCGGCGGCTACGGCCTGGTGCTGATCCTGGCCGGCGTCGTCGCCGGCCTGCGCGGTGACGACGGGGCGGTGCCTGAGATCGACCACCACGAGGCGCCGCGCCTCAGCCAGCCCCACCACGAGGACAGCCGCTTCCGCTACTGCACCAACTTCATCGTCTCCGGCAGCGGGCTCAACAGCCGCGACTTCCTGCCCCGGCTGGAGGGTCTGGGCGACTCGGTCCTTGTCGTCGGCGACGAGGCGACGCTCAAGGTCCACGTCCACACCGACGAGCCCGAGGCCGCGGTGGCGCTCTTCGAGGGCGCCGGCGAGGTGACCAACCTCGACGTCGCCGACATGCGCGAGCAGATCGCCGAGCGCAAGGCCCGCCTGGACGGCGCCCGCACCGGCGCCCTCGCGGTCGCCGCCGGCGACGGGCTGCAGCGGCTGTTCGAGGAGCTCGGCGCGCACGTGGTCCCCGGCGGCGAGACGCTCAACCCGTCCACCTACGAGCTGCTTGCCGGCATCCACGAGGTCGCGGCGGCCGAAGTGCTCGTCTTCCCCTCCTCCTCCAATGTGGTGATGGCGGCGGAAGAGGCCTGCAAGCTCTCGGAGAAGCCGGCCCGGGTGGTCGCCGCCACCTCGCTGCAGAAGAGCCTTCTGGCCCTGGTCGAGCTCGATCCCGAGGCGGCGGCGGCCGAGAACGCCGCGCAGCTCGACGAGGCGCTGGCGACGATCGCCGACGGCGGCGTCGCCCCGGCCGCGCGGGACGACGCCGCCGGTCGCTTCCGCAGAGGCGACGCGGTCGGCTTCGTCGCCGGCGAGATCGTCGCCTGGGGCGGGGCCGGCTCGACCTTGGCGGCGACGATCGAACAGCTCTCCGAGGACGCTGAGATCGTCACCGTGATCGGCGGCCAGGACGCGCCGATCGCCCTCGACGAGCTCGACCCCCACGTCCCCGACGGGGTCGAGTTCGAGACCCACGACGGCGGTCAGCCGAGCTGGTGGTGGCTGCTCGCCGCCCAGTAGTGCGCCGGCGCGCTCGTCCGGCAGGTCGCTAGTGCGCTCCTTCGCGGGCGCCGCCGAGCTGAGCGCGGCGGAGCTGCGCGAGGCCCCGGTGCACTGGCCGCGCCCGAGCGCCCTAGACGTCTCGCTGCAGGCCCTGGAGGGAGTCGGGCCGAGGCTGGCGGAGACCGCAGCGGAGGCGGGGATCGCCACCGTCGGCGACCTCCTCACCCGTTTCCCGCACCGCCATCGCGACCGCCAGGTCGTCGCCGTCGCCAGTCTCGAACCGAAACAGCAGGCGACGATCGCGGTCGAGGTGCTGACCGGCGCCGGCCGCCCCTTCCGTCGCCGCGGCCTCTCGATTCTCAGCGCCAAAGTCGGCGACGAAAGCGGCAGCCTGCGCGCGACCTGGTTCAACCAGCCCTGGCTGGCGCCGAAGCTGACCGAGGGGACGCGGCTGCTGCTCACCGGCTCGCTCGGGAAACGCGGCTTCACCGTCTCCGAATACGAGTTCGGCGGCGACCCGAGCGAAGGCCTGCTGCCGGTCCACCCGGGCACCGAGCAGCTGAAAGCGCAGCGCCTGCGGCAGTGGATGGAGCAGGCGATCCGCTGGGTCGGCAACGTGCTCGAGCCGCTGCCGGCCGCCCTCCGCACCCGCCACAACCTCGCCGCGGCCGCAGATGCGGTCAAGGCGATGCACTTCCCGGAGGAAATCGACGAAGTCGAGGCGGCGCGCGAGCGCCTGCGCTTCGAGGAGCTCTTCCTCTACCAGGCGATCCTGGCGACCCGCAAGCGCGCCCACCGCGCCTCACGGCCGGCTCCTCGGCTCGGTCGCCGCGGCGAGGCGGTCGAACGCTGGCTCGCCTCGCTGCCGTTTGCCCCCACCCGCGACCAGCAACGCGCCTTCGAGCAGATCGACGCCGACCTCGACTCCGGCGAGCCGATGCAGCGACTGCTGATGGGCGAGGTCGGCTCGGGCAAGACCGTCGTCGCCCTCTACTCGATGCTTCGCGCACTCGAAGCTGGCTTCCAGGCGGTGCTGATGGCGCCGACCGAGACCCTCGCCGAGCAGCACGCCGTCACCTTGGGCAAGCTGCTGGCCGAGGAGGCGACGCCGTTCGCGCTGCTCACCGGCGCCACGCCCGCCGCCCGCCGCCGCGAAGCGCTCGAGCGACTGGCTACGGGCGAGCTCGGCCTCCTCGTCGGCACCCATGCCCTGATCGAGCCCGACGTGCGCTTCGCCCGCCTCGGCCTCTCGGTGGTCGACGAGCAGCACCGCTTCGGCGTCGCCCAGCGCCGCGCCCTCGACGCCAAGGGGGTCGAGGGGATGGCGCCGCACGTCCTGCACATGACCGCGACGCCGATCCCGCGCACGCTCTCGCTCACCGCCTACGGCGACCTCGACACGACCGCCCTGCACGAACTTCCCTCCGGGCGCAAACCGGTGAGCACGCGGATCGTCGACGAGGACGAGCGGGCGGGCGCGTATGAGTTCATCCGCGGGCAGCTGCGCGAGGGGCGCCAGGCGTTCGTCGTCTGCCCGCTGGTCGAGCAGTCCGACAAGCTGCAGGGGCGCGCCGCCGAGGTCGAGGCCGAGCGGCTGGCGTCGAGTGAGCTGCGCGAGTTCCGCGTCGGCGTCATCCACGGCCAGATGCGCTCGGCCGACAAGGCGGCGGCGATGGAGGCCTTCGCCGCCGGCGAGACCGACGTGCTGGTGGCGACGACGGTGATCGAGGTCGGGATCGACGTGCCCAACGCGACGGTGATGGTGATCGAGGGCGCCGAGCGCTACGGCGTCTCCCAGCTGCACCAGCTGCGTGGTCGCGTCGGCCGCGGCGAGCACGAGTCCTGCTGCCTGCTCTTCCCCGAAGACGCCGGCGAGCTCGCCCGGCGCCGGCTGCAGGCGGTGGAGCGCGAGAGCGACGGCTTCCGCCTCGCCGAGGTCGACCTCAGCCTGCGCGGCGAGGGCGAGGTGCTCGGCACCCGCCAGCACGGCCTGCCGCGCTTCGCCGTCGCCGAGCTGCCCGAGGACAGCGCCGTGCTGGAGGCGGCGCGCGAGGAGGTGCTCGCCCTGCTGCGCGAGCACGGCTCGCTCGACGCTCCTGAGCTCGGTCCCCTGCTCGAGGGCGCCCGCCGCCGCTTTGGCGCCGGCGCCTCGGACCCGATACCTCTTTGAGGATGAGAATCATCGCTGGAGAGCTCGGCGGCCAGAAGCTGGTCGCGCCACGCGGCTGGAAGGTGCGGCCGACCTCCGACCGCGCCCGCGAGGCGATCTTCTCCGTGCTCGGCGAGCGGGTCAGCGGTGCCCGCGTGCTCGACCTCTACTGCGGCACCGGCGCGCTCGCGATCGAGGCGCTCTCGCGCGGCGCCGCCCGCGCCACCCTGGTCGACCGCGACACCCGCGCCGCGATCGGCAACGTCGAGCGACTCGGCCTCGCCGAACGGGCCGAGCTCGTCCGCGCCGACGTCGCCCGTTGGTTGGCGAGTCGGCAAAGCGGGGAGGAGGAGTCCATCTTTGACCTCGTCTTCGTCGACGCCCCTTATAGACTCGCCGACCGCGTGGGGCAGGAACTCGATACACAGCTCCCCGGCCTCCTTGCAGAGGGAGGACGGGCGATAGTCGAGAGCGGGGCGCGCCGTCCCCTGCGCATCGACTCGCTGCCGCGCCTGCGTCAGCGCCGCTACGGCGCCGCCGACGTCTCGATCTACGGGGAGGACTCCTGATGGTCTTCGCCGGCGCCGGGGCGCCCCGAGAACGGAACGGCACCGTCGTCTGCCCGGGCAGCTACGACCCGGTCACCAACGGCCACATCGACATCATCACCCGCAGCTCGCAGGTCTTCGAGCGCGTCGTCGTCGGCGTCGTCAACAACCCGATGCGCAAGGACAAGACCCTCTTCACCGCCGAGGAGCGTCAGGGGCTGATCGAAGAAGCGACGGCCGACCTCGGCAACGTCGAGGCGAGGATCTTCTCCAACCTGCTGGTCGAGTTCGCCCGCGAACTCGGCGCGACCGCGATCGTCAAGGGGCTGCGGGCGATCTCCGACTTCGAGTACGAGTTCGAGATGGCGCAGCTCAACCGCAAGCTCGACCCCTCGATCGAGAGCATCTACATGATCGCCTCGCCGCAGTACAGCTTCCTTTCCTCGACCGGGGTGAAGGAAATGGCGACCTTCGGCGGCGACGTCTCCGACCTGGTTCCGGCCCGCGTCGCCGCCGCGATGGCGGAACGCCTGGGCGACAGGTAGGCTTTTCACATCCCGGTCCGCGTGGGCGAGAGCTTGCAAAAACCCGAGGAAATAACCGCTTCTTCACCGAAGACGCCTCTGACACGTAGGCTTACGAACCTCTGATGGACGTTCTCGTTCTAATTGACAAGCTCGACGATGTTGTTCACAACGCCCGGCCGGTGCCTCTCACCGACCAGGTTCGCGTCGATCGCGAGGAGATCTACGACCTGCTCGACCAGATGCGGGCGACGATCCCCGAGGAGATCAAGCAGGCGCGCTGGATCGTCAAGGAGCGCCAGGAGATGCTGGCGGAGGCCAAACGGGAGGCGGAGCGGATCGTCCGCGAGGCCCGCGAGCAGCAGGCCCGCCTGATCTCCGACGAGGAGGTCACCAAACAGGCCGAGCGCGCCGCCGACGAGATCGTCGAGGACGCCCGCAACCGCGAGCGCGAAATCCGCCTCGGCGCCGAGGACTACGCCGACGAGATCCTCAACACCTTGGAAGTCAACCTGCAGAAGTTCCTGGCGGCCGTCCAGCGCGGCCGCGATCGCCTGGCCGGCCGCGAGGAAGAACCCGCGCCCGAGCTCGACCAGGCTCCTTAGGGCGTTGCGAGAGGG
>DASZQM010000094.1:0-16101 GCA_035549645.1 Solirubrobacterales bacterium | reverse complement strand
GGCTTCTCCGAGTGGAAGAGGCTCATGAAGCCGCGCACGTTGCGCCACATGAACTGGAAGTCGGTGACCGGGTCCCAGTCGGTGCCGGGCACGTGGTTGGCGCCGATCGTCGCCGGATCGAGCGGCGAGCCGGCCGGCGCCTCCACCCCACCCAGCTCGCTCATGTCCCCCTCGGCGGAAGCGACCAGGTCATAGCCGCCACAGAAGCCGGTGCCGTTGCCCGAAAGGGCTATGACGTGCACCGACGGATCGAGATTAGCCCGCTCCACGCAAGCCGCAAGCTCTGCCGGCATCTGGGGGGTGATCCCATTCCCTCGCTCCGGCCGATTGAGCGTAAGCCTTGCAACTCGCCCGTCGGTCTCGTAGAGCAGGGTGTCCACGGGCCGGACCTTAGAGCCTGACCCGGTAGGGGTGGAGCGTCTTGCACTTTTTCGGCAATCCAGCCTCGGACGGCCCCGGCGGTACCACCGAAAAAGTTAAGCGAAACCCCTACCGGGTCAGGCTCTACGCCTCAGACTCGTTCAACAACCATGGCCTTCCCTTGACCACCGGCGACGCACATGGTCTCGATCCCGACCTGGTGGTCGTCGGTCTCCATCACGTTGAGCAGGGTGCCCATGATGCGGGCGCCGGTCATGCCGAAGGGATGGCCGAGGGCGATCGCGCCACCGTGGGTGTTGAGCTTCTCTTCGGCGATGCCGCATTCGTCCATGATCGGGATCACCTGGGCGGCGAAGGCCTCGTTGAGCTCGACCACGTCGATGTCGTCGATCGTCATCCCGGCGCGGTCGAGGACCTTCTTGATCGCGCCGATCGGGGCGACGCCCATCAGCTCGGGCTCGTTGCCGTAGGTGGCGGCGGTGACGATGCGGGCGCGCGGGGTCAGGCCCAGCTCCTTGGCCTTGGTGTCGCTCATCAGCAGCACCGCAGCGGCGCCGTCGTTGAGCGGGCAGGAGTTGCCGGCGGTGACGCCACCGCCGCCGAAGGCCTCCGGCAGCTGGGAGAGCTTCTCCAGGGTCGAGGAGGCACGCGGGCCGTCGTCCTTGGCGACCTCGGTGCCGTCGGGCAGGGTCACCGGGACGATTTCGCGGTCGAAGAAGCCGTCTTCCTGCGAGCGCACCGCCAGTTCCTGCGAGCGCTGCGCGAACTTGTCCATGTCGGCGCGGCTGACCTCGTACTTTTCGGCGACGTTGACCGCGGTCAGGCCCATGTCGATGTAGGCGTTGGGCTGGCCGTTCTCGCCGATCAGGTTGGGGTTGCGGTCATCGGCGCCGGCGGGCTCGGTGCGCTCGTTGAAGCGGCTCACCCACTCGACCCCGGCGGCGATGTAGACGTCGCCCTCGCCGGCCTTGATCGCGTTGCCGGCGTGGCGGATCGCGTCGAGGCTGGAGGAGCAGTAGCGCGAGACGGTGACCCCGTTGACCTCCTGCGGCAGCTTCTCGGAGAGCAGCGAGATGATGCGACCGATGTTGAAGGCCTCGAGGCCCTGCGGCATGCCGACGCCGCAGAAGACGTCCTCGACCAGGGCCGGATCGACGCCCGGGTTGCGCTCGAGCAGCTGGTCGACCACGAAGGCGCCCATCTCCTCCGGGCGCAGCTGGGCCAGCGAGCCCTTGAAGGCGCGGCCGATCGGGGTGCGGATGGTGTCGACGATTACTGCCTCGGGCATGCTTTGTCTCTCCTTGGGAAGCTGGGGTCGGAAGTGCGCGCCGCAGGGTAGTGGATCGGGCGCCCAGGGCTCCGAAGCAGGCTCTAAGTTAATGGCGATGTCGCTGGACGGCCTGCGGGCGTGGATAGGGGTGGTTGAGCGCAAGCTGACGATGCGCACGCGCGTCTTCCTCGTCCTCGTCGCGATCGCGGTCGGCGGCGCCGCGGCGGGCATCGTGCTCGCGATCGACGCCCAGGACAACAGCGTCAGCAAGGACGACCTGCAGGCGGTCCGCGACGAACTGGCCGGGACCAGCGCCCCGGCGGAAGCGCCGCAGACGAGCGAACTGGAAGCGCAGATCGAAACCCTGCGGGGCGAAATCGCCGCCTTGCGCAGCGAAAGCGAAGCGCAGTCGGGCGGCTCCGAAGGGTCGGCCAAGAGCGACAGCGGCGGGGCCTCCGCGCCGGAAGAGCAGCAACAGCTGAAAGAAGCCGGCGAAGAAGCGGTCGAAAAGTCGAAGGACGAACACAAGTAGGACTTCGTGCGAATTCGCACGAAATAAGTCCGCGTCGTCCCCCGACTGCGTTACATTCGCCGCAATTCGACCTCGCGACCACCGCGAGCTCTGCCGGCTCAACGGCAGTGAAAGGAGTTCCCCTGATGCCCGAGGGTTACTGCGTCAAGGAGCGCAAGAAGGTCGAGATCAAGGACGCCAAGCAGGTGACGATGAAGAACGGTCGCCCCGCGATCCAGGGCGTGTGCCCGGACTGCGGCACCAAAATCTTCAAGATCGGCAAACTCGAGTAGCGGCGAGCTGAACCTGCGTCAGCGGGCGTTCGTAATCCGGACGAATGCCACCTGGCGCCCTGACAGACGAGCGGGATGTGCGTGAGGCCTACGCGGCTCACGCACCCGAGCTTTACGGCTTCGCGGTTCGCTCCCTGGGCGACTCCGGCTTGGCCGAGGAGGCCGTGCAGGAGACCTTCCTGCGTGCCTGGCGCGCCGGCGAGCGCTTCGATCCTCAGATCGGCTCGCTGCGCACCTGGCTCTTCGCGATCCTGCGCAACGTGGTGATCGACCTCGGCCGCGCCCGCGCGGCCCGCCCCGGCCTGGCCGAGAAAGGCATCGAGCCCACGGTCGAGCCCTTCGACGAGGCGTTGCTCTCCTGGCAGATCGAGGAGGCGATGCGGCGGATCGGCGAGCAGCACCGCCGGGTCCTGGTCGAGACCTACTACCGCGGGCGCCCCTACGCGGAGGTCGCCGAGGAGCTGGGCGTCCCGGAGGGAACCGTGAAGAGCCGCGTCTACTACGGCCTGCGCGCCTTGCGGGTCGTGCTCGAGGAGATGGGCTATGAAGACTGAGGACTGCCGACACTGGAAAGAGGAGCTGGGTGCCTACGCACTCGGCCACCTCTCGCGCGAGGAGCGCGCCGGGGTCGAGGCCCATCTCGAGGGCTGCGCCACCTGTCGCGCCGAAGCGGAGTCGCTGATGAGCGTGGCCCGTCTGCTGCCCCACGCCGACCCGGCCCAGTTCGGCCCCGCGCCGCAGCCGCCGCCCGAGCTGGGCAAGCGAATCGCGGCGACGATCGGTTCCGAGCGTCGCACCCAGCGGCGGCAGCGGCGGCGTCGCTTCAGCCTCGGCTTCGCTGGAGCAGCCGCAGCGGCGGCAGCGGTCGTGCTGGCGATCGTCGTGCTCGGTGGCGGCGAAGCGGGCGAGCCCGAGCAGCACGTCGCCTTCAACTCGCTGCCCAAGGGAGTGAAGATCGGCGCGACCCTGCAGCCCCAGGCCTTCGGCACGGAGATCCACATGTACGTCAAGGGCATCCGCTCCGGCACCCTCTGCCGGGTCTACATGCGCGGGCCGGACGGGCGTGACGTCTCGGCCGGCACCTTCCGCTACCGCTGGGGTGGCGATTCCGACGCAACGCTCTCCGCCGCGCTCGACCTCTCGCGCGCCGAGGCGCTCGTCGTCCATGCCGGCAACCGCACCTTCGTCGCGCCGCTCGACCGCGACGCGACCACTTACCGCAACTCACCCCAAGAGGAGGAAACGACGTGACCAAGACCTTTCCCGCAATCGCCGTCCTGGCGCTGGTCTCGCTGCTGGCGATCGCCGGCTGCGGCAGCAGCGGCAACAGCAGCTCGAGCTCCGGAGGCGGCCCCTACGGCGGCGGTGGAGAAACGACGAGCAAGCAGGCCGCATCGACGACCCCCTCGGAAGGTGCGCCGATCACAGTCGGCACGGCGAAGGGCGTAGGCAAGGTGCTGGTCGACTCCAACGGCCTGACGCTCTACTACTTCCAGAAGGACCAGAACGGCGAATCCACCTGCTACGGACCGTGTGAAAAGGGTTGGCCGCCGCTGACCACCGAAGGCGCGCCTCAGGCGGGAGAAGGCGCGATGGCCTCGAAACTGGGCACGACGAAACGCAAAGACGGCACCGTCCAGGTGACCTACAACAACTGGCCGCTCTACACCTTCGTCGAGGATAAGAAGCCGGGAGAAGACAACGGCACGGACAGCAAGGCCTTCGGCGCCTCGTGGTATCCGCTACACCCCAACGGAGAAAAGGCCGGTCACTGAGCCGAGCCGCGCTTTCGCGCGGAGATAGACGGCGGAACGAGCTCTCGGATCTCGGCCAGCAGCCGGGCCGAGAGCTCGCCGGGGTCCTCGCCGGGCTGGGCCTGTCCGCCGCGCGGCTCGAAGAAGCGGGTGCGCAGCTGGGGGCGACGGGGGAAGCCGGTGAGGTCGCTGGTGCCCTCGATCGCGACGCAGACGAGCCGGGCCTCGGGGACCTCGAGCGCGAGACGGCCGACGCCGCTGCGCGCACGCAGCACCTTGCCCCGCGAGCGGGTGCCTTCGGGGAAGACGCCGATGCAGGAGCCACCGCGCAGTTCCTCGATCGCCCGCGCCAGCGCGGCGGCGTCGCCGACGCCGCGCTCGATCGGGATCTGCCCCATCCCGTTGAGGACCGGAGCCAGCCCGCGGACCTTCCAGAGGTCGGCTTTGGCCAGGGCCTTGATCTGGCGGCGGCGGATCGCCGCGACGCCGACCGTCACCGGGTCCCAGTGGCTGTCGTGGTTGCCGACGATGAGGACAGGGCCGCTCGCCGGCAGCGCCTCGAGGCCCGAGACCTCGAGCCTCCCCCAAGCCCGCACCATCGGGTGACATACGGCCATCGCGGTCCTGTACATCGGGCTCGGCTCGCCGGGTGGTGGCGCGGCCTGGGTACCGGACTCGCCTGTCGGGGTAGAGGTGGTGCTCATGCGGAGCAGCACGGTAGTCGATCTCGATCCCACTGCAGGGGACCAAAGTGATCGATGTCACGTACTCAAAACGGCGGACAGTCGAAGGTACGCGTCTCGCTTCGGCGGTCCCACGCGCTTTCCGACCTCTAGCTGTGTCAATTCCAACTATCTAAAGTGTCGTCTGTGACACAGCAGAAGCCGCTCGAGCTGATCCTTGCGCGCAACCTCATGTCCGCGCTGTCGACGCCGGCCTTCCTCGTCGACGAGGGCGGCGTGCTCGTCTTCTACAACGAGGCAGCCGGGGCGCTGCTCGGCAAGCGCTTCGAGGAGCTCGGCACGGTCGGCGCCGAGGAATGGGGCTCGCTCTTCGGCCCCTTCGACCGCAATGGCGAGCCCATTCCCTACGACGAGCTGCCGCTGGTGATCGCGGTGCGCAACGGCCGGCCCGCCCACGCCGACTTCGAGATCAGCTCCGCCGACGGCGCCCGCCATCAGGTCGAGATCTCGGCCTTCCCGATCCTCACCGCGCACGGCTCGCAGGGCGCGATCGCCGTGCTCTGGCCCGCCGGGGCAAACGGCAACGGAGCGCTGGGTTGAGATGAAAGTCAAGCTCTGGGGCACCCGCGGCTCGATCCCTTCCCCGGGGCCGGAGACGATTCGCTACGGCGGTAACACCTCCTGCGTCGGCGTCACCCTCGCCGACGGCTCGATGCTCGCCCTCGACGCCGGCACCGGCATTCGCAGCCTCGGCCTGGCCCTCGCCGCCGAGCCGGCCCGCCTCCACATCCTCCTCACCCACCTCCACCTCGACCACATCCAGGGCCTCGTCTTCTTCGCCCCCGCCTTCCAGGCGCAGACCGAGATCGTGATCTGGGGCCCGAGCTCGCCCGAGGCCTCGCTGCGGGATCGCATCGCCCGCTACATCTCCGCCCCACTCTCGCCGGTCGAGGTGCGCGAGCTGCCCTGCGACGTCTCCTTCCGTCACTGCCCGCAGGCTGAGTGGGAGATCGGCTCGGCCCGAATCCGCGCCGCCTCGGTCGCCCACCGCGGGCCGACGCTCGGCTACCGGATCGACGACGGCGACGCCTCGCTCGCCTACATCCCCGACCACGAGCCGGCGCTCGGAGCCGACCTCGACACGCTCGAGGAGGACTGGATCTCCGGCCTCGACCTGGCGCGCAACGCCTCGCTGCTGATCCACGACGGCCAGTACTCCGACGCCGAGTACCCCGACCACGTCGGCTGGGGCCATTCCTCGCTTTCGCACGCGATCTCCTTCGCCCGGCGCGCGGAAGCGGAGCGGACGGTGCTCTTCCATCACGACCCGATGCACTCCGACGAGCGGCTTGACCAGCTGGCCGCTGAAGCGAGCGAGCGCTGGCTGGCCCTCGGGGGCGATCCGGCCGCGATCGAGCTGGCCGCCGAGCGGGCCGAGTACAACCTCGCGGTGCGGGCCCCGAGCGCCGCTCCCGCAAGCTGAGCGCCCGCGGGCAAATCCTTCGCAAAGAGCGCCCCTCCCCCGCTACGCTGGCGACGGGATGACGCTGACCCCTGGGACTCCTCGCCTCGATGCTGCGGCCGAGCGATCCGAGCTGGTCGGGCGGGCGCTGGAGACGGCCCAGCGCGCCCACGCGGGGCAGATGCGGCGCGGCAGCATCGGTCGGCCGTTCATCGACCACTCGACGGCCGTTGCCGAGTGCCTTGCCGAACATCGCTACCGCGACGAGGTGCTCGCGGCGGGGCTGCTCCACGACGTGGTCGAGAAGAGCGCGACCGGCATCGAGGAAGTTCGGGCCGAGTTCGGCGACACGGTCGGCGATCTGGTCGCGGCGATGACCGAAGACGCCTCGATCCCGGCCTACGAGGATCGCAAGGAGGAGCACCGCTACCGCGTCGCCGAGTCGGGCGCCGATGCCCTGGCGATCTTCGCCGCCGACAAACTCGTCAACGTGGCGATGCTGCGCGAGGCTTACCTGCTGATCGGCGAGCAGGTCAGCGACGAGCTCGCGGTGCCACTCGACCTCAAGGTCTTCATCTGGGAGGCCGACCTCGAGATGCTCTTCAACGAGGCACCCGAGATGGCGCTGACCAACGAGCTCGCCGACGAGCTGGTGAAGCTCTGGGGCGATCGCTTCAAGAGCGTGCGTTCCCAATCAGGCTGAGCCGCCGCCGCAGCGGCAGGACGTACCAGAGGACTGCGAAGGCGGTGAAGGCGCCGGCGCCCGCGATCGCGGTGATGACCGTGCTGGTGAAGAGGACGTCGGTTATCAGCACGATCGCGCCGGTCATCGCCAGGGCCAGGAAGGTGAGGCCGGCGATCGTCGAGCGGTTGGCGAGGCGGATCAGCTCGCGCTTCTGCTGGAAGTGGAAGGTGAAGCGGTGGTAGGGCGACGGCGCGATCAGCAGGATCGCCGAGAGCGCCGTACAGAGCAGGGTGAAGAAGTAGACGCCCTTCTCGAAGCCGTCGATCTTGGTGAAGTTCTGCTGGAACGGGACCGCGAGCAGGAAGGCGAAGAGGACCTGCACGCCGGGCAGGGCCACGCGCAGCTCCTGCAGCAGCTCGCTGAGGTTGCGATCGAGACGTTCGCTTTCGCTCTCGTCGCGTCCCGACGGGCGTTCCTCCATCCCTTCACCATAGGGAACGTGAGCACCGCCGTCGTCCTCTTCAACCGCGACCTGCGGGTCCGCGACAACCCCGCGCTTGCGGCAGCGGCGAAGGCCGAGCGCACCGTGCCGCTCTTCGTCCTCGACGACACTCTGCTCGGCTCGCGCTTCGCCGCGCCCAACCGCGTCGCCTTCCTGCTCGAGGCGCTGCACGACCTCGACCAGTCGCTGCGCAAGGCGGGAGCCCGGCTCTACCTGCGCCGCGGCGATCCGGTCGAGGAGGCGGTGACGGTGGCCCGCGAGTGCGGCGCCGCGGAGCTCCACACGAGCGCCGACTGGAGCGCCTACGCGATGCGCCGCGAGGCGCGACTGCGGCGGGCCTGCGCAGAGGAGCGGATCGGCTTTCGCACCCATCCCGGCACGACGGTCGTCTCGCCGGGAACGGTGACCCCCGCCGGCGGCGACCACTTCAAGGTCTTCAGCCCCTTCCACCGAGCCTGGGAGGAGGTGCCGGCGCGGCCGCTGGCAAAGACGCCCCGCAAGCTGAGTGCGCCCCCGCGTCTGGCCGCCGGGCGAATTCCGGCGCTCGACTCGCTGCGGCGGGAGGAGCCCTCGCAGCAGCGGGTCCCGGGCGGGGAGAGCGAGGGGCGGGGGCGGATGCGTGCCTTCCTCCGCGACGGGCTCAGTGGCTACGCCGACCACCACGACGACCTGCCGGGCGATGGGACCTCCAGCCTCAGTCCCTATCTGCGCTTCGGCTGCATCTCGCCGCTGGAGCTGCTCGGCGAGGCGCGCTCGCGGCGCGGCGGCGCGGCCTTCGCCCGCCAGCTCTGCTGGCGCGACTTCCACCACCAGGTGCTGGCGGCGAATCCCTCGCTGCCGCGGCGGGACTACAGGCCGCGGGGCGATCGCTGGTCGCGCTCGCAGCGGGCCTTCGAGGCCTGGCGCGAGGGCCGCACCGGCTATCCCATCGTCGACGCGGCGATGCGCCAGCTCCAGCGCGAGGGCCGCATGCACAACCGGGCGCGAATGATCGTCGCCTCCTTCCTCACCAAGGACCTCTACGTCGACTGGCGCTGGGGCGCGCGCCACTTCTGGGACCTGCTCTCAGACGGCGAGATCGCCAACAACGCCGGCAACTGGCAGTGGGTGGCGGGCACCGGCAACGACACCCGGCCCAACCGCGTCTTCAACCCGATCCGCCAGGCGCACCGCTTCGACCCGCAGGGCGACTACGTGCGGCGCTACCTGCCGGAGCTCGAGCCGGTCGAGGGCAAAGCCGTGCACGAGCCATGGCGGCTGGACGGTGCGCGGCGACGACAGCTCGACTACCCGGAGCCGATCGTCGACCACGACGACGCTGCTGCCGCCTTCCTCGCCCGCCGCACGTAGGATCGGGGCGTGGGACGGCTCGCGGTGGTGCTCGGCAGCAGTGCCCTTGGCCCCGGTGGCGCCAATGTCGCCGCGGCGGGCGCCGAGCACGGTGCCGCGATCGTGCAGCGCCACGACGGTGGCAGCTACGCCCCCCTGCGTGAGGTCGACCCCGAGGGCGGCGCCTACGTCCTCCCCCACGAGATCGACCACGAGGCCAACCTGCGAGCCCTGGTCGAACAGGGCTGCGACCGGGTGCTGGCGATCGCCTCGGTCGGCTCGCTCGACGCCGGGCTGGCGGTCGGCGCCCTGCTCTGCCCCGACGACTTCATCGCCCTCCACCTCGGCCTCTCGACCTTCCCCGACGAGCGCGCCCACCGGGCGCCGCGCTTCGACCCTGTGTGGCGGCAGGAAGTGATTGCCGCCTGGTGCGCCAACGGCGGCGAGCTGCGCGACGGGGGCGTCTACTGGCAGGCGATCGGGCCGCGCTTCGAGACGCCGGCCGAGATTCGCCTGATGGCCGCCCACGCCGACGTGGTCGGGATGACGGTCGCCTCGGAGTGCATCGTCGCCGGCGAGCTGGGCCTCGCCTACGCCGCCGTCTGCGTGGTCGACAACCTCGCCAACGGGATCGGCCCGGGGCCGCTGGAGATCATCGAGCTGGAAGCGGCGCGGGCGTCCAACGCCCTGCAGCTGCACGACGGCCTCGCCGCGGTGCTGCCCCAGCTGGGCGCGGTCGGGCCATGAGCGCGGCGCCGCTGACCGTCACCGGCGCCGTCCTCGATGGCGAGACGGTCGGGGTGCGTTGCGTCGACGGCGAGATCGCGGCGCTCGGGCCGGCGGTCGCGCCGGAGCCCGGCGACGAGGCGATCGACGCCGCCGGTTCGCCGCTGGTCGCCCCCCTCGTCAACGGTCACACCCACGCGGCGATGACCCTCTTCCGCGGCTACAAGGGCGACCTGCCGCTGATGCGCTGGCTGCAGGAGGCGATCTGGCCGGTCGAGCAAAAGCTCGAGCCCGAAGACGTCTACTGGGGCACCCGCCTCGCCTGCCTGGAGATGATCCGCACCGGCACCACCCGCTTCTGGGACATGTACTGGCAGCCCGGGGAGTCCGCGCGGGCGGTTCTCGACGCCGGCCTGAGGGCAACCATCGGCGGTCCGCTCTTCGACATCGACGGCGGGACCGCGGCGATGCAGGAGAAGGCTGCGGCCAACCTCGACGAGCTCTTCGGCTTCGGCGGCGCCGTCGGCGTATCGCTGGCCCCCCACTCGATCTACACGGTCAGCGAAGGCCTGCTGCGCTGGGTCGCCGAGACGGCGGCGGAGCGCGGCGTCTCGATCCAGATCCACCTCTCGGAGACCGAGCAGGAGGTGCTCGACTGCCTCGATCGGCACGGCGAGCGCCCGGCGGCCTACCTCGACCGCCTGGGCGTGCTCGGCGAGCGCACCGTGCTCGCCCACGGCGTCTGGCTCGACCGGGCCGAGCTGGAGCTGATCGCCGCGCGCGGCTGCACGGTCGTCGCCAACCCGGCCGCCAACATGAAGCTCGCCGTCGGCGGTGTCCTCCCCTACCCCGCCGCTCGCGAGGCGGGTGTCCGCGTCGGCCTCGGCACCGACGGCGCCGGCTCAAACGACTCGCTCGACCTGCTCGCCGACCTCAAGCTCTTCGCCCTCTCCCAGCGCCACGCCGCCGCCGACGCGACCGTCATCCCGGCCGAGGAGGCCTGGTCCATCGCCACCGGTGGCCGGCGCTTGGAGGTGGGGGCGCCGGCCGACTTCCTGCTGCTGCGGCCAAGCTCGTACGAGCTCGCGCTCGGAGACCTGTACTCGGACCTGGTCTACGCGGCGGGCGGATCGGTCGTCGACACGACGGTGGTCGGCGGACGCGCGTTGATGCGCGGCGGTGAGGTGCCGGGCGCGGAGGAAGTGGTCGCGCGCGCTGTCGAGCGCTCCCGGCTACTCGGCATCTCTCCCTGAATCCGACTTACGTCTATACCCCCCGGGGGTATCTGATACGGTGGTGCCGTGGCGGACGTCGTCGACACGATCCTCGAGGGCTTCAAGCAGTCCTTCCTGATGGCCTACGAGGTCTGGTGGGCGCTGGTGCTCGGCTTCGCGATCTCCGGGATCGTCCAAGCCTGGGTCCCGCGCGAGCGGATCGAAGCGACGATGGCAGGCGATGGAGCCAAGCCGGTGATCTGGGCGACCGGGCTCGGCGCCGCCTCGTCCTCCTGCTCCTACGCGGCGATCGCGATCGCCAAGAGCCTCTTCCAGAAGGGCGCCTCGGCCGCGGCGGCGCTCGCCTTCCAGTTCGCCTCGACCAACCTGGTCTGGGAGCTGGGGCTGGTGCTCTGGGTCCTGCTCGGCTGGCAGTTCACCCTGGCCGAGTACCTCGGCGGCATCCTGATGATCGTGCTGATGGCGGTCTTCCTGCGCGCCTTCGTCTCACCGCGCCTGGAGGAGCAGGCGCGAAAGCACGCCCGGGATGCGGATGAGGGGCACGTCCACGATCACGGGGCAACGGCCGAGGAGACGAGCTGGCGCGCGCGGCTCACCAGCGCCGACGGCTGGAGCGAGGTCGCGCTCAACTTCCGCGGCGACTGGCAGATGCTCTGGAAGGAGATCGGGATCGGCTTCCTGCTGGCCGGCTTCATCGGCCTGCTCGGCAACGACTTCTTCAACGTCCTCTTCATCAGCGACGCCCCGGGCTGGCTCGTCGCGATCGAGAACGTCGTCGTCGGCCCACTGATCGCCGTGCTCAGCTTCGTCTGCTCTGTCGGCAACATCCCGCTCGCCGCCGTGCTCTGGTCCGGCGGGATCAGCTTCGCCGGCGTGATGGCCTTCATCTTCGCCGACCTGATCGTGCTGCCGATCGTCGCGATCTACCGCAAGTACTACGGCTGGCCCTTCACCGTGCGGATCGTCGCCCTGATGCTGCTGACGATGATCGTCGCCGCGCTGGCGATCGACGCGCTCTTCAGCCTGGCGGGGCTGATCCCCGAGACGAGACCCAGCCGTGAAGACGTCTTCGGCTCGGTCGAGCTCGACTACAAGCTGGCCCTCAACCTCATTGCCACGGTCATCTTCGCGGCGCTTTTTTGGCTCGGCAGAAGGGCTCGGCCCGGTGCCCACAGCTGCCCCGCCCACGCCCAACACGCTTAGCGCCGCGCCCCCGGGGGTATAGGCTCGGGCCGAGTGCCCAGCGACGAAGTGACTGAGCGAGGGTCGAGCAGCGGCGCGTCAGCCGTCCGCTACGCAGGCGCCAGCAAGCGCTATCCCGGCTCTGCCAAAGCGGCGGTCGACGAGCTCACGCTCGAGGTCCCGGCGGGCGAGATCTGCGTCCTGGTCGGCCCCTCCGGCTGCGGCAAGACGACCGCGATGCGGATGGTCAACCGCACGGTTGAGATGACCAAAGGCGACATCCTGATCGGCGAGCAGTCCGTTCGCGAGCGCAACCCCGCCCAGCTGCGGCGGGAGATCGGCTACGTGATCCAGCAGATCGGCCTCTTCCCCCACCGCACGATCGCCCAGAACATCGGCGCCGTCCCCCAGCTGCTCGGCTGGAAGAAGGAGCGCACGGCCGCCCGCGCTGCCGAGCTGCTGGCCCTGGTCGGGCTCGACCCAGACCTCGCCGAGCGCTACCCGGCGCAGCTCTCCGGCGGCCAGCAGCAGCGCGTCGGCGTCGCTCGCGCCCTCGCCGCCGACCCGCTGGTGATGTTGATGGACGAGCCATTCGGGGCGATCGACCCGATCAACCGCGAGCGCCTGCAGAACGAGTTCCTCCGCCTCCAGGCGGAGATCGGCAAGACCGTCCTTTTCGTCACCCACGACATCGACGAGGCGATCAAGATGGGGGACCGGATCGCGATCATGCGCGAGGGCGGCAAGGTAGCCCAGTACGCGACCCCGGCCGAGCTGCTGATGGACCCGGCCGACGAGTTCGTCGAGGACTTTGTCGGCGCCGACCGCGCGCTGAAGCGCCTCGCCCTGATGAGGGTCGCCGACATCGACCTATGGAAAGCGCCGCTCGCCCAGGCCGGCCAGGCGACCGCCGAGGTGCGGGCAAAGCTGGCCCAGCCCGACGTCGAGGTCCCCTACCCCCTGCTGGTCGACGATCAGCGACGACCGCTCGGCTGGCTCTCCGAGCGCGACCTCGCCGGTGCGCAGGTGCCGGCTCAGCCGGACTCCCCGCTCGGTCCGCTGCTCGACCGCGACGACGTGATGCGCGACGCCCTCGCCGACCTACTGCAGGGCGAGGCCCAGTACGCCGCCGTGGTCGACCACGAAGGCCGCATCGACGGCGTCCTCTCGGTCGAGATCATCTCCGAGTTCCTCTCCTCCCCGGAGGCCAAGACCGAGGAGCACTCGGCGACGGAGCGACCGCATGGCTAGCGTCACCACGCTCGCCGCCGTCGGCGAAGTCGGCAAAGGGTTCATTCACGAACGGACCTCGGAGACCCTGCCCTGCCAGTCGACCGGCAAGCTCTTCTGTTTCGACTGGGCGAAAGAAAACATCGGCCGCTACGGAACACCAGCCCTCCAGCACCTGGAGCTGGTCGGGCTGGCGGTCCTGTTCGGCTTCACGATCGCCTTCACCCTTGCCGTGCTCGCGCACCGCAGGCGCTGGCTGCGCTCGCCCCTCCTGGCCGCGACCGGCGTCCTCTACACGATCCCCAGCGTCGCCTTCTTCTTCCTGCTACTGCCCCTCACCGGCCGCGGCGTCGACACCGCCGTCATCGCCCTCACCGCTTTCAACCTGCAGGTCATCTATCGCAACACGATCGTCGGCCTCTCCAATGTCCCGTCGCCCGTCAAAGAGGCCGCCAAGGGCATCGGTCAGACCGACCGCCAGATCCTCTGGCGGGTGGAGCTGCCACTGGCGACGCGAGAGATCATCGCCGGCCTGCGGATCGCCACGGTCAGCACGGTCGCGATCGCGACGCTCGCCGTGTTTGCCGGGGGCGGTGGCCTGGGAGCGCCGATCCTGCAGGGCGGGATCGACTTCAAGACCAACATCATCATCGCCGGCGGAATAGCGATCCTGATGGCGCTCGCCTTCGACCTGATCCTGCTCACGATCCAGCGCCTCGCGACCCCCTGGGAAAGGGCGGCCGGGGGGTGACCGCGCTCATCCTCCCCTGGCTCCCGCTCGGCTCGATCCAGGGCGCGATCGAATTCATCTTCGAGGCTCAGCCGTCGAACGTGACCGGCGGCAAGCTGGTCGGCGGCCTCGACCAGACCCTCGAACTGGCGCTGACCCAGCTCGAAGTGACCGTCTTCGCCCTGGCGCTCTCGCTGCTGCTGGCGCTGCCGGCCGGCCTCTACCTCGGGCACAAGGGAGTCGGCGAGCTGCTGGCGGTCGGCCTCGGCAACGCTGGGCGGGCGATCCCCGAGCTGGCCCTGATCGCATTCATGGCGGCGGTGATCGGCGTCGGCACGGTCAACCTGACGATCGCGCTCGCCGTCCTCGGCATCCCCCCGATCCTCACCAATGCCTTCGTCGGCATCCGTCAAGTCGACCGCGCCCCAGTGGAGGCTGCGCGCGGAATCGGGATGACTGAGCGCGAGATCCTCTTCAAGGTCGAGGTGCCGCTGGCGATCCCAACCCTGATGGCCGGCATCCGCCTGGCGACGATCGCGATTGTCGCCACGGCCACAATCGCGCCCTTGGCCGGCGTGCTGACCTTGGGCGACTACATCATCAACGAAAACGTCTACGGCGAGAACGGCGTCGTCGCCGGGGCGATCGTCGTCGCCTTGATGGCGCTGGCGCTGGAGCTCGGGCTCGCCGCACTTCAACGTCGGCTCACTTCGAAAGGCTTGAAGCTGAGCCCAGCATGAAATCTCGTCCGTGTAAACGACAAGAGAGGAATCAAATGAGGTCCGAGTCCACTCGTCTGCGAGCAGGAATCGCCTTGCTGCTTGCCCTAGCCCTCAGCCTCGGCGTAGTCGCCTGCGGCAGCAGCAGCGACAACAGCACGAGCAGCAGTGAAGAAGGTGAAAGCGCCGGTGCCATCGTCTCCAATCCGAAGAACGCCAAGGTCAGCCTGACGATCGGCTCGAAGAACTTCCCCGAATCGGAAATCACCGGCGAGATCTACGCCCAGGCCCTCGAAGCCGCCGGCTACAAGGTCAAGACGGACCTCAGCCTCGGATCGGAAACGATCGCCCTCAAAACCCTGAAGCAGGGTGAGGTGTCCGGCTACCCCGAATACACCAGCACCGCCCTGGAGTCCCTGTTCAGCCTCGAACCGGGCGAAGTCCCGGCCGAAGCCCAGGCGGCCTACGAAAAGGCGAAGGCCGAATTCGAAAAGGACGGCTTGACCGCCTTCCCGCCGACGCCGTTCTCCAGCGCCAACGCAGTCGGCACGACGACGAAGTTCGCCGAAGAAGAAGGCCTGAAGACGGTTTCCGATCTCGAAGGCAAGTCGGAAAGCATGAGCCTCTACGGTTCGCCCGAGTGCCGCCAGCGAATCGACTGCCTGGCCGGGCTCGAAAAGTATTACGGGCTCAAATTCAAGTCATTTCACCCGGTCGACATCGGCCTCCGTTACACGGTGCTCGAAAAGGGCCAGGCCGACCTCTCGATCCTCTTCACCACCGACCCGCAGTTGGCGGCGGAGAAAGACAAGTTCGTGATCCTCGAAGACGACAAGGAAGTCTTCCCGGCCGGCAACGTCATCTTCGTGACCAAGAAGTCAGTGGCCGAAGAAGCGGGACCGGACTACGAAAAGACGATCGTCGCGGTGCAGAAGGGGTTGACTCTGGAAGTGATGCAGGAGCTCAATGCCCGGGTCGAACTCGAAAAGAAGTCGGCGAAGCAGGTGGCCGGCGAATACCTGAAGTCAGCCGGCTACGTCGGCTAGTACCGCCTCTGGCTTGGCGGCGCGCGCCTGCATTCGCGAGAAGCAGACGCGCGCCGCCCAGGCCGCGGAGAGACCGGATATCGCGGCGAGCACGAGTGCCCAACGCGGGTCGTAGGACTGGGAGAGCCAGCCGGCCAGGGGGCCGCCGATCGGGGTCGAGCCGAGGAAGACGACCGAGTAAAGCGCCATCACCCGGCCGCGCATGTGGGGAGCGACCGTCAGTTGCAGGGAGGAGTTGATCGTCGCCGCGAAGGTGACAGAGGCGGCGCCGAGTAGGGCTAGGGCAACGACCTCGACCGCCAGCGCCGGTGCGACGGCGGCGGCGAGGGCGGTGGTGCCGAAGGCGAGGGCGGCGCCGGCGAT
>DASZQM010000093.1:0-1697 GCA_035549645.1 Solirubrobacterales bacterium | reverse complement strand
TGAGGTCGTTGTCGGGGTAGACGTAGGGCAGCCCCATGTTGTGGCGGTAGGAGAAGGCGGCCAGGGTCGGCACCTTGGCGATCAGGCGGACCGCCGCCATGTAGCGCTCTTCCTCGTCTTCGGTGTGCTTCGCGTCGGGGTAGAAGGTCGAGAGGGCACCGACGCCGGCGAGCAGCATCCCCATCGGGTGGGCGTCGTAGCGGAAGCCCTCGAAGAACTGCTTGAGGTCCTCGTGGACGAAGGTGTGGTGGGTGATGTCGTAGACCCAGCGATCGAGCTGGGGCCCGGTCGGCAGCTCGCCGAAGATCAGCAGGTAAGCGACCTCGAGGAAGGTCGATTTCTCGCAGAGCTGCTCGATCGAGTAGCCGCGGTGTTCGAGGATGCCGGCGTCGCCGTCGATGTAGGTGATCGCCGAGCGGCAGGAGGCAGTGTTGGTGAAGGCCGGGTCGTAGGCCAGCATCCCGAATTCGTCCTCGTCGACCTTGATCTGGCGCAGGTCCATCGCCCGCACCGTGCCGTCGGTGATCGGCAGCTCATAGCTCTTGCCAGTGCGGTTGTCGGTGACGCTGAGCGTCTCGGAATTGGGCTCGACCGCGCCGTCGCTGGCCGGCTGTCCTACTTCCTGCTGGGTGGCCATGCCCACCTCCTCATCGCTTGCTTGCTTGTCTCCCCAATCTTCGCAGTTCAGGGCGAGCGGCCATGTTATGCGCCTGCTACTGAGGCGACGGCAGCGGCTCGAAGCGGGTCATCGCGTGCAGCTGCTGCAGGCGCTCCTCGATCTCCTCGCGGGTGAGCGCGGCGACTCGCTCGGTGCCGAACTGCTCGACGTTGAAGGAGGCGAGCACCGTGCCGTAGCCCATCGCCCGCCGCAGGCAGTCCTCGTCGAGCTCGCCCTCGTGGCTGTCGAGGTAGCCGACGAAGCCGCCGGCGAAGCTGTCGCCGGCGCCGGTCGGGTCGCGCACGTCCTCGAGCGGGAAGCCGGGTAGGGCGAAGAAGCCGTCCTCGGTGAAGAGCGCGGCGCCGTACTCGCCCTGCTTGGCGACGACCGCGCGCGGCCCGTGCTTCATCACCGCGCGGGCGGCGCGGGCGAGGTTGGACTCGCCGGTCAGCTGGCGGATCTCGGCGTCGTTGACGATCAGGCAGTCGACCTCGGCGATCGCCGCCAGCAGCGAGTCCTTGGCGGTCTCGATCCAGAGGTTCATCGAGTCGAGCGCGGAGAAGCGCGCGTCCCCGCACTGGGCGCGCACCTGGCGCTGCAGGTCGGGCTGGATGTTGGCGAGGAAGAGCGTGTCGGCCGCCTGCGAGGCGGGCGAGAGCTTGGGCTCGAACTCGCCGAAGACGCCGAGCTGGGTGTCCTCGGTGTGGGCGACGTTGAGGTCGTACTCGTAGCGACCGCGCCAGAAGAAGGACTGCCCCCCGGCGACGCGCTCGATGTCATCGGTGATCACCCCGCGGCGCTCCAGCACCTCGAACTCGGCTGGCCCGAAGTCGTCCCCGACCGGCCCGACCGGCCGCACCTCGGTGAAGAAGCTGGCGGCCAGCGAGAAGTGCACGGCGGCGCCGCCGAGCATGCGGTCGCGCTCGCCGAAGGGCGTCTTGACCGCATCGAAAGCAATTGAGCCGACCACGGTGAGGGACATAGAAAGCGGAGCGTATAGGGAGTCGGGTGTGCCTCGACGGCGCAACAGCGGGGAGGC
>DASZQM010000092.1:0-4027 GCA_035549645.1 Solirubrobacterales bacterium | reverse complement strand
TCGCCACCACGGCGGCCGTCGCCAGCGCCTTGACGGCGAGCGAGGTGCCGGCGGCCTTGCCCGCTCCGGCACCCGCCGCTGTGGCTGCGCCGCTCAGCCCGGCGCCGCCGGCGACGTTGCCGCCGGCGAGCCCGTGCAGGATCGACGCCGCCGCGACGGCCGGCAGGGGCGCCAGTGCCTGCAGGTCGCGGCGCCGGCTCTCGATCGAGTCGCGGAACGCGCGGCAGTCCGAGCAGGCGCGGAGGTGAGCCCGGATGTCCCGCCGCCGCGCAACCCGCCCGTCGGCTTCGGAGAGCTGGCGCTTGACCTGCTCGCAGCTCATCTCACGCCCCGTCTCCAGCTCGCGCAACCCGAGCCGGGCCTCGTAGACGGTTTGGCGCGCCACCGCGGGTGAGCTCTCGAACGCCACGCCGATCTGCTCGTAGTCCAGTCCTCCGAGCTCGCGCATCACCAACGCCGAGCGCTGGCGCTCGGGCAGCTCGCCGAGGTCGGCGAGGAGGCGCCCCAGCCGTTCGCGCTGCGCCACCGTCTCGGCGATCTCCGGGCCGGCGGCCACCTGGGCGCTTTCCAGCTCGGCCCCCTCGCGACGGCGCCGCAGCAGGTCGATCGACTCGTTGTGGGCGACGCGGTACAGCCAGGGCTTGAGCTTGATCTCGCGCTGCTCGCCCGGCAGCGAGCGCAGCGCCTTCACCATCGTGTTCTGCAGCGCGTCCTGGGCGTCCTCGGGCCGACCCAGGATCGAGAGGCAGAAGCGATAGATGTCCTGGTGGTAGCGCTTGTAGATCGCCGTGAAGGCGCGCTGGTCGCCATCGCTGGCCTGGCGGGCAAGCCGCACGTCCGAAAGCAGTGGCGTCATCTCTCGCTCGTCCCGGCACCGGGGGCCATCCATTCAGGGTAGGGGTCGATTGTCAGTCGCTTCAACGAAGAGCGAGCGCTCCTGTCAGCCCGTAGGCTTCTGCGTTCCGATGAAGGCCAGCGAGATCCGCGACACCTACCTCTCCTTCTTTGCCGAGCGCGGGCACAAGATCGTGCCCTCGGCCTCGCTGGTCCCCTCGGTGCACGATCCGTCGGTGCTGCTGACGACCGCCGGCATGCAGCCGTTCAAGCCCTACTTCCTCGGCCGCGAAGAACCGCCCGCGCCGCGCCTCGCCGACGTGCAGAAGTGCTTCCGCACCACCGACATCGAGGAGGTCGGCAACACCGCCCGCCACCTCACCTTCTTCGAGATGCTCGGCAACTGGAGCTTTGGCGACTACTTCAAGGCCGAGTCGATCCCCTGGGGCTGGGAGCTCTCCACGCAGGGCTTCGGCATGGACCCGGAGCTGATCTGGGTCACGGTCTTCGGCGGCGACGAGGAGCTCGGCCTCGGCCCCGACGAGGAGGCGATCGAGATCTGGCGTGGGGTCGGCGTGCCGGACGAGCGCATCGTCCGCCTCGGCCGCGAGGACAACTTCTGGCAGGGCGGACCGGTCGGCCCTTGCGGTCCCTGCTCGGAGCTCTACCTCGACCGCGGCCTCGAGTTCGGCGCCGAGGGCGAGCGGCCGGGCGACGACACCGACCGCTTCATCGAGTTCTGGAACCACGTCTTCATGAGCTACGACCTCGCCGAGGACGGCTCGCTGACGCCGCTGCCGACGCGCAACATCGACACCGGCATGGGGCTCGACCGGATGGCGGCGATCCTCCAGGACGCGCCCTCGGTCTTCGAGACCGACCTGATCCGGCCGCTGCTCGACCTCGCCGAGGAGATGTCGGGACGCTCCTACGCCGAGGGCGGCGCGGTGACGCGGGCGATGCGCATCGTCGCCGACCACTCGCGCGGGGCGGCCTTCCTGATCGCCGACGGCGTCGTCCCCTCCAACGAGGACCGCGGCTACATCCTGCGGCGGATCATGCGGCGGGCGATCCAGCAGGGCCGCACGCTCGGGCTCGAGGCGCCCTGGCTCGGCCGCTTCGCCGAGCGCACGATCGAGATCATGGGGGAGACCTACCCCGAGCTTCTCGCCGAGCGCGAGACGATCGCCCGCTGGGTCGACGACGAGGAGGAGAGCTTCGGCCGCACCCTGGAGCGCGGCAGCGAGCTGCTCGATCGGCTGGTCGCAGAAGCGAAGGAGGCGGAGACCTCCTGGATCGAGGCCGCCGATGCCTTCAAGCTGCACGACACCTACGGCTTCCCCTACGACCTGACCAAGGAGCTGCTCGCCGAGCAGGGGCTCTCGGTCGACGACGGCGGCTTCGAGGAGCTGATGGAGGAGCAGCGCCAGCGCGCCCGCACCGGCGCCGCCACCGCGCACGGCTCCGAGGACCATCACGGGCGCGTGCTCGCCTTCGCCGGTGCCGCCGCCCCGACCCGCTTCGTCGGCTACGAGCGGCTGAGCACGACGACCGGCATCGCGGCGCTGGAGAGCGACAACGGGCGTGCTCTGCTCAAGCTGGAGGAGAGCCCTTTCTACGCCGAGGGCGGTGGCCAGGTCGCCGACTCGGGGACGATCAGCTGGGAGGGCGGCGAGGCGCGGGTGGTCGACGTCTACCGCGTCGGCGAGGACCAGGCGCTCGAGGTCGAGCCCAGTGGGGAGATCGACCCCGAGGTCGCTGTGACCGCGCAGGTCGACCACGAGGCACGTCACGCGACGATGCGCAACCACACCGCCACTCACCTCCTGCACGCCGCCCTGCGCGAGCGGCTCGGCACCCACGTGCGCCAGGCGGGCTCTGCGGTGCGGCCCGACAAGCTGCGCTTCGACTTCACCCACGGGCAGGCGCTCAGCGCCGAGGAGCTGCGCGACGTCGAGGACCGGGTCAACGAGTGGATCAAGGCGAGCCGGCCGGTGCGCTGGCTGGAGATGGAGCGGGCCGAGGCGGAGCGGCTCGGCGCGATGGCGCTCTTCGGCGAGAAGTACGGCGAGTGGGTGCGGATGGTCGAAGTCGACGAGGTCTCGCGCGAGCTCTGCGGTGGCACCCACGTGGCCAACACGGCCGAGGTCGGCATCTTCAAGATCGCCTCCGAGGGCTCCAGCGCCGCCAACGTCCGCCGCATCGAGGCGCTCAGCGGCCCGGCCGCGATCGACTGGTTCCGCGACCAGGAGCAGAGCCTGCACGAGGTGGGTGAGCTGCTCGGTTCTCCCCAGGACCCGATCGCCGCAGCCAAGCGGGCCGCCGAGCGCCTGCGCGAGGCGGGCGCCGATGAAGCGAAGGCTCAATCCCGGGCCTTGGGGGAGGAAGCACGCAGCCTCGCCGACGCGGGTGCGGACTTCGTCGTGGAGATGCCGGACGGCTCCACTGTCATCGGCCAGGCCAAGGTGGTCGAGAGCGATCCGAAGCAGCTGCTTGAGCTTGCCAATCGAGTCCTGGCGCATCTGCAAGGGCCATCGGCGGTGGTCTATGGAACCCGAGGCAGCGGCAAGTCAAACATCGTTGCCCTCCTCTCCAAGGAGGCGGTTGCGCAGGGGCTCTCGGCCGCAGAGGTGATTCGCGAAGTCGCTCCGATCATTGGCGGTGGCGGTGGCGGCCGCGACGACATGGCGCAGGCCGGCGGCCGCGAACCCGACAAGCTCGATGAGGCGCTGGAAAGGGTTCCGGCCCTGTTTGAAAAGGCGGTCGGCTGAGTCGGATGCGGGTCCTCGCCCTCGACTACGGCACGGCCCGGATCGGCTGCGCGATCTCCGACCCCAGCGGCACGCTGGCGACGCCGCTGCCGGTGGTGGAACCGCCCGCCGTGCGCGCCGTCGCCGACCTCGTCGCCAAGCACGAGGTCGAGCGGGTGGTGGTCGGCCTTCCGCTCCACCTCAGCGGCGAGGAAGGCAGCCAGGCGGCGCTGACGCGGACCTTCTGCACCGAACTGGAAGCCCTGCTGGAGGACGTCCCCGTCGAGACCTACGACGAGCGCTTGACCACCCGCATGGCCGAGGCGAGCAAGCGCGAAGGCGCCGCCGCCGCCCCCGACTCGCTCGCGGCGGCCCACCTGCTGCAGGCCTATCTCGCCGGCCGCGCCGCGGTCGAAGAGAGCGGCGATGAGTGACGAGCGGCT
>DASZQM010000091.1:0-10768 GCA_035549645.1 Solirubrobacterales bacterium | reverse complement strand
CTGCGCGACCCGCGCAACTGGGTGCGCCCGGTCGTTGCCGTCGGCGCCGGCGGCGCCGCCGCCGGGGCGCTCGTCCTGATCGAGCTGCGCCGTCGCGGCCGTCAGGAGGCCAAGGGCGGCCTGCGCTCGCTGACGGCCCGCATCAAGCCGTAGCGGCGGCCGGGGTCTTCTTTGGCGCCGGGGTTCCGCGCCAGGCGAGGATGCCGAGGCAGCCGATCGCGAGGTGGAAGAGGTTGTCGCCGGTGCTGACCGGCAGGAAGCCGAGCACCGCCTCGCCGCTGCCCACGGCGAACCCCCAGAAGCCGAGGACGAAGTAGAAGAGGCCGATTGCTAGCGAACAGCGGCGCGAGGCATAGTCCGCGGCGAGCAGGCAGATCGCCCCGCTGAGGGCGTGCAGGACGTTGTCCCAGCCGTTGACGGCGAAGGCGCCAAAGATTTCGCCGACATCGCCGGGCGAGCCGAAGGAGGCGCTGTAGAAGAAGCCGACGATGCCGACGGCGACGAGGGTCGCGCCGCCCGCGGTGGCGAAGAGTCGGGCTGGGCTCGGTCCGTCCATCGGCGGCGATTGTAGGCTGCTCATCCCCGTGGCCCAGACTTGCTATCGCCATCCCAATCGTGCGACCGGCGTCTCCTGCTCCAACTGCGGACGGCCAATCTGCCCCGATTGCATGACGCCGACGCCGGTTGGGATGCGCTGTCCCGAGTGTGCCAGTCAGCGGACCAAGGTGGTGCGGGGGGTTGGTGAAGCGTCGTTGCCGACAACCGCCCCGGCGACGTTTGTGCTGATTGCCATCAACGTAGCGGTGTTCTTTGCCGAGATCGCCACTGGCGGCGGTGGGTTCTACAACGTCAGCGGCAGTTCTCTCGTCTTCGAATTCGGTCTCTTCGGGCCTCTTGTCAACGAAGGCGAGTGGTACAGACTGGTGACCAGCGCGTTTCTCCACGAGGGCCTTCTGCATATCGCCGGCAACATGCTGTTGCTCTTCTTTCTCGGCAGGATTCTCGAGCCCGGCATTGGCACTCCACGCTTTGTCGCGCTATATGCGGCCTCGCTCTTGGCGGGATCGTTTGGAGCGCTCCTGTTTTCCCCCGAAGCTCTCTCCTACGGAGCATCAGGCGCGGTCTTCGGTGTCCTCGGGGCAACCTTCGTAATAGCTAGGGGGCGGGGAGTTGATGCCCTCGCGTCGAGTGTCGGCGTGCTCATCCTGTTCAACCTCGCATTTAGTTTTGGCGTGCCGGGAATCAGCATTGGCGCCCACCTCGGCGGCCTGGTTGCCGGCGTCCTCTGCGCCTTGTTGATCATCGCGGGCGAGCGGGGCCTGCTGGGGGCTCGTCACTTCCCGGCGGAGATGGCCGCGATGACCGCAATCGGAATCGTCTCGGTAGTTGGTGCCCTCGCGGTGGCCTGAGCCCTAGCCGCCCGCGCCGCGCCAGACCTTTGGCGCTTCCACCTCGGCGAAGCCGAGCGTGCCCGGTGGATCGACCCGGTCGGGGTGGAGCAGGTGGCCGAGCAGCTCGACGCCGTCGATCAGTCGCGGCCCCGGCCGGGAGAAGGTCGAGGCGGCGTCGACGGCGTAGACGCGACGGGCGGCGAGGTTCTCGATCTGGTCCCAGTAGGCGAGGGCCTGTGCACGTGCTTCCTCGACGTACCAGCCGCAGGGCATCACGACCGCCACGTCGGCGCTGAGGCCGGAGAGCTCGCCCCAGGAGACCTCGGGTGACTTCAGCCCGGGCGGGCCGGCGACGTCCTCGCCACCGGCGATCGAGATCATCTCCGGCACCCAGTGGCCGCCGACGTAGGGCGGGTCGAGCCACTCCAGCGTGATCACGCGGGGCAGGGCGGCACCGGCGACCGCGGCCCTGACCGTGGCCAGGCGGCCCTCGAGCTCGCCGCGCAGCTCGTGCGCCTCGCGGGGGATGCCCGCGGCCTCGCCGAGCCGGATCACGTCCTCCAGCATCTCGCCCAGCGTGCTCGGGTCCTGCTGCAGCACCCGCGGCTTGCCGGGCAGCCGCGCCGCCACCTCGAGCACGTCCTCATAGGAGACCGCGCAGACGGCGCAGACAGCCTGGGTGACGATCAGGTCGGGCGCCAGCTCGGCGAGCAGCTCCTCGTCGAGCTCGTAGAGCGCCTGCCCCTCCGCCACCCGCGCCTTGACCGCGCGGTCGATCTCCGCCGCGCCCAAGCCGGCGGGCAGGACGGTTCTGGTCAGGTGCGGCAATGCTTTTGCCGCGGCGGGGTAGTCGCACTCATGGGTGACCGCGACGACGCTGTCGCCGAGTCCGAGTGCATAGAGCATCTCGGTCGCGGAGGGAACGAGACTTGCGATGCGCATCCCACGATCAATATGTCACTTCTCGCGGGACCGGCGGACGGGATGGCTATATTGCCTACGCCGAATGGCCGACGAAGACCTTCCCCGAAGTACCCGGGCCACATAAGCGATGAGCGCTCTTCTGCTCGTCCTCCTCTTGCTGCTGGTCGCGATCAACGGCTTCTTCGTTGCGGCCGAGTTCGCCCTGGTCCGCAGCCGTCGCGGCAAGGTCGAGCAGCTCGCCGAGGAAGGCGAAAGCGGCGCCGAGGAGGTGATCGAACAGCTCGACAAGATCGACGAGTCGCTGTCCGCCTGTCAGATCGGGATCACCCTCGCCTCGATCGGCATCGGCTTCCTCGGCGAGCCCTCGCTGGCGGTGCTGCTCGAGCCGATCTTCGGCAGCCTCTCGCACGGCGTCGCGGTCGGCCTCTCGGTCGCAATCGCCTTCATCCTGGTCACTGCGCTGCACATCACCGTCGGCGAGCAGGTGCCGAAGATGCTGGCGATCAGTCACGCCGAGCGCACCGCCCGGCGCGTCTCGCGACCGCTCAACTGGTTCCGCATCTTCACCGCGCCGGTGACCTTCGCGCTGAGCAGCATCTCCAACGCGATCGTCCGCCTCTTCGGCGTCGACCCGACCAACATCGAAGAGAAGCACACCGCCGAGGACCTGAAGCAGATCATCGACAGCTCGCGGATCGGCGGCACCCTCGACCCCGGCGAGGCGGGCATGCTCGGCGGCGTCTTCCACCTGCACGAGCAGGAGGCGCGCGAGGTGATGACGCCGATTCCCGCCGTGGTCACGGTCGACGCCTCGGAGACAGTGGAGACGGCCCTGCGCCGCTGCGTCACCTCCGGTCACACCCGCTTGGTCGTGATCGAGGACGAGAACCCCGACCGGGTCAAGGGCATCGTCCACAACAACAGCCTCGCTCGCCTCTACATGAGCGATGGCCCCGAGGCGGAGATCGAGCCGGCGGTGCGCGACGCCGTGATCGTCCCCGAGACCCGCCCGCTCGACGACCTGCTGCACGACCTGCAGGTGCAGCGCACCTCGCTATCGGTCGTCGTCGACGAGTACGGCCGCACGGTCGGCATCGTCACCGTCGAGGACATCCTCGAGGAGGTGGTGGGGGAGATCGAGGACGAGACCGATCCTCGAGCTTCCGCGCTGCGCCGGCTCGCCAGCGGCGAGTGGTTCGTGCGCGGCCACGTCTCGCTCGGCGACCTCTCCGACGCCGGGATCGAGCTTCCCGTCGACACCGATGCCTACAACTCGGTCGGCGGCTACGTCTTCGGCGAGCTCGGTCGCCTGCCCAAGCGCGGCGACACGATCACCGCCAACGGCTACACGATCCGGGTCGAGTCGGTGCGCGAGAACCGGATCGAGGCGGTTCGCATCAGCGGTTCCGTCCGCCACGACTCCTAGCTTCTTCGGGCAACCTGCGTTCCCCTGACTTGGAGGTATCGCATGTGGGTTGTGCGACTGAGCGACAAGCAGCTTGAAGTCCTGCGAGCCCTCTTGCGCTCAGAGGAGCACCTCGGCCCGGCGCTAAAAGGCGCGGTCGAAGCACTCGATCTCGCCCGCTGGGACGACCTGCCCGAGGCCGAGCTTCCCTGGGAAGAGATCGAGGCCAAGGCACGCCAGCAGGGCATCTCGCCCGCTGACGTGATCTGGGACCTCGCGGGCAAGAAGTAGCCCGCGACCCGGTCAGTCGTAGCTGTAGAAGCCCGCTCCGCTCTTGCGCCCGAGCTTGCCTTCGCCCTCCATCTGGACCAGGAGCGCGGGGGGCTTCTGGTAATCCTCGTCCGAGGCGGTGTAGAGGGCGTCGCCGATCGCCTTGCAAACGTCGAGGCCGACGAAGTCGAGCAGGGCGAGCGGGCCCATCGGGTGGCCGGCGCCGAGCTTCATGCAGGTGTCGATCTCGCCTGCCTCCATGCCGGTCTGTTCCATGAAGCGGACGGCGTCGAAGAGGTAGGGGAAGAGCAGGCGGTTGACGACGAAGCCGGCCAGGTCGGGGACCTCGACCGCGGTCTTGCCCAGGGCGGCGCACCAGGCCAGGGCCGGCTCGCGCGCGGCGGAGGCGCCGTCGGGGAAGCAGACCTCGACCAGCTTCATCCGCGGGACGGGGTTGAAGACGTGCAGGCCGAAGAGCTTGTCGACCCCGGCCGCCTCGGCGATCGAGGCAATGCTGAGCGAGGAGGTCGTCGTCGCCAGATCGGCGTCGGGACAGGCCTCCGCGATCGTCTTCAGCAGCTCGCCCTTGGGTGCGACCTCCTCGACGATTGCCTCGACGATCACGTCGCACTCAGAGAGATCCTTGGGGTCCGTGGTCACGCGCAGGCGCGAGGGCTCGCCGCCCTCGATCTTGGCGCAGGCGGCGACGACTTTCTCCTCGGCGCGCCAGGCCGAAGCCTCGCTGCGGGCGAGCAGAATCACGTCTGCGGTTGTGGTTGCGACAGCGGCCAGCCCCGTGGCGATGGCGCCGCTTCCCGCGATTCCCGGACTCTCGTACCCCGTGCTTGCGTTCATGGGGCGGGTTCCTATCAGGCCGCCGCGGTCAGGGGCCGCGTGACCGGAGAGGTACGATTGGTTGACTGACCAGTCAATCAGCAGTCGATCGATACGGAGGGCCACGATGGCAGGCAACGGAAACGGCAAGTTCAGCGGACGCGAGGTCGTCATCGTCGAGGCAGTGCGCACCCCGGTCGGGCGCGGCCACGAGCAGAAGGGCTATTACAAGGACACCCATCCCTCGAACCTGCTCGCCAAGGCTTACTCCGAGGTGATCGAGCGGGCCGGCATCGACGCCGCCGAGGTCGAGGACGTCGTCGGTGGCTGCGTGCAGCAGTTCGGCGAGCAGGGGGTCAACATCGCCCGCAACGCCTGGCTCGAGGCCGGCCTGCCGATCGAGACCCCGGCGACGACCGTCGACCGCCAGTGCGGCTCCGCCCAGCAGGCGGTCAACTTCGCCGCCGCCCTGATCGCCTCCGGCGTCCACGACGTCGCGATCGGCGGTGGCGTCGAGCACATGGGCCACATCTCCTTCGCCGACAACTACTCGGTGATGCAGGAGCACGGCATGGCCTTCTCTCCCGAGCTGATGGAGCGCTACAACCTCGTGCCGCAGGGCATCTCGGCCGAGATGATCGCCGATCAGTGGGAGATCCCCCGCTCCGAGCTCGACGAACTCAGCGTTCGCTCGCACCAGCGCGCCGCCAAGGCGACCGAGGAGGGACGCTTCGAGCGCGAGATCGTTCCCTTCCAGGTCAACGGCGACACCTACGCCACCGACCAGGGCATCCGTCCCGAAACCTCGCTCGAGGTGCTCTCGCAGCTGAAGCCGGCCTTCAAGGAGGACGGCAAGGTCACCGCCGGCAACTCCTCGCAGGTCTCCGACGGCGCCGCCGCGGTGCTGCTGATGACCCGCGAAAAGGCCGACGCGCTGGGGCTGAAGCCGCGGGCCCGGATCTACGACCAGACCACGGTCGGCGTCGACCCGGTGATCATGCTGACCGGCCCGATCCCGGCGACGAGGAAGCTGCTCGAGCGCAACGGGATGGCGATGGACGACATCGACCTGATCGAGATCAACGAGGCCTTCGCCTCGGTCGTCGCCGCCTGGCGCCGCGAGCTCGAACCGGACATGGACCGGGTCAACGTCAACGGCGGCGCGATCGCGCTCGGCCACCCGCTCGGCTCGACCGGCGCCCGTCTGATCACCACTCTCCTGCACGAGATGGAGCGCACCGACAAGGAGATGGGCCTGGTGACGATGTGCTGCGGCGGCGGGCTCGGCACCGGCACCTTGATCCAGCGGGTCTGAGTTTCGGCGCCGGGAATACCCGGATCGGTACGGGCGGTGTAAGTTCCCGGCATGGGCAGGGGACCTATCGCGCTGGTCGCGGCCGTGATCGCGGTTGCGATGCTCGTCGCCGGTTGCGGTGGCGGCGGTGACTCGAGCAGCACCAGCTCGATCTCCAAAGAAGAGTTCATCGCCAAGGCGGACGCGATCTGCAAGAAGAGCAACAAGCAGATGGAAGCCGAAATCTTCAAGTACCTGCGGCACAACCGGGTCAAAGGGTCGCTGCGCAAGCCCAGCGTCGAAGACAACGAAAAGTTCATCGAGGCTGTCCTGATCCCGAACCTCGAACGGGAAATCAAGGAACTGAAGGCGCTGGGCGTGCCCGCGGGCGACGAGGAAAAGGTCGGCGCGATGATCTCGGCCCTGGAAGAAGGCCTGGAAACCGCAAAGACGGAGCCGGAAACCGTGGCCGCCGGGTCCAGCGACATCATCTTCGGCATCGCCAGCCGCCTCGCCGGCGAATACGGCATCGAAACCTGCGGCAGCCGTTAGGTCCTCCGCCGGCTCCTGGCTGCCCGGCCAGGCGGGCGCTATGCTCAGCGCCCGATGGACCTGACTCTCTCGCCCTCCGAGCAGCAGTTCCGCGACGAGGTCCGCGACTGGATCGAAGCCAACCACCCCGGTCCCGAGCCGGAAGCGGGGCTCGAGGAGGTGATGGCCTTCCGCCGCGAGTGGCAGCTGAAGATGCACGCCGCCGGCTGGGCTGGCATCTCCTGGCCGAAGGAGTACGGCGGTCGCGGGGCGACGATGATCGAGCAGGCGATCTTCGTCGGCGAGGCGGCGCGCCTGGAGGCGCCGAGCCCGGCCAACGTGCTGGGCCTGGCGATGGGCGGCCCGGTGGTCATCGCTCACGGCACCGATGAGCAGAAGGCCCGGTACCTGGAGCCGATCCTGACCGGCGAGGAGATTTGGTGCCAGGGCTTCTCCGAGCCCGAGTCGGGCTCCGATCTCGCTTCGCTGAAAACCCGCGCCGTCAGGGACGGCGACGAATGGGTGGTCACGGGGCAGAAGGTCTGGACCACGTTCGCCCAGTACGCCAAGTGGTGCATGCTCGTCGCCCGCACCGACCCCGACGCCCCCAAGCACAAGGGCCTCACCTACTTCCTGATGGACATGGAGCAGGACGGGGTGGAAGCCAAGCCGCTGGTCCAGATCACCGGCGAGGGCGAGTTCAACGAGGTCTTCATCAACGAGGCACGCATCCCCGACGAGAACATCGTCGGCGGCGAGGGCAACGGCTGGTCGGTGGCGATCACGACGCTGATGAACGAGCGCGCCGGGCTCGCCTTCGGCGCAATCGCCCAGATCGCCAACAACCTCAAGCGCCTCGGCGCTCTCGCTGCGGAGACCCGCGTCAACGGCGGCACCGCCGCCGAGGACCCCGTCTTCCGCCAGCGCCTCGCCCAGCTCCACATCGAGGCGGAGACGATGCGGCTCAACGCCTACCGCGGCCTGACCAAGACGATGCAGTCCGGTATCCCGGGCCCGGAGGGCTCGCTGGGCAAGTGGCAGTGGGCCGACATCAACCAGCGGATCGCCGAGCTGGCGCTCGACATCGAGGGGGCCTACGCGCCGCTGACGCGCGGCGACGAGCACGCGGTCGGCGGCGGCGCCTGGCAGTACAGCTTCCTGCGCTCGCGCGCCAACTCGATCGAGGGCGGCACCACCGACATCCTCAAGAACATCATCGCCGAGCGGGTGCTCGGCTTGCCGAAGATGCGCTGAGCCGACGTGTACTTCGACCTGACAGACGAGCAGCAGGCGATCAAGTCGACCGCCCATGATTTCCTCGCCGCCCGCTACAAGTCGGAGCGGATCCGGGAGCTGGCCGAGAGCGAGCAGGGCTTCGAGCAGTCCGACTGGGACGAGATGGCGGAGCTCGGCTGGACCGGGCTGGCGCTGCCCGAGGAGTGGGGCGGCCAGGGGCTGGGAATCGTCGACCTCGCCGTGCTTTTCGAGGAGATGGGCTACGCGCTCGCACCATCGCCGCTGCTCTCCAACACCGTCGCCGGGTTGGCGCTCAGCCTCTGCGGCTCCGACGACCAGCGTGAGCGTTTCCTGCGGCCGCTGGCCGAGGGCAGGCTGCGTGGCACGCCGGCGCTCTGGGACGCCGGCACGCCGGGGACGATCGGCGAGTTCACGATGGAGGCCCGGGCCGACGGCGACGGCGTCGTGCTCGATGGCGAGAAGGTGCTGGTGATGGACGCGGCCGCAGCCGACTTCCTGCTCGTCGCCACCGCCGACGGCCGTCGCCACCTGGTGGAGGCCGATGCCGAGGGCGTCTCGGTCTCGCCCTCGACGACGATCGACCTCACCCGCCGCCTCTACTCGGTGCGCTTCGACGGGGTCCGCGTCGCCGCCGAGGACTCGCTGCCCGCCGCCGGCGAGGATTACTTCCAGGTCTTCTTCCGCATCTGCGTCGCGCTCGCTGCCGAGTCGACCGGCATCGCCCAGCGCACGATGGAGATGGCCGTCGCCTACGCCAAGGACCGCCAGCAGTTCGGCCGGCCGATCGGCTCCTACCAGGCGGTCTCGCACCGCTGCGCGCAGATGCTGCTCGAGACCGAGAACGCCCGCTCTGCCGTCTACGGCGCCGCCTGGGCCGCCGATGCCGAGCCCGAGTCGCTGCCGCGGGCCGCCTCGATGGCCAAGGCCTACGCCTCCGACGCGGGCTGGCGCGTGCCCGACGCCTCGATCCAGGTGCACGGTGGCATCGGCTTCACCTGGGAGCACGACCTGCACTTCTTCCTCAAGCGCGGCAAGGCCAACGCGGCGATGTTCGGCGACGCCAAGTGGCATCGCGAACGCGTTGCCGACGCGGTCCTGGCTTGAGCGCCCTCGACCGCATCTCCGTCGCCGCGATCGGCACCTCGGTCGACGACCTGGTGGCCGAGACGCAGCGGGCCGAGGCGGCCGGCGTCGAGTGCGTCTGGGCCCCGGAGCTCTTCCGTTCCTCGGTCACCCAGGCCGCCTTCCTCGCAGGCAAGACCGAGCGCATCGACGTCGCCACCGGGATCGCCTGGGCCTTCACCCGCAGCCCCTTCATCCTCGCCGTCAGCGCCCTCGACATCGACGAGATGTCCGGCGGCCGCTTTCGCCTCGGCCTCGGCTCGGGGGTGAAGCGGCTGAACGAAACCTGGCACAACGCCGAGTACGGCAAGCCGGCGCCGCACCTGCGCGAGGCGATCGAGGCGACGCGACTGATCATGCAGCAGGCCGGAAAGGGCGAGCCGATCCGCTTCGAGGGCTCCTACTACGACATCGACATCAAGGGATGGGTGCGGCCGCACCCGGCGCCACGCGAGTCGGTGCCGATCTATACGGCCGGCGTGCAGGGCGGCATGTGCCGGATGGCCGGCGACGTCGCCGACGGGCTGATCGGGCACCCGATCCAGAGCCTGCGCTGGATCGACGAGGTCGTGGTCAGCTCCTTCGAGGAGGGCCTGCGCCGCTCCGGCCGCGAGCGCTCGAGCTTCGACTACCTGCCGACGGTCTGCTGCGCGATCGACGACGACGAGGCGCGGGCGATCGACATGGCCCGCCGCACGATCTCCTTCTACGCCACGGTCAAGACCTACATGCCGCTCTGGGAGCTGCACGGCTTCGCCGACAACGCCGTCGCCGCCGGTGAGGCCTTCCGCCGCGGCGACCTCGGCGCCGTCCCCGCCGCGATCAGCGACGAGATGGTCGACGCCTACTGCGCCGCCGGCCCGCTCGACAAGGTCCGCGCCCGGGTCGAGCAGACCGCCGAGCGCGCCGACGGCCTCTTTCTCACGCCGCCCACCTACTTCATCTCGCCCGAGGAGCTCTCCGAGTACCAGAACCGCATCATCGCGGCCTTCGGCCCCGACGCCGCCGGCTGAATTTGACTTTTGTGCGGTTATGCGGGACAAAAGTCAAGCGCACGCCCTTGAAGTCCTTGCTCGTGTGAGCGAGATCCCGGAAGGGTTCGTGCGCACTTACGGCGACGTCTCTCCCGGGGCGCCGCGCTTCGCCGGCGCGGTCCTCTCCGAGGTCGACGATCCCGACCTGCCCTGGTGGCGCGTCGTCCGCGCCGACGGCTCGCTGGCCAAGGGCCCCCGCCAGCGCCGCCGCCTGGTTGCCGAGGGCGTGCCCTTCAAGGGCGAGCGCGTCGACATGGCGGCGGCACGCATGCCGGACTAGCGGCGTTACTCGTCGCGCGGGGTGATGCGGAAGGTCGAGACGACCTCGGCCTGTTTGGCCTCGGGGTGGACCACGTAGGCGCTGGGGCCGCCTCCGAACCAGCCGGAGCTCTCGTTGTCGGCGACGAAGATGCCCGGGTGGTGACGGCCTTCGCCGTCCTCCACCCAGACCTTGTCACCCTCTTTGAAGCCGTGGCTCGCGTCGCTCACGCCATCAGCCTAACCCCTACGGGCAGACGACAATCAGGTGGAAGTCGGCATCCTCGTTTTCGCCTTTTTCGTTGCGGGTGTGGACTTCGATCGCGTTCGGGTTGGCCGGCGAGATGTTGGTCTGCGCATAGCCCGCCCCTGGCACCGTGGTGCTGGCGTTGTCGCGTCCGGCGACATTGGCGCAGCCACTTACGTTGACCGGGAAAACGACCGCAAC
>DASZQM010000090.1:0-8507 GCA_035549645.1 Solirubrobacterales bacterium | reverse complement strand
CCTATTGCTCGGAGGCGAGCATCGCCGCCGCTGCCCAACGCAGCGGGGCAAGCGTCGAGGGGGCTGGCGCTTGCCCGCAGAAAAGCTCGCTCGGCTACCTCGACATCGACGCCGGCTCGGGGCCGAGACCGCTCGGCGTGCACGGCAAGGTCTACCTCGCCGGTCCATATATGGGGGCGCCCGTCAGCCTGCTCTTCGTCACCCCGGCGCTCGCCGGCCCGTATGACCTCGGCACCGTCGTGGTCCGGGCCGCCGCCTACGTCGATCCCGAAACCGCCGAGGTGAAGGTCGTCTCCGACCCGATCCCCGACGTCTTCGGCGGCGTCAAGCTGGACGTTCGGGCGCTCGACGTGACGATCAGGCGGCCGCGCTTCACCGTCAACCCGACGACCTGCCGCGAAGAATTCCCGATCCAGTCGACCGCCTTCGGCGGTGGCGCCAACCCGGCCGATCCGGCCGCCTGGTTCGGCTTCTCCCACAGCGACGGCTTCCGCGCCAACGATTGCGGCCACCTTCGCTTCCGGCCGACCTTCTTCGCCCGCGTCTTCGGCGCCAAGCAGCGCCTGCGCCGGGCGGCGAACCCACGCTTCCGGGCAATCCTGCACGCCCGCAAGGGAGACGCCAACCTGCAGCGAGCGGCCTTCGTCCTGCCGCACGCGATCATCCTCGACCAGAGCCACATCCGCACGATCTGCACCCGGGTCCAGCTCGCGGCGAGCGAATGCCCACGCGCTGCGATCTACGGCTACGCCCGCGCCACCTCACCGCTGCTCGACGGCAACCTCAAGGGCCCGGTCTACCTCACCTCCTCCGAACACGAACTCCCCGACCTGCTCGCCGACCTCCACGGTCAGGTCAACATCCGCCTCCGCGGCACGATCAGCGCCAAGGGCGGCCGGATGAAGACGGTCTTCTACCCGACCCCCGACGTCGCCGTGCGCAAGTTCATCCTCAACATGCGCGGCGGCAACCACGGCCTGCTCACCAACTCCGAAAACCTCTGCCAGCGTAAGCGCTTCGCCTTCCTCAACCTGACCGCCCAGAACAGCCGCCGCATGAAGACGAGGCGGTTGCGGCTGAACATTCCCGGTTGCCGCCTCGCGAACCGGCGCTGAGGCTCCCCGACGCTAACCTGTTGAACAGGTGAGCCGGGAAGCCTGGTCGGCAACGCTCGTCGCCGACCCCGAAAGGCCCGATGGCAGTTGCCGTAGCCACCTTCCTGATCGTCCTGGCGGTCATCGCCTCCGAGAAGCTCCACCGCACTAACGTCGCCCTGCTCGGCGCGGCGATCGTCGTGTTGTTCGTCGGCGACTTCTCCCAGGAGCAGGCGATCGAGTCGGTCGATTTCAACACGATCGGCCTCCTGGTCGGGATGATGATCCTCGTCTACCTGACCCAGCAGACCGGGGTCTACGACTACGTGGCGATCCGCGCCGGGCAGCTCTCGGGCGGTCGCTCCTTCGCGGTGACGATGAGTCTCGCCGGGACAACCGCGCTGCTCTCCGCCTTCCTCGACAACCTGACGACGATCCTCTTGATCGCGCCGATCACCTTCCTGCTCGCCGATGCCCTCGACATCGAGGCGGTGCCGCTCCTGATCATCGAGGTGATCGCCTCCAACATCGGCGGCACCGCGACCCTGATCGGCGATCCGCCCAACATCATCGTCGCCGGTGCCACCGGGCTCAGCTTCAACCAGTTCATCCTCAACCTGGCGCCGATCGTCCTCGTCACCTTCGCGGTGGTCGTGCCGCTGCTCTATCTGTTCTTCCGTGGCCGCCTGCGGGTGGAGGAGCGAAATCGCCGAGCGGTGATGGGGCTGGACGCGGCGGCCTCGATTCGCGACACCGCCGAGCTGCGCCGTACCGGGCCAGTGCTGGTGGCGACCATCCTCGCCTTCTTTGCCCACCAGGCGCTCCACGTCGAGCCGGCGACCGTGGCCCTGGCCGGTGCCTCGGTCGGCCTACTGGTAACGAGGGTCGAGCTGGAGAAGGCACTCTCGTCGATCGAGTGGACGACGCTCTTCTTCTTCATCGGCCTCTTCGTCATGGTCGGGGCGCTCGAGGCGACCGGGGCGATCGGGCACGTCGCCGATGCGGTCAAGGACGTAACCGGTGGCGAGCGCACCGCCGAGCTGTTCGCGATCCTCGGTGTCGCTGCGCTCGGCTCGGCGGTGGTCGACAACATCCCCTTCACCACCGCGATGATCCCGGTCGTGCGCGACCTGCAGGACGCTGGGGGCGCCACGGGTGACCACGCCTACTGGTGGGCGCTTGCGCTCGGCGCCTGCTTCGGCGGCAACGCGACGATGATCGCCGCCGCCGCCAACGTCGCCGCGGCCGGGATGGCCGAACGGGCCAACACGCCGATCGGATTCGTCAGCTTCCTCAAGGTCGGAGTTCCGGCAACGCTTCTCTCCCTGGCACTCGCTGCCGCGTACATCGCGATCCGCTACATCGTCCTCTGAGAGATAGTTGAAAGGAGTGTTATGTCAGATTCGATCGTCAAGGCAGCACTGAGGGAGGTCGAGCCGCTCGGTGCCGACGAGCTGGTCGGCGCGGCGGCGCGGCGACTGGTCGAGGAGGGGCTACCCGGCCTGCCGGCGGTTGAGAGGTCCGGCCGCTTCGCCGGCATCTTCGGCGAACGCGAGTTCATGACTGCGCTCTTTCCCGGCTACGTCGGTGAGCTGGCCTCGGCAGCGATGGTCTCGCGCTCGGTCGACGAGACGATCGAGCGTCGCAGTCGCTGTGGCTCGGAACCGATCCGCCCATACCTCACCACCGACCACGTTCTGGTCGAGGACGCCTACTCCGACACCCAGCTTGCCGAGCTCTTCCTCCATCACAGGATCCTGATCGTCCCGATCGCGACCGCCGGTCGGGTCCACGCCCTGGTCACCCGCCACGACTTCTTCCGGGCGCTGGCCCTGCGTCTCGACGCGACGTCGTAGGGGCAGGTGCGTTGTAAGGTCGTCTCCAGTGCAGGGAGAGATGTCGAACGCCGCCCGCCTCGTCTGGGTCTGCGCGTCAGCGCTGGCTGTCTTCGTGGCCTGGGTGGCGACCAGCGCCGGCCCCAACACGGGCATCGGCTTCTTCTACGCGGTGCCGATCGGCTTGGCCGCGTGGTGGGGAGGGATTCGCAACGCCCTGATCGCCGTTGCGGGCTGCGTCGTTCTCTACAACCTCGGCGCCCTGATCCAGCCCGTCCCACATTTCGGCCTGGCGCTCCTCTTGCGCTTGATCGTCTTTCTTGCGGTGGCGATCCTGGTCTCCGTGGCCCGCGAGCGGCTGGCCGCTCTCGAGCACTCTGCCGAAGAGCTGGAAGACATCCAGGCGGCGCTCACCCCGACGAAAGTCATCGACATACCCCACGTCGAAGTGGGAACTGCGTTCGTTCCCTCCGATCATGGCGTCTCGGGAGATTTCTACCTCGTCACCAACGGACCGGATGGCTCTACCCTCGCCATCGTCGGGGATGTGGTCGGTCACGGGCCGCAGGCCGCTCGCCTGGCGACCTTCATCCGGGCCCGCTTTGCCGCCTTCGTCGCCAGCACGAGCGAGCCGGGCGAATTGCTGTCGCTCGCCAACATCGCCCTCCTCGATCGTCCCGGGGCAAGCCGCGAGCTGGTCAGCGCCGCCTGCTTGCGATTCCGCGAAGGAGGGGATCTCTCCTGGGCGATAGCGGGCCATCCACCGCCCCTTCGGTTGCCTCGTCTCGAGGAGCTCGCTCCGGTTGGACCGACCTTTCTCCTCGGTGCCGACGCAGAGCTCGAACTGCACGCCGGTCACACGCTGCTCAACCCTGGCGAAGGTGCGCTGATCTACACCGACGGCGCCACCGAGATCCGCCGCGATGGCAAATTGCTGGGCTTCGAAGGACTGTCGCGCCTTCTCGGACCCCTTTCCCCGCTCGCGGCTACCGACCTGGCGAGCCGCGCCGAAGCTGCACTGCTCGACTGGACCGATGAAGCCCTTCGCGACGATCTCTGCCTGCTTGTGGTGAAGCCCAAGCGCAGCTGAGCGTTCCGCTGCCCGCGGCATCCGGGGAGTGCCGCCGACCCCCTTACACGCCCCCGGCAGCGCTTACGCCCCCTCCATGTCCGCTAGGCCGAAAAAGGCCATGTCCGCAAATGCGAAAAAGGCGTCCGCTAGGCCTTAAAACACGTCCTTTAGGTGTCCGGCAGAGCCCTTTTTACGTCCGCAAATGCATCGCTAATCGATGCCCTAGCGGCCATATGTCCGCTATTCATTCGGCTTGCTAGAGCCAAATCCTTATTTCTAAATTTTTCCGATTCTGCAAAGGGGAAGGGAGATATCAAGGGCTATTGCCAACCATGTAGGAGTGGCAATGCTCAACGATGGACGACTCCCACTCAGTTCGATCAGGTGACAGGGTTGCGCAGGTCCTGCACTTCACACGGCAGCTGTGTGGCAATGTCGATGATCTCTGGGTCTCCCGTCAGCAGTACGGCATTCTCCTCCGCCGCCAGTGCCACTGCGAAGCAATCCGCCAAGGACATTGCGAAGTCCGCCTTGAGCTCGGCGGCTGCTCGCATCGCCACCACCCCAGGGAGATCCTCGACCACTCGCGGCCGAAGTTCGGCTAGCACCTTGTCCGCCTCTGTCCTTCCATGGTCGCGAGCCAGCCGGTAGTACACCTCAACCAGGTTGATCCAGCTCATCGCCGGTCGTTCCTTGGCCAGGACATCGTCGACCACACCAGCCGCAGGCTCTTCGCCGTCGAGCCAGCAAAGAACCGGCCAAGAGTCCAGGCAGGTGTGCACGTTCAGCGGGGCTCGCGCCGGCGGTCCTCGAGCAGCCTCGTGGCCATGCCACTACCCGAAAACCTTCCGCGCAGAGTCGAGCGTGGATCCGCGCGCCGCACCACGATTCCGTCATCGACGCGTTCGAAGTCAACGTCTGAGCCGGGTCCAAGCCCAGCCTGCTCGCGCAGTTCCTTGGGAATTACAACCTGCCCCTTGGCTCCCATCTTTTGCGTCATACGCCTGCAGTATAACGTGGTAGTCTCGTTCAACATAAGTGGGGCCGCGCGCTGCAACGCCGGCCCCGTGGCGGTCGGCCAAGTTGCCAAGGTCCGACCGCAGCGGGAACGGTAGCGAGCTACCGGCCTCAAGAAGCGGCGACCCGCCGCGCTGGTACGCGAACGGGCCGCCTGACCACAAGGAGGCAGAGCTCCTCATGGCTGATCAAAACCCTACGGGTAGAGGTGCGGCGGTCGCACTCAACCTCCCCGTCGATCAGATCCGGTTCCTGCGCAGCACATTCAAGAGCGCCCGAGCGGGGATCTACGACGAGTTGAGGGAATACCCCGGCCAACTCGGAGAACCGAGCCGCCTGCGTCGCGAAGTAGTCGTCTACGGGCGACTCTTGACGGCGCTGGACGAGCTCGTGGTCTTCCCCGATCCCGACCTGCGCGATGTCGTCAGCGACTTGGCGAAGATCATCGACGACAGCAATGAGTACGGCCGCGTCGTCGCCGAGCACGGCGCTCTGCACGGGCTGCTCGATCAGCTCGGGGGAAACGGGGTGGTGTTGTGAGTGAAATCGCTGACCTCTTTGGCGAGAACCTTGCTTGCCTTCGCGAGCGCGCCGAACTCTCCCAAGAGGAGACGGGCATTCGCGCTGGCTTGCACCGAACCGAGATCTCCCAGCTCGAGCGCGGTAAGCGTGTCCCTCGCCTCGACACGATCGTGAAGCTTCGCGATGTCCTCGGGGTCGCAACCGATGATCTGTTGGCCGGCATCGTTTGGCACCCGGCGACCATCAGCCCGGGCGGTTTCGTGCGCGCGGGAGGGGAGGAGACCTGAGCTCCGACCTACTTGTGAGTAACAGCTGGGTATCGTCGGCCGTCGTGCAGGGGAAGGTCATCGAGTTCTGGCGAGCAGTCGAGATGTTCAGTCCGCCCGCGATCCCGGAGGTCAGCCCTTCGCGGCTGGTATTCGACGCGACGCCCGACGAGCCCCTGCCCTGGCAGCCCGAACACCCGCTCCGGCGTCGCCGGCTGAAGAAGCACCAGACGTGGCGACACACCGTCTACCTGGGCGCGTATCCGCGGGAAGCGGTGTTCGCGGCCCTGGAGCCCGTCTTTGAGGCCGAGGCCGAGAGCTTCGAGGAGCGGCCGTCGGGAGCCAGCGCCCTGCTCGCGTTCGTGGTGTCTGACGAGGGCATCTTGCTGGAGGACTCAGCGGTGCTCTCTGCCTGTGCCTGGGCAACCGCCCGCGCGCTCGATCCCGGCCCGGGTTCGGCGGACTGGCTCGACGGCTTCAGCGACCTGGAAGTCGACTTCGCGGCGCAGCTCGAGCAGATCTGCCTTGGTGAGGAGGACGAAGAACCAGTGACGTTCGAGTGGGCCGTTCTCGCCGAGTGCCGCGCATTGGCCGTCGAAGCGCTCGGTATCGACGGGGTGCTTCCCGTCGGGGACATTCGGGTCCGCAGCGACATCGTCGCGAGGCGGAGCGGCGACGTGGTCGAACAAGACTTCCTCAACAGCTTCATCGCCGACGATCTCGCCCGTGTGGCTGTCGCCGCCGACCGGGGGAGGATCGGATCCGCCCTTCGCGACTATCTGCGTCCCACAGCCGAGATCGATCTCGACGGTCGGGTCGATGTGCGCACGCGACTCGAGGAGGTCCGTCGCGCCACCGACCCAGATCGCGTCCCTCTCGGTCGCTGGCCCGCAGGCCCGGACCGGCCGCTCGCGCTCGGGCAGCAGCTCGCCGTCAATGAGGCCGTCGAGATGCCCCGTGCCGGCGGCCATCTGTTCGCCGTCAACGGACCGCCCGGAACCGGCAAGACGACGATGCTGCGCGACCTGATCGCGGGTCTGGTCACCGAGCGCGCAGAACGTCTGGCGGCCCTGTCCGATCCAGTCGACGCGTTCCTCGGTGAGCCTCACCGCTGGAAGACGACGGCCTACCAGCGCGTCGTCCATCAGCTCCGTCCCGAGCTCACGGGCTTTGAGATGGTGCTTGCCTCGAGCAACAATGGCGCGGTCGAGAACGTCACCCTCGAGATCCCCTCGGGGGAGGCGATCGACCAGGCTTGGCGCGAGCATGCGCGGGAGGTCGACTACTTCCCGGAGCTCGCCGAGCGGGCGATGCGCGCTCGGCGCACCGGTGCCGACACCGTGTCCCAGACCGACGAGTCGGCCTGGGGACTCGTCGCCGCCAGACTCGGCAACAGCAAAAACCGGAAGGACTTCGTCAACGCCGTCTGGTGGACTGAGCAACGGCCGCTCGCCGATGATCGCCCGCCGCCGCCGACGGGGCTGCGCGATCTGCTCAAAGCATGGAAGGTTCACCCCGAGGGGGTCTCCTGGGCGGAGGCCGTGGCGGCGTTTGAGCAGGCGCGCGGTCGGGCGACGGCAATTCGGCACGAGCGTCTTCGGGTGCGTGACACGCTTGATCGCATCTCCGAGCTGGAAGCGGAGCTCGACCTTGCCCGCGAGGCCGAGCGGGCGGCGGGTGAGCGTCTCGAGGCGTCCCGCCGGCGTCGCGAGGAGCTGGAAGGGGCGCTGCGGACGCAGGAGGAAGAACGGGAGCGACGGATGCAAGCGCGTGAGGAAGTGCACGCTCGTCGCCCCTCGGTCTTCAGGCTTGGGGCACGCGCTGAGTGGCGCGAGCACGACCGCGGGTTGGCCGCCGACGTCGCCGCGGTCGACGCGCAGCTGCGGGAGACCCGTGAGGAGCTTCGTCCGCTCGAAGAGGACGTGCGCGCTCACGCCGAAGCCGCGGCCACCGTCACGACGCTTGTGCGCTCCCTCGAGGAACGGAACGAGGGCCTTTCTCGCTACCGCGAGCAGGCCGGCGCCAAGCTGCCGGATGGGGAGTGGCTCGAGGACCGGGGAGAGCGGGAGCGCCAGGCACCGTGGAGCGACAGCGAGTGGAACCACGCCCGCACGGAGCTATTCCTGGCGGCGCTGGCCCTGCATCGGGCATTCCTGGTCCACGCCGCGGGCCCAATGCTCGAAAGCCTCGACGGGGCTATGGACATCCTCACCGGCAGGGCTCCATCGAATCTTGCGGAGGACGCGGCGCTCGCCGCCTGGCAGGCGCTCTTCCTGGTCGTTCCCGTCGTCTCGACCACGTTTGCCTCCGTCTCGCGCCTGTTCAAGTCGCTGGGCCCCGAGGCACTCGGCTGGCTGCTCGTCGACGAGGCCGGCCAGGCCACGCCGCAGAACGCGGTCGGGGCGCTGTGGCGCTGCCACCGCGCGGTCGTCGTTGGCGACCCGCTGCAGCTGGAGCCGATCACGACGATCCCCTTCAGGGTCGAGCAGGCGATTCGCAAGCACTGTGGGGTGGATGAGGAGTGGCTGACGGGACGCGAGTCGGTTCAGAGCCTCGCCGATCGCCTCAACCGGCTCGGCACGATGCTGAGGGGAGCCGAGCGGGCGGTGTGGGTTGGCTCGCCGCTGAGCGTCCATCGCCGTTGCGACGAACCGATGTTCGGCCTCTCCAATGCGATCGCCTACGACGGGCTGATGATCGA
>DASZQM010000089.1:0-9607 GCA_035549645.1 Solirubrobacterales bacterium | reverse complement strand
AGGTCCGCTCCGACGAATCGCGGCGCGGCGAGCGCGAAGCAGCGCGGGGCGAGCGGTTGGCTGAGAGCAGGCGCAAGCGCGGGAAGGAGGGACTCTGATGGCGAGCGCGGAGGAGCGGCGCGAGGAGCTCGTCGCGCTCTTCAACGAGGTCAAGGCGTGCACCAGGTGCCCGCTGCACGAGACGCGGACCAAGGCCGTCTTCGGCGCCGGCGATGCCAACGCCGACCTGATGTTCGTCGGCGAGGCGCCGGGCGCGGAAGAGGACCGGCAGGGCCTGCCCTTCGTCGGCCGCGCCGGTCAGCTGCTCAACCAGATGCTGGGGGAAATCGGGCTCTCGCGCGAGCAGGTCTTCATCGCCAACGTGCTGAAGAGCCGCCCGCCTGGCAACCGCGACCCGCAACCCCTGGAGATCGAGGCCTGCGAGCCCTACCTCTTCGAGCAGGTGCGGCTGATCGAGCCAACTGTGATCTGCACGCTCGGCAACTTCGCCACTAAGCTGCTCAGCGGCAACCCGGCGGGGATCACCAAGGTCAGGGGAGCGCCCCAGGTTCACGAGCTCGGCGGTCGCACCGTCTTCCTCTTCCCGATCTTCCACCCGGCTGCGGCCCTGCGCACGCCGGCGGTGAAGGAAACGCTGCGCGAGGACTTCGCCAAGCTGCCCAGCCTGCTGGTGATGGGGCCGCCCGTTGCCGCCGAAGAGCCGGAGGAGGAGCCCGCCGTTGCTGAGGAGGACGCTCCCGCGGTTCCCGCCGACCAGCTCGACTTCTTTGGCTGAGATGAAGACCGAGAGCGGTTCCGCCGCCGAAACCGAGGCGCTCGGCGCCGAGCTTGCCGCGCGCCTGGAGCCCGGCGACGTCGTCGTCCTCAGCGGTGAGGTCGGGAGCGGCAAGACGACGATGATCCGCGGTGCCTGCCGGGAGCTCGGCGTCGAGGGCCCGGTCACCTCGCCGACCTTCACCGTCGGCCAGCGCTACGGCGGCGGGAGACTGCCGGTGGCCCACCTCGATCTCTACCGGCTGGAGGACCTCGAGGCCGAGGACCCGGCCCTGCTCGAGGACTATCTCGACCCGGGCGGAGTCGCCTTCATCGAGTGGCCGGCGCTGGCCGAGCCGCGGCTGGCGGACCGGCGGGTGATCGCGGTACGGCTCGCGCACGCCGGCGGCGACCGGCGCCAGATCGAGCTGCCCGCCGCATCTCCCCGCAAATAGGCGTGTTCGAGGGGATGGTGCCTGTAGCATCGAACGAAAGCCGAAACGCGAACTGGAGGGACGCTGGATGAAGGGACTGAAGACGCTGACCGCTGTGCTGCTGGGGACCGCACTGCTGGCGAGCGCTGCCTTTGCCTCCTCAGCGAGCGCGGCCGCCTACAAGCACTACGTCGCCTGTGGCGTTTCCCAGAACGCAAAGCCGAAGCACAAGTGCCCCAAGGGCTCCAAAAAGGGGGCCTTCTTCAAGAGCCTCAAGGCCGACGTCAACTACAGCGTCTGCGTCAAGTTCCCGACCGGCAAAAACATCTGTGCGAAAGCACAGCCCGCCGTCCAGGGCACGCTCTACGTCAACAAGATCACCTCGAACATTCCCGGCAAGCACCGGGTGAGCTGGTTCGTCGAAGGCAAACGGGTCGGCTCCTTCGTATTCCGGGTCACTGGCTGACCTGAGCCCGCAAGCGAAGGCGGTGGTCGGCTTCGACACGGCGACCGCCGATACGGCCGTCTGCGCGGTGCGCGGCGGCGAGGTCGTGCACGAAGAGCTGCTCGGGCTCTCGTCCGAGGGCAGCCCGCGCCACTCGACCGCATTGCTGGCCGAGATCGAGCGGGCGGTCGAGGCTTGCGGCGGCTGGGACGGCGTAGGTGGGCTGGCGGTCGGCCGTGGGCCCGGCTCGTTCGTCGGCATCCGCATCGGCCTGGCGACCGCGCGCGGGCTGGCAGCCAGCACCGGAGTCCCCGCGACCGGCGTCTGCACCCTGGATGCGCTCGGCCGGGCGCTGGTCGAAGCGGGCGGGGGAGATGCCCTGGCGGTCCTCGACGCCCGTCGGGGCGAGGTTTTCGCCGCGCTTTACGCAGCTGACGGCGAGCGCCTCTGGGAGCCGCTCGTGCTCCCTCCGGAGGAGCTGGGCGAGCGAGTCGCGGAGCTCCCGGTCTCGCCGCTGGCCGCCGGCTCGGGGGCGGTACGCTTTCGTCAAGAGCTGGCGAAGCGGGGAATCGAGATCCTCGCGGACGCCGACCCCGTTCACCACGTGTCCGCGCGGCAGGTCTGCGCCCTCGCGGCGGACGGCGCCGACGGGCCACTCGAACCGATCTACCTGAGGCCTCCAGATGCGCAGCGATGGCGTGAGCGACACGATTCCCAGAGAGCAGGCTGAGGCGGGAGCGGCCGGCGTGATCCGGCGGCTCGCCTACAGCGACCTGCCCGCGGTGATCTCGATCGAGCGCCGCTCCTTTCCCACGCCCTGGTCGCTGGCGATGTTCGTGCTCGAGCTCTCCAAGCCGTCCGGCATCTGCCTGGCGGCAACCGAGGGCGACCAGCTGCTTGGCTACCTGGTCTGCTCCCGCTACGACCAGGTCTGGCACCTGATGAACGTCGCCGTCGGGCCCGAGCACCGTCGCCGTGGCGTCGCCCGGCGGCTGATCGCCAGGCTGATCGAGGAGGGCGGCGGCAACCTTCCCTTCACGCTCGAGGTGCGGGTCTCCAACCGGCCGGCGATCACGATGTACGAACGGCTCGGCTTCCGCTCCGCCGGCGTGCGTCCTCGCTACTACCAGGACAATGGCGAGGACGCGCTGATCATGTGGCTCGACTGAGCCGGACCCCGTCGATCCCATGCCGCTGCTTGCAATAGAGACCTCCTGCGACGACACCTGCGCGGCCGTGCTCGAGGGGCCGCGCATCCTCTCCAGCGTGATCTCCTCCCAGGCTGCAGCTCACGCCCAGTTCGGCGGCGTCGTCCCCGAGGTCGCTTCGCGACACCACCTCGAGCTGACCGCACCGGTGGTCGAGGCGGCGTTGAACGAGGCGGGTGCGAGCCTCGATCAGGTCGAGGCGATCGCCGTCACCGTCGGTCCCGGCCTGATCGGCGCCCTCCTGGTCGGGGTCAGCACGGCGAAGGCACTGGCCGCGCCCCGGCGCCTGCCGCTGATCCCGGTCGATCACCTGCAGGGCCACGTCGCCGCCAACTTCCTCGAGCCCGAAGCGCTGGAGCCGCCCTTCCTCTGCCTCGTCGCCAGCGGCGGCCACACCCTGCTCGCCGGCGTGCGCGACCACGAGGGCTACGAGCTGCTCGGCCAGACGCTCGACGATGCCGCCGGCGAGGCCTTCGACAAGGTCGCTCGCATGCTCGGCCTCGGCTATCCGGGCGGGCCGGCGCTGGAAAAGGCGGCGCGGGAGGGGGATTCAGAAGCCTTCGAGATGCCGGTGGCGATGAGTCGCGATCCCGGCCTCGACTTCAGCTTCAGCGGGCTCAAGACCGCGCTCGTCTACCTCTGCCGGGACCTTGGCCCCGAGCAGGTCGAGGACCGCCGCGCCGACCTTGCCGCCAGCTTCCAGGCCGCCGCCGTCGGCCAGCTCGTCGCCAAGCTGGAGCGGGCGCTGAAGCGAGGGGAGTGGGGCGCGGTTGCGCTCGGCGGCGGCGTCGCCGCCAACGGGCCGCTGCGCGACGCGGTCGCGGCGCTTTGCCAGCGGCGCGGGGTGGAGTTGAAGCTGGTGCCGCTCGCGCTCTGCACCGACAACGCCGCGATGATCGGCTCCGCTGCCCGCTTCGCGGAGCCGATTCCCTACCCGGATTACCTCGCCTACGACGCCTTCGCGACGCCGAAGCGGGCCGCGGCGTGAACACGGTCACGGTCTACTCGCGGCCCGAGTGCCACCTCTGCGCGGAAGCGATCGAGGCGCTGATCGCCCTGCACGAGGAGGGCTACCGCTTCGAGCTGCACGAGGTCGACATCGAGAGCGAGGAGCTGCTGCTGCGGCGCCTGCTGGAGAAGATCCCCGTGGTCGAGGTCGACGGAGTGGTGGTCTCGGAGCTGATCCTCGACGAGGCAGCCGTGCGCGCGAGGCTCGATACTGTGGGGACGTGAGTGCCTTGATCGAAGAGCAGGACCCGGCAACCAACGGGTTGATCGTCGACGGCGAGAGGCTCTCGCTGGGCGTGGCTGCCCGCCTTTCGCGCTACCTGCAGGTGCTCACCCAGGCGCGCAAGATGGGCCGCGAGACGATCTCCTCGCAGGAACTCTCCGAGTACACGCACATCAACCCGACCCAGATCCGCCGTGACCTCTCCGGCTTCGGCAAGTTCGGCAAGCGCGGCGTCGGCTACAACGTCGAGTCGCTGGTGGCGGAGATCCGCAAGATCCTGCGCACCTCCGGCCAGCACAACATCGCCCTCTTCGGCGCCGGCAACCTCGGCCAGGCGATCGCCAGCTCCGACATCTTTGCCGACCACGGCTTCCAGATCGTCGCCATGTTCGACGTCGACTCCGCGGTCGTCGGCAGCGAGGTCGGCAACTTGCGGGTGCGCGACTTCGCCGAGCTCAAAGCGGTGGTGGCGGAGCAGGAGATCGTCGTCGGCGTGCTTGCCGTGCCGGCCGCCGCCGCCCAGTCGGTCGCCGACCGCCTCGTCGACGCCGGGGTCAAGATCATCTTCAACTACTCCGAGCAGCTGCTGCAGGTGCCGCCGGAGGTGACGGTCCACACCTCCAGCCCCGCCGTCGACCTGCTCTACGCGCTCTACTTCTACCTGACCTGAGCTGATCTCCAGTGTCCCTGGACCTCGACCGCGCGCGGGAGACGTTCGAGTCCTCGACCGACTTCACGATCGGGCTCGAGGAGGAGTTCGCGATCGTCGATCCGGGGACGCTCGAGCTCGAGCACCGCTTCGAGGACGTCTACGCGGCCTGTCAGGCGGACGAGGTGCTCGCAGAGTCCGCCGCCGGTGAGCTGATCGCCTCCGAGATCGAGATCCGCTCGGGGCGGGCGGAGAGCTTCGCCGAGGCGGTGAGCATGCAGCGCGAGCGCCGCCTGCGGCTCTTCGGTTTGGTCGAGGGCATGGGCCTGGGCCTGGCCGCGACCGGCACCCATCCCTGGGCCAACTACCTCGACCAGCGGATCATCGACACGCCCCACTACAACCGCCTGCGCCACGAACTCGGCTGGGTCGCCCAGCGCAACAACACCTGGAGCCTGCACGTGCACATGGGCGTGCGCGGCGCCGACCGCGCGATCGCGGTCTGCGACTGGCTGCGCGAGCTGCTGCCGCTGCTGCTCGCGGTCTCGGCCAACTCACCATTCCTCGACCGCCGCGACAGCGGCCTGCACACCGTGCGCACCGAGATCTTCACCCGCACCTTCCCCCGCTGCGGCGTGCCCAGTCCGTTCGGAGACTGGAACGGCTACGCCGACTTCGTCGGCCTCCTGAGCCGGGTCAATTCCGCGGTCGAGTCGACCCAGCTCTGGTGGAGCGTGCGACCGCACCACGCCTTCGGCACGGTCGAGGTGCGGATCTGCGACGCCCAGACCCGCGGCGAGGAGTCCTTCGCGCTTGCCGGCCTGATCGCGGCCTGCATCGCCCAGACCGCGATCGCCTACGACGAACGCGGCTACGACGGGGCGGGTGCGCCGCTGCGCGACCGCGAGATCGAGGAGAACCTCTGGCGGGCAATTCGCTACGGGATGAGCGGCAGGCAGATCGACTTTCGCCGCGGCGAGGAGATCGAGGCGGCGGCGGCCTTGGAGGAGCTGCTGGCCTGGACCGAACCGGCGCGCAGCGAGCTTGGGATCGAGGTCGACTTGCCGGCCCAAAACGGCGCCCAGCGCGCCCGCGAGGCACTCGACGCCGGGGTCTCGATCGAGGACATCTACCGCGACGCGGTGGCCGAGACAAAGCGCACCTACGGCTCTGCGAGCGCTTTTCGCCGCGCGCATATATAGACTCCCGCGCCGCCTAGAAACCAGCCGGAGGACCTAACTTGACCAGTTTCTTGACCGAATACGGAGTTGTCGTCGCGCTCGTCTGCGCTGCGGCAGCTGTCGTCTACGGACTGATAATCACCCAGCGCCTGCTCTCGAAGTCACCGGGCAACGAGCGTATGCGGGAAATCTCGGGAGCCGTCCAGGAAGGCGCGCAGGCCTACCTGAACCGCCAGTACACGATCATCGCCGCGGTCGCCGTGCCGATCGCGATCGTGCTCTGGCTGCTCCAGGACTACAAGACCGCGATCGGATTCGTCTTCGGCGGCATCCTCTCGGGCTCGGCCGGATTCATCGGCATGAACGTCTCGGTCCGGGCAAACGCCCGCGTCGCCGAGGCCGCCCGCGGTGGCGTGCCGCCGGCGCTCGACGTCGCCTTCAAGGGTGGCTCGGTCACCGGCCTGCTGGTCGTCGGCCTCGCCCTGATCGGCGTTGCCGGCTACTACGGCATCCTCGTGATCACCGGCAGCACCGACAAGGAGGCCGTCGACGCGCTCGTCGGTCTCGGCTTCGGCGGCTCGCTGATCTCCGTCTTCGCCCGGCTGGGCGGTGGCATCTTCACCAAGGCCGCCGACGTCGGCGCCGACCTGGTCGGCAAGGTCGAGGCGGGCATCCCCGAGGACGACCCGCGCAATCCGGCCGTGATCGCCGACAACGTCGGCGACAACGTCGGCGACTGCGCCGGCATGGCCGCCGACCTCTTCGAGACCTACGCGGTCACCTCGGTCGCCGTGATGCTGCTCGGCGTGCTCACCTTCTCCGGCGCGGGCGGCGAATTCTCCCGTGCGGTGGCGATCTACCCGCTGGTGATCGGTGCCGTCGCGATCATCGCCTCGATCATCGGGGCGCTGCTGGTGCGGACCAAGACGGACCGGGTCGAGGGTGCGCTCTACACCGGCGTGATCGCGGCCGGGATCCTCTCGATCGCGGCCTTCTACCCGATCACCGATTGGCTGATGAGCGATCCGGTCCGGCTCGGTCTCGAGGCCGGCGCCAAGACCATCAGCGTCACCGACCTCTGGCTCTGCTCCGTGATCGGCGTGGTCGTCACCGCGCTGCTCTTCGTGATCACCGAATTTTATACGTCGACCCGCTTCCGGCCGGTGAAGCTGATCGCCGAGGCATCGGAGACCGGTCACGCGACGAACATCATCGCCGGCCTCGCCCAGGGCTTCCAGTCCACCGCCGCGCCGGCGCTCGTGATCGCCCTGGCGATCCTCGGCGCCAATGAGCTCGCCGGCATCTACGGCATCGGCATCGCCGTCATGGGCCAGCTCTCGCTCTGCGGCCTGATCGTCGCCCTCGACGCCTTCGGGCCGATCACCGACAACGCCGGCGGCATCGCCGAGATGGCGGAGCTGCCCGAGGACGTGCGCAACGTGACCGACCCGCTCGACGCGGTCGGTAACACGACCAAGGCCGTGACCAAGGGTTACGCGATCGGCTCCGCCGCCCTGGCGGCGCTGGTGCTGTTCGCGGCCTTCAAGAGCGAATTGGCGGACGAAGCGCCCGCTGGATTCGACCTCAACGGCCTCTTCCACCTGACCAGCCCCGACGTGCTGATCGGGCTGATCATCGGCGGCATGATGGTCTACCTCTTCGCGGCTTTCGCGATCGAGGCGGTCGGCCGTGCCGGTGGCCAGGTGGTCGAACAGGTGCGCGCCCAGTTCCGCGAGCACCCGGGGATCATGGAGGGCACCGAAAAACCCGACTACGCCAAGACGGTCAGCATCGTCACCCTGGCGGCGCAGAAGGAGATGATCCTTCCCTCGCTGATCCCGATCGTCGTCCCGGTCATCGTCGGCCTGCTCAGCGTCGACGCGCTCGGCGGCCTGCTGATCGGCGTCATCGTCGTCGGCCTCTTCGCCGCCGTCTCGATGACGGCCGGCGGCGGTGCCTGGGACAACGCCAAGAAGCTGATCGAGGACGGTGCCCACGGCGGCAAGGGCTCCGAGGCCCACGCGGCCTCGGTCACCGGCGACACCGTCGGCGATCCCTACAAGGACACCGCCGGTCCGGCGATCAACCCGATGATCAAGGTCGCCAACATCGTCGCAATCCTGATCATCCCGATCGTTCACTTCTAGAGGGGCAGGTAACACGGGGAGGGGGCTTGCTGATGGGCCCTCTCCCCGCCTAACCCTTGGTCGGTGGCTGCGTAGGGAGGGGAGGGGTCGGATGCCCCTCCCTCAAAGCCGTCGCGCAGCTGGGGCGAATATCCACTTCGCCGCGTACCCGCTTGAGCTTTGCTGGAGGGGCACCCGACCCCTCCACGTCCCTGCGGAGCTTCCCGCTCGAAGCTCCGAGGGCTGAACGGTTTGCCACCGAATACGTGGGTCGATTGACCACTCGTCGGTGCTAGAGGTCCAGCTCGTACTCGATCCAGGTACTTCTCTCCGCGCCGGTTGAGTCGTAGAGGCGTTGGGCGGTCTTGTTGTCCGGAGCTGTGGCCCACTCCAAATGGTGGGCTCCGCGGGCGCGGGCGATGTCGGCGCTGGCGTTGATCAGGGCTCGGCCGATGCCCGCTCCGCGGGCTGATCTGGAGACGAAGAGGTCGTTCATCAGGACGGTCTCGGCGGGGACCAGGGAGGTGAAGTGCCAGTAGAGGCAGGCGTATCCGAGGAGGTCGTCGTTGTGCCAGGCGCCGAGGAGCATGCCGTTGTCGCTGGGGGCGACGAAGCGGGAGAAGAAGGCGCGGTTGCGGGCTTCGTCGATCTCCTCGACCTCGTAGAAGCGCTGGTATTCGGCGATCATCGGCAGCAGCTGATCGAGCTGGGCAACGGTGATCGGCTCGATTCGGGGGGTTGCGGCCATACCTGGGACCGTATCTCGCAAGGTTGCGGTCACGGGGAGGGAGGGGGGCCTCGGCGGAGTAAATCCAGCGCACGAACAGGGCCCACTTGCCGCGCCGTCTAAGCTTTGGGGCGCGAGCCGGGAGGCAAACCACCAGCCCCGAAGGAGGGGATTTCGCTGGCACGGCCGACAGACTCGAACGAGCAACTCCTCTGCAGCTTCTGCGGTAAGTCACAACGCCAGGTCAAGAAGCTGATCGCAGGTCCCGGCGTCTACATCTGCGACGAGTGCATCGACCTCTGCAACGAGATCATCGATGAGGAGCTGACCCCGCCCACCGGCCAGGTCGAACTCGAGAACCTGCCCAAGCCGCGGGAGATCCACGACGTCCTGCAGGAGTACGTGGTCGGCCAGGACGCCGCCAAGCGCGCCCTCTCGGTCGCCGTCTACAACCACTACAAGCGCGTCCAGATGTCGCAGTCCGAGGACACGGACGTCGAGCTGCAGAAGTCCAACATCATGCTGCTCGGCCCGACCGGCTGCGGTAAGACGCTGCTCGCCCAGACGCTGGCGCGGATCATCACCGTCCCCTTCGCGATCGCCGACGCGACCGCGCTGACCGAGGCCGGCTACGTCGGCGAGGACGTCGAGAACATCCTGCTGAAGCTGATCCAGGCCGCCGACTACGACGTCAAAAAGGCCGAAACGGGGATCATCTACATCGATGAGATCGACAAGATCGCCCGCAAGGGGGGCGACAACCCGTCGATCACCCGTGACGTCTCCGGCGAAGGCGTGCAGCAGGCGCTGCTGAAGATCCTCGAGGGAACTACCGCTTCGGTGCCCCCACAGG
>DASZQM010000088.1:0-1713 GCA_035549645.1 Solirubrobacterales bacterium | reverse complement strand
GGACGAGCGCTCGAGCCCGTGCGCGAGGAGCAGGTCGAGCGCCATCGCGAGGTCGTGGCGGGCCTCGCGCTGGCGCGCGGTCGCGACGCTCTCGCGGAGCGCCGCCGCCGCGCCGTCCCGGTCCCCGGTGGCGAGGAGGGCGGCGCCCCGGATGCGGTGCAGCAGCGGGATCGTGGCCACCAGGCCGGGTGCGGCGAGCGCCTCTGCGAGGGCGCGGTCGGCCTCGGCCAACCCGTCGCCGGCCCGCCCGTCCAGCACGAGCGCCTCGGCCCGGAGCGCGTCGATGAGCTGCACCTCGCCCTCCTCGCCCGCGGCGACGCAGAACCCGCGGGCCGCGGCGTAGCGGGCCAGCGCCTGGTCGAGCCGGCCGGACCTGGCGTCGATGCGCCCGAGCAGGTACTCGCCGAAGGTGACCTCGGATTCGGCGCCGATGCCCCGCCACACGCGCATGGCCTGCTCGAGCAGGTCGGTCGCCTCCTCGAGGTGGCCCTGGTCGCTCAGCACCTCGGCGATGTTGGCCTGGCAGGTGGCCGCGCCCCAGCCCCGGCCCGCGCGGAGGTAGGCCTCCTCGGCCGCCCGGTAGTGCTGGAGGCTGAGGACCCAGTCGCCGGTGAAGTAGGCGCGCATGCCGAGGCTGTTGTGGATGCGGGCCTGCGCCGCGACCTGGCCGGCGGCCTCGTAGATGGCCAGCGACCGCTGCGCCGCCGGCTCCGCTTCGACGATGCCGAGGGCGACCTGGCACCGATCGAGGTACTCGAGCGCATGGGCCAGCGTGAGGTCGTCCCCGCAGGCCTCCGCCTGCTCGACGGCGACCTCGGCCCACCGCAGTGCCTCGCGGTCGCGGCCCTGGAAGTGCAGCAGCCGGGCCCGGCGGGTGGTCAGCTCGCCCTCGACCCGGCGCGCGGCGTCGCCCGGGATGTCTGCGAGGGTCTGCAACCCCCGTGTCACCCACCGCAGGCCCGTGGAGTAGCGCGTCGATGACTCCTCGACCATCGCCAGCTTGGCGCAGATCCTGGCGCGGTCGACCGGGCCGGCGGACGCCTCGTCTCGCGCCGCTCGCAGCGCTCGGCGGGCGCGGTCGAACTCGCCGAGCTCGAAGGCCACGTCGCCCAGGCGCTCGCGGACGCCGAGGAGGTCGAGGCCGCCGCGGTCGCGCACGCGGCGGGCGGCGGCCAGCGCGCGGTCGAAGCCCTCGGCGGCCTCTGCGTTGGCGTACTGGGCCCGCGCCCGGTCGGCGGCCACCACGGAGTAGCGCCAAGCGTCCCGGTAGCGGGCGCCGTGGAAGCAGTGCACGGAGAGGAGGTCGGCGCGCTCCTCGGCGCGCGGGCCGGCCAGCTCCTCGATGGCGGCGGCGGTGCGACCGTGCAGCTCGGCCCGCCGTCGGAAGGGGAGGCCCTCGTAGGCGGACTCCCGCACGAGGTGGTGGCGGAAGCGGACCTGGCCGCCGTCGGCCTCGGCGAGGAACTCGCTCAGGTGGGGGAGCTCGTCCACCGCGGCGCCGACGCGAGCGAGCACCGGGATGTCGACGTCCATCCCGAGCACGGCTGCGGTGCGGAGCAGCCGTCGGTGGGCGGGCACCAGCCGGTCGATGCGGGCGCTGATCAAGCCCTCGATCGAGTCCGGGAGCTCGAGGGCGTCGGCGGACGTCGCCATCGCGGCGACGAGCTCGCCCAGGTAGAGCGGGTTGCCGCCGGCGCGTGCCACCAGCGCGCT
>DASZQM010000087.1:0-7453 GCA_035549645.1 Solirubrobacterales bacterium | reverse complement strand
CGCTGATCGCCATCGGCACCTTCGACTTGCGCGACCGTCGGATCATCCTCACCGGCCCTCACTCAGAACGCGCTGTCGCCGAATGGCTCGGCACGGTCCGGCTCAACCCCGCCGAGCTGCGGCCGAGTACCGGCGCCATCGGCGCGGGGATGGCGACCGTTGATGCCGGTCTCCTTCACGAGCTGATGCAGCGAGGAGGCGTTCGGGCCGAGGGGCACGAGTGGGTGACCACCGACGGGCGGCGAACTTCGGCAGTCGGCGACGCGCTGCTGTGGGCGCTCGAAAGCATCGCGCAGGGCAAGGGCTGATGGAGCCTACGCCGACCAAGGGACGACCCTCCGCCTCGCCGAGGAGCAGGCGGCCGAACTCGCTGCTGTCGCTCGCGCGGACAGCATGACGATCTCCGATGTAGTGCGTGAAGCGGTCCGCAAACACATCGCTGAGCGCCGAGCCGACCCCGAGTTTCAGAAGCGCTTGAAGGAGGGCATGGACTCAGATCGTCGGGTGCTCGAACAGCTTTCTGGGAGCTAGGAAACCGGAGACGGCCAGGGGCCGGAAAATCTGTGGGGCCGTGTCCGGCGACGTGTGGGGAGCCGAGCCCGGTCTGAGCGCTGGAGGTCAGGGAGGAAATCGGTTCGGCGTGTACGGCTCGTATGGCCGCTGTGGGGAATCGGGCCGGGGGCGGCGCTGGGTCAGGCTCCTGGCAGGCGCCTACGCGCGGTGACGACGAGATCGTTGTAGGCGGCCACGATCGCGTCGGCCAGCTCGCCCAGCTCACGGCGGTGCGCTTCGTAGCGCTCATACGTCTCGTCACCAGGCGCGTGACTGCGGACCCATTCCTTCTCGTTCATCTCGAAGAAGTTTCCGTTTCCGCTGGGGATCGAGTATCCGGCCAACGTGTGCACGAACGCCTCGCAGTCGCGGTGAAGCTGCGCTCGTTTGCCCTCAACGATCTTGTCGTGAAATTGATGTTCGACGGGGTTGCGTCCGGCGACGTACATGTAGAGGGGCTCGGTTTGGTTGCCGCTCCAGGCGCTGCCGAAATCCTGATCCCTGAGAAAGTCGATCACCCTCCGGGGCACCATCTCCTTTAGGTCGACGAAGGTCTCCTTGTCGGCCTCGAGGTGGCCGGGCTGCATTCCCCAGGAAGTGCTTGTGCGCCCGATCGCGAAAGCGAGCACCACCATCAGGACCACGGCGAGTGCGACGAGCACGACCGGATGCTCTCCTAGCCAGTCGGCAGCGTCCCCGATGGCATCGAGGCCGGGCCCGACGCTGGCGAACAGGCCCAGCACGAGCGCTATCGCGCCAAACACCCACCACGCCCGCTTCGCCGTCAGTAGACCGCCCATGATCCCGTCCTATAGCTCTTCGAATCTGGGCAAACCTAACCGTGTGCTCCGGCCGGCGTCGGTGGGTGAGCCCGGTTAGGCCAAGGCGCCGCGACGTCGGCGACGTGCTGTCACCTCGGCTGCGCTTCGCGGTGGCCGGCGATAGGGGAGATCCTCTCCGGCGTCGCGCAGTTCGCGGATGTAGGGAGAGATCGAGGTCCGAGGTAGATCCAACGCTTCGGCAATCTCCAGTTCCGGTCGCCCCTGATGCCAGAGGCGTATGACGAGCTGGTCGCGCTCTCGTTTCGTAGGTCGCTCACCTGGCAGGTATTCAGGCGGAGGCAAGGGCCGGAAGCACCAGTTCGCCACTCCGTCGAACAGCTCATCGAAGGTCACACCGAGTGCAGCAGCCATTCGCACCAACGAGAACAACCTGAAGTTCTTGCTCCAGCGCTCGAAGGCCGAGACGTCGCTCGTGCTCATCGCGGCCCGGTCGGCGAGGCTCTGCTGGGAGAGGTCGAGTCGATAGCGGGCGCGCACCGCGTTCAAGCCCAGGCGCGTCGTCAGGACGCGGGGCAGCACCACCGGCTCCTCTACGCGGAACGATTGGAGGGCCGGGTTCCAGACGACCCCGGCGGTGATGAACGAGGCGGGCACATTCAGGCTGCCGGAGAGCTTCAAAATGAAAGTCAAGTTGGGAACGCCGGAGATTCCCCTCTCAGCTCGAAATAGATGGGCGTGATCGACCTCGGTTGCTTCGCGCAGCTCCCGATAGGTCACGCCGACCTCTTCTCGCCAGAGCGCCATGTTGGCTCCTATTCGAGCGGCGATCTCGTCCTTGGAGGCATCGTCAGTGGCGTGAGCATCGGCGCCCTGTGGCTCCGGTGGTCGATCCGAACCTTCATTGGCCTGGGCGCAGGTCTCCCGCCGTCGCCGGGCTCGCTCCTGCGCGGCTCTCGTCGGGGGGCGCCGATAGCAGACCTGCTCGCCGCGCTCGCGGAGCCGATGAACGATGGAGGAGATCGTCCCCGTTGACACTCCGAGGGATTCGGCGATGGTGAACGCCGGCTTGTCTTCCTTCCACATGCGAAGGACATCGCCCTCCACGGCGCTCATCGGCCGGTGTGCTCTTCCGGTGCATGACGGAGAGGAAGGCGGCGGAGGCTTCAGGCGGATGCCGTCGAGCAGGTGGCCCGGAGGAAGGTTCAGGGAACAGGCGAGGGCCAGCAGCGTCTCGACCGTCGTCTCGTTGACGCCCTGCTCGATCAGCGACAGCCCATTCTTACCGAGGCCCGATGCGCGAGCGAGGGCGTGTTGGGTCAGGTGGCGTCTCTCCCTGGCGTCGCGGAGGTTGGCGCCGAAGATTCCGGCCGCCTCGTGCCGGTCGGCTACAGGGTCGCGCTGTGGCCCAGGCTCGAAAGCTGCTTCGTTGACGGGAAGGACCAAGAAGAAGCCGGAGAGCCTTTCGGCTGGCAACGGCCCCTCCGCGTTGCGGAGCACCTGACCGGGCGTCCAGAAGATGCCCTTTGCCAGTTGGTCGAGCGAGACTTCGAGCGCCTGGGCAAGTTTCAGCGCCTTGGTCGTTCTCAGCCCGTTGGCGCGGTCACCTTCGAGCTGCCAAACATCGTTTGCGTGGAGCCCTGCGCGCTCGGCGAGGCCGGCCTGATCTAAGCCCTTGCCCTGGCGGAGCCGACGGAGGTTGATTGAGAGCCGCTCCACCATCTGACTTCCGGCTCCGGTTTCTGGCCGGCAGTCCTCGCACTCTTCCGGCGCCTCATCCGGGTCGAGCGTGAGAAGCTCCCGGCCGCATTGTGGGCAGCACCGATCCTCGAGTGCCGCTTCCATGCGAGCCTCACTCCCCACGCCGGATGGCGTCGATGGCTGCCCGAGGGCCGAGGCAGGTGGCGGAGAGCCCTCTGACCGGCATGGGTCCTCCTCCGCCATCGGTGGCCTGTACCTCGACCCTCGGGCAGCCATCGACGGCCGCGGGGTGTCGCGCCGCGATAGGTGCGCCAGTCCTCGGGGACCGGGCCAGGGTGCAGGGCTTCCACCGCAGGAAGACCTGCATCCTCCCTGTGGCCTGCGACCCGGCCCCCGAGGACTGGCGGCTCCCGTTGCGGGCGTACCCGTTCATCCCTTCTTCGCGTCCACCAGCTCGTAGCGGCGCGGCTTCGGGTTGACCAGCCGCACCTTCTTCTGCTTCTCCTGGCGGGCGAGGCAATTGGCCACCGCGCCCGAGGAGCGTTTGATCCCCTTGGCGACAGCGCTTGGAGTACAGGGCCCGTCCTCCTTGTGCCGACGCATGTAGCCGAGGACCAGCTTGTCCAGTTCGCCCGGCGCGAGCCGATCCTGTTTCTGGCTTTTCGCCGCCGGCTTCGCGGGGGCTTTGGCGGTGGATTTCTTGGCGGCGGGCGTCTTTTTCGCCGGGCGTTTGTCGTCTGCTTTCTTCTCGGTCACGACGGTCCTCCTAGCTCGATGCTGGTCTGATCCCACGCGGAAATCGCGCGGCGCCCGGGCTTCGGACCCGGGGCTTCATCCACGTCGGGGAAGTCGTCTTCGGGCTCGACCCACTCGTAGAGGCAGTGGGTGGCCGAGCCCACCCGCCAGGCGGCGGGGGAGAGGCGCCGGCTCATCGCGACCCACTCCGATGAATGCGGCGGGTGAGGTTGATCGAGGAGCGCGGTCGCCTCTTCCAGCAGCGTCCCCATTTCGTCTTTGAAGCCTTCGAGCCGCACAGCGGCTTTCACCCGCGCCTCCCGCCAGGCGCGATGCTGGGGCGCCTCGGGCAACTCGCCTACCTCCTCGGCCTCGTAGCCTCGGTCTAGCTCCTCCCGCCCCTCAGAGGTGAGAACCCAGCTATCGCTTCCGCCCCTTGCGAGGCGCGTCAGAGAGCCCGCATCTCGCAATCCATTGAGTCGATGGTGAAGCAGGCGATTCGTCTTCTCGGTCGGGTCAAATCCGAGGTGTTCGACCACGGTCGTCGTGGCAACCTCATCGGAGCGCGCGTGGCGGGCCGCGCGCTCGAGTGCCGCGAGGATGATGATTGCGGGCGGACTGACCGGCGACAGCTCAAAGGTGGTCCCGCTGGCCGGGCACTCGGCGGCGTTCGCCTCCTCTGCGTCGACACGGTGAGGGGAGTCGAGGAGGTCGAGAACTTCGTCGCAGACCTCGACGGCCTCGCGGAAACGCTCCCAGCGCCCCTCGACGTCGCCCTGTGGCTCATGCTCGCGCGGGGGTTCGGAAGGGGCGCGGCGAGCATCCCGGCGCAGTCGCCTGATCGCCTTGACGAGGCTCGCGGCAGGCATGGTGAGGCCGACCGTCTTTCGGTCGTCCTCGACCTCCCAGCCCAGATCTCCCATGAGCCGCAGGTCTTCGCCGAACTCCTCGGCCAGCTCATCGTGGCTGACACCCTCACTCCGGGCCAGCTCTGGCGGGTCCTGGCCCAGGATGAAGAGCCGGCGGACCATCAGCCAGTGCAGCGTGGCGCGCTCCTTGGGGCCGATCGTGACGGTGGCGCTCATGCTCGAACGCCTCCTCGGGGATCGAGGTCGCCGAGCACCTTCTCGCAGGCGTCATAGCCCCGCCGGAAGCGTTCCTTGCTTTCGACGTCCTCGCGCTCCTCGTCGGCCCAACCGCCGAGGACCATTCCGGCTTCTCCCTGAAGACGCTGGAGCAGTTCCATCAGGTCATGCGGCGGCATCGTGATCTCGAACTCCGTGCGGCCGTCGTCTTTGGCCCAGCCGATGTCCTTCAGTAGCTCGAAGTCTTCGCCGAACTCCAGGCCAAGCCGCTCGGCGGTGCCAAAGTCCTCGTCGTGCTCCAGTGCGGTCCAGAGGTCGCCGACGGAGCCGAGGTGATTGCGGACCAGCTCGTAGAGCCCATTGCGCTGGTCGAAGTTGATGGTGATCGTGGTGCCAGGCACGGCGCCCCTCCTGTCGGGTTAAGGGCACCGGAGCCGTCTCCGACGCTGCCCCGGTGGGGGCGAGCGGGAGTACCGTTCCTGTTGCATCGAAGTGTGAGCTTCGGTGCCGGCCCCGGGGCGTTCCACCGCCGCCGGGGCACTTACTTATGTAGTCGGGCCGACCGTAGCTCCGGGGCCGCTGGAAAGCGAGGCGGAATCGACGGTAATCGCCGCCAATCGCCTCGCATCGCCGCGATTTCGGGAACTCGTTCCCGAAATGGAGCGCATTTTCAGCGGCGGTTGGAAACGGCTCTAAAAAGCGAAGCCCCCGACGTGCAGGGACTTCTGGCGATGGAGCTAGGCGGATTCGAACCGCCGACCTCCTGGGTGCGATCCAGGCGCTCTGCCAGCTGAGCTATAGCCCCGAGGGCGGGGTTGGGAGGTTCGTCCCAGGACCCTCGCAAGGGGAAGGATAACCGCATAGGCTTTAGGTTCCCCGCCAGGAATCGACCATGGGCATTCTCGACGAGGCAATCCGCGAGCATCTGGAACTGAAGCGCCAGCACGGCGCCGGTGATTCCGAGCTGAAACAGCTCGAGGACGAGGCGTTCGGTCAGGCGGAGCGTCCTGGCGAGGAGGCGGTCGATCCGGCTGCCGAGGCGCCGACGCAGTTCATGACGCAGCCCGAGGCGCCTGCGGAGGGCGAGACGCGGCGGGAGCCGACGATCGCCGACTTGCAGGAGCCCCCGCCCGCGCCGGAGCCGCAGGCCCAGCCTGCCGGCGAGGTGGCGGCCGAGGAGCCCGCTCTTGAGGAGACCGCCGTGCCAGCCGAGGAGCAGGTGGCAATGGAGCACGAGGTCGTCTCCGACTTGCAGGAGCCCGAGGCTGTCGAGCCTGCCGGTCCTTCGACCGAAGAGCGCCACGCGATCGCCGAACAGCCGACCGAGTTCTTCGACGTCGAGAAGGAGCTGGGCCCGCCCACTCCGACCGACGAGGAGCTGGTCGAAGAGGAGATCGCCGAGCCCCGCCTGGCCCCGAGCGATCCGCTCGCCGGCCTAGAGGAGGGCGAAGAGGCCGAGGTCAGCGTCCAGGGGCCCGCCCCCGATGACGATGACGAGTACGACGACGAGGACGACGCCTTCTGGAACGAACAGCGCCTATCCGACGAACTGGACCAGGCGCTCGAGGCCCCGGTCGAAGAGGCAGCGCCGGCCGCAGAGCCGGAGCCGGAGGACGAGGACGAGCCTGAGGACGAGGACGAGCCCGAGTCGGAGGAGCTGCCGGTTGCCGAGGAGCCGGCTCCGGAGCCCGTCGCCGAAGCGGAGCCCGAAGCCGCTCACCACGAGGAGGACGTGCTCGAGGAGACTCCCGACTTCCTCGAGGACTCAGAGGACGACCAGCTCTGGTTCGAGCAGAAGCCGCCGAAGGACTTCGACTTCGACGACTAAACTCTGGCCTTGCGGGGCCATAGCTCAGCTGGCAGAGCGCCGCCTTTGCAAGGCGGAGGTCGCCGGTTCGATCCCGGCTGGCTCCACTAGGGGGAGAGATTGCGCGTCACTGGCCTTGGCGAGTGGTGACTACGCCCGAGCCAGGAGTCCGCGTCGCATCCCGAGAGTTGATCGAGGAGCTGATGGGAGCCGTCGTGGCGCTCGACCTCGTACTCCAGGAGTTGATGGGCCTGCCAGCGGATGCAGTCCCCGGCGAGGGAGGAGCCGAAGGGATCCGGGAGCTGTTGAGCACGAGTGCCTGTCGTGAGGTAGAGGTCGTTGGAGAGGAGGCCTGTCGGGCGACGATCGCGCTGGTAAGGGCGGTCGTCGAGCGGATTGCCGACGACGTTCAGACCACTGCCCAGCTTGCGGGGCCAGATGGGCAGCCACTCTGCTGAGAGGCCGGCTTCGCTGGAGTCAATCGCGGCTCCGGCTCAGCCGTTCGGCTCGAGGCCTGGCAGGTCGCTCGTTCCCGGCTCGGCGGGGAAGGAGCTGCTGGCGTCGGCAGGCATCACGACGCGGCGGCGGAGGAGCTCGCGGGTGGTGGTCTCGGCGTCTTCGCGGGCTCGGTCGGCGTCGATGTCGTAGCGGGCGCGGAGGGCGCTGGCCGCGTCGCCCAGGGTGCCGCCGTCGAGGGCGTCCATGACGACGCTGCCCGATTCGTTGAGGCGCAGGTAGGTGCCGTCGCCGGCGAGGCGATGCGGATCGTGCTGCAGCCCGGCACCGGCGGCAGC
>DASZQM010000086.1:0-8696 GCA_035549645.1 Solirubrobacterales bacterium | reverse complement strand
CAATATGCGACGAAACGTTTTGGCTACAGAACTTCACCTTCCAATCGTTCTGAGCGCGATTGTCGGCATTCCGATTCTCGAGGCATGGCTTTGGCTGGGTTGGTCCCGAGAAGTCCTAGGAGTGATCGAGATTGGGATTGTTCTCGTCGCCTACTTCGCCGGGAGACCCGTGCAGGCTTGGCTCTCACCACGGATGGGCATTCCCCCGCCGCGAGAGATCGGCGGCAGGCGCAAAGCCTGAATCGGTCCGCTCTCCATCCGGCTGCGTGCAGTGACGATAAGGTCAATCCATGGAGGAGCGACCGACGGCGCTAACGGCGTCGACGATGTGCGAGGCGTTTCAGCTGACCGCAGCGGAGTGGGCGGAGAGCCCGGCGCTGCGGTTCAAGGACTCCGACTACGAAGCCTCCTGGCAGGACTACGCCGATGCGGTGCGCAAGCGGGCGGCGGGGCTGGCCGCGCTTGGTGTCGAGCGCGGTGACACGGTCGGGTTCATGCTGGTCAACCGCCCGGCGCTGCACCTGACCGACGCCGCCGCGATGCACCTCGGGGCGACCACTTTCTCGATCTACAACACCTCCTCGCCGGAGCAGGTCGAGTACCTGGTACGGGACGCGGGCAACCGGGTGATCGTCACCGAGCAGGCCTTCCTCGAGACCGTCCTGGCGGCGCAGGAGGCGGTCGACACGCTCGAGCACGTGATCGTGATCGACGGCGAGGCGCCGGCGGGGACGATCCCAATCGCCGAGCTGGAGGAGATGGGCGAGCCCGGCTTCGACTTCGAGGCGGCCTGGCGCGCGGTCGAGCCCGACGACGTGCTCTGCCTGATCTACACCTCGGGCACGACCGGGCCGTCGAAGGGCGTGCAGCTGACCCACGCCAACATGGTGTCGGTCTGGCGCGCCTGCGACGAGGTGCAGCAGACCGCCCCCGGTGGGCGGATGATCTCCTACCTCCCCAGCGCCCACATCGCCGACCGCTGGGCCGGGATCTACGCCCAGATGATCTACGGCAGCTGCGTCTACTGCTGCCCCGACCCACGGCAGATGGTCGCCTACTCGATCGAGGTGAAGCCGACGGTCTGGGGCGGCGTGCCGCGGATTTGGGAAAAGCTGAAGGCGGCGATCGAGGTCGGCATCGCCGCCGAGGCCGATGAGGCCAAACGCGAAGCGACCGAGGTGGCGATCGAGCTCGGCCGCCGCCGCGCCCGCGCGATCGCGAACGGCGGTGCGCCCGAGGAGCTCGAGGCCGAGTGGCAGCGCGCCGACGCAGAGGTGCTCTCGACGATCCGGGCGATGCTCGGCCTCGACCAGGTCGAATCGTTCGTGGTCGGGGCGGCGCCGACCCCACCCGAGGTGCTCGAGTTCTTCCTCGCACTCGGGATCGAGATCCGCGAGACCTGGGGAATGTCGGAGACCACCGCGATCACGACGCTGAACCCACCCGGCGCGGTGCGGGTCGGCACCGTCGGGCCGCCGATCCCCAACACCGAGGTGAAGCTGGCCGAGGACGGCGAGGTGATGGTGCGCGGTCCGCAGGTGATGTCCGGCTATCGCAACATGCCGGAGAAGACCGCCGAGGCGCTCGACGAGGATGGCTGGCTGCACACCGGCGACATCGGCGAATTCGACGAGGCGGGCTACCTGCGCATCGTCGACCGCAAGAAGGAGCTGATCATCAACGCCGCCGGCAAGAACATGTCGCCGGCCAACATCGAGGCGAAGCTGAAGGCGGCGACGCCGCTGATCGCCCAGGCGGTCGCGATCGGCGACAACCGCCCCTACAACGTCGCCCTCTTCGCCCTCGACGCGGAAACGCTCGCCGCCCGCGGCCTCTCTCCCGAGGACCCCGCCGTCGCCGAGGAGATCGCGAACGCGGTCGAGACCGCCAACGCCCGCCTCGCCCGGGTCGAACAGATCAAGCGCTTCAAGGTCCTCCCCGGCGAGTGGTCTCCCGGCGGCGAGGAGCTGACGCCGACGATGAAGCTGAAGCGCCGCCCGATCGAGCGCAAGTACGAAGCGGAGATCGAGGCGCTCTACGCATAGGGCGCCACGCGGCGAGGACCTGAAAGGGTCCGCGGATCGGCGTTCTCCTCACAACCGCCGCGATCGTGATCTCGGTCGGGATCGGGGTCGCTTCCGAGCACCGCTGGCCGGCGGGCGCGGCGATGGTCTCGCGGCGGGCGCTGACGCTGCTGCTCTACGTCTTCCTGCCGCCGGTGATCTTCTTCAACATCGCCAAGGCGAACATCGACCTCAGCCACGGCGTCGGCCTGATCCTCGGCATCCTCGCCTCCTCGCTCGGTGCCCTCTTCGCCTACCTGATCGCCAGCCGCGTGCTGCGCCTGCCGCGGTTCCAGACCGGCGCCGTCGTCGTCACGATCCTCAGCGTCAACACCGGCTACCTCGGTTACCCGATGACGGTGGCCCTGCTGGGCCGCGACCAGCTCTCGACCGCCGTCCTCTACGACGTGCTCGTCACCGGGCCCTGCCTGCTGCTCGGCGCCTTCGCGATCGGCGCCGCCTTCGGCACCAAGGCCGGCGAAACCCCTCGCCAGCGGGTGCGCGCATTCTTCACCCGCAACCCCGCCCTCTACGCCGCGATCCTCGGCCTGCTGGCGCCGCGAGCGCTGGCACCCACCGTCCTCGTCGACATCTCGCAGGCGCTGATCGTCGCCATCCTGCCAATCGGCTTCTTCGCCGTCGGCGCCACCCTGGCCGAGAACGCCGAGCACGGCGAGCTGCCTATGCCGCCACCGATCACCCGCCCGGTCGCGCTCACGGTCGTCACCCGTCTCGCCGTCGTGCCCGGGCTGCTGATGCTGATGGCCGCGCCGCTGATAGACCTGCCCGCCGCCTACCGCCTGCTCTCGGCGATGCCCTCCGGCCTCAACTCGCTCGTCGTCGCCCACGCCTACGGACTCGACATGGAGATCACCGCCGAGGCGGTTACCTGGTCGACGATCATCGTCGTCGGCGCCGCCCTCGTGTCACTCTTGTTCTGATGCTGCATCACGTCGGGATCGAGGTGACGCCGGGCGCGATCGAGCGCACGATCGAGCTCTTCGAGCTGCTCGGCTTCGAGCAGGTCGAGCCGCCGGAGGCGCTGCGCGAGTTCACCTGGCTCGAACGCGAAGGGACCCAGGTCCACCTGATGCCGAGCGAGTCGCCGACGGTGCCGTCGCGTGGGCATATGGCGGTTGCCGTCACCGATTTCCCGGCGACCTTCGCCGCACTCGAGAAGGCTGGCTTCGAGGTCGAGCGACGACGCGAGCACTGGGGTGCCCCACGCGCCCTCACTTTCACGCCGGACGGGCATCGCGTCGAGCTGATGGCCGACCCGCCCTCGACTCAGGACTGAACACAGGCCGAACCGCGAGACCGTCCCGACCCGCCGATAGCGCGGGTTGAGACGGTTTCGCGTTCGGACCACCAGCCGGGGCGGGGTCTACGATGCCCCGGTGCGTTACCCAGTCGAGGACTTCACCGCTGAGGAGCGGGCGCTGCTGGCGCCCCATTTCACCAACCTCGACCGCCCCGTCTTCGCGCTCGTCAACTTGCCGGAGACGGTCAAGGGGGCGCTTTTTGCCCGCTATTCGCGCTATTCCGGGACGGTCCGCCGGCTCTACCTGGAGGAGTTCGCTGCCGATGCCGAGGCCGGCGCCCGTCCCTTCGACGGGGCCGAGGGCGAGCGCGCGGCGGGGCTCTACGAACGCGTCTTCCTCGGCTATGGCGACGACTCGATCGCCCAGGTCGGCGGCGCCCACATCGCCTGCGAGTGGGTCTCCAACGTGCTCACCAAGGTCCTGCAGCGCGGCCGCCTCGCCGCCTACCTGGAGCAGTCGACCCGCTACATCCCCTACGACAAGCCGATCGAAGGTGATGGGGGCTATCGCTACTACCGCAATGCCGAGCTCGGCCCCGAGTTCGGCGCCGCGATGGACGAGATCTTCTCGATCTACTCGGCCTCGCTGCGGCGGGTCGAGGAGTGGGCGGCGGAGCGCTGGCCGCGCGGAGCGGATGAACCCGAGGGGCCGTGGCAGCGCTCGATCCGGGCCAAGGCGCTCGACCTGCTGCGCGGCCTACTGCCGGCGGCGACGCTCAGCCACGTCGGCATCTACGCCTCCGGCCAGGCCTACGAGCAGATGCTGCTGCGGCTGATGGCCTCGCCGCTGCCTGAGGCGCGCGAGTACGGCGGCATGATCCTCAGCGAGCTGAAGCAGGTGATGCCGAGCTTCGTCTCCAGGGTCGAGCGGCCCGACCGCGGCGGCGAGTGGGTCTCCTACCTGCAGCAACGCCGTGAGCAGACCGAGCAGTGGGTCTCGCGACTCGGCCTCGACCGGCGCGGCGAGGGCGAGGCGACCCCCTCGGTCGAGCTCGTCCACGTCGACGGCAGCGAAGAGAGCCTGCTCGCCGCATGCCTGCTCGAGTCGGCGACGGTGCCGGAGACCGAGGTGCTGGCCCGCCTCGACGTGCTCGACCGCGAGGAACGCGCCGAGCTGCTGGCGGCAACGGTCGGCGAGCGCGGCAACCGCCGCCACCGTCCCGGTCGCGGCTTCGAGTCCCTGCGCTACCGCTTCGAGATCGTCTCCGACTACGGGGCCTTCCGCGACCTGCAGCGACACCGGATGCTGACCGTGCAGTGGCAGCGCCTCGGACCGGACCTCGGCGCCGGCATCCCCGAGGAGGTGCGCGAAGCGGGCGCGGGCGAGGAGTTCGAGCGGGCGCTGGAGATCTCGCGCAACGAGTACGAGCGCCTCGCCGCCGCCGGTCTCCAAGAGCAAGCCCCATACGCCCTCAGCCTCGCCTACCGCATCCGCTACACGCTCGACCTCAACGCCCGCGAGGCGATGCACCTGATCGAGCTGCGCTCAGGCCGCGAGGGCCACCCGACCTACCGCGCCGTCGCTCAGGCCATGCACGAGCGAATAGCCGCCATCCACCCCGGGATCGCGAACGCGATGAGCTTCGTCGACACCTCTCAGGAGCCGCGCCTCGAGCGGATCATGAGCGAGATCCGGACGCAGAGGAAGCGGGCTGAGGCGGAGCGAGCCCGGTAGGGGTTTCGCTTACTGACGTCCCCCAGTCGGATCGTTGGGATCCTCCAGCTCCTCAGGGTCCGGGTCCGGAGCTTCGGTGGGCTCGGGGGGGTTCTCCATGGCTTCGGCGGCTCGCTCGCCGGGCGTGGGCCAGGGCTTTGGTTCGCCCGTGGGCCAGGCGGGGGGTTTGCCGCCGGGGACGCGGCCGAGGAGAAGGGCCGCGAGGTAGAGGAACCAGAGCAGGGCGAACTGGAAGAAGAGGATCGAGACGGCGCCGAGGGCGATGCCGAGCGAGCCCCAGAAGCGGGTGAGCAGGCCGACCCGCATCGCGTAGAGGCAGGTGTAGACCATGGCGAAGATGAAGCCGATCTGGCCGGCGAAGCCGAAGCCGGCGGCGAGACCGCGCAGTGGCGCGTCGTCGATCGCTTCGCTGGCGATTTCGTCGGCGTGCTTGCTGTTGAGCTTGACGCCCTTGGCGAGGAGGTGAGGAACTTCGTTGGTGACGAAGTCCGAGGCGGCGTGCAGGGTCGAGACCCCACTGAGGATCGCGAGCACGGCGAGGAAGAGCGGCGCGGCCACGACGACGCCGATGAACTGGCCGCGCATCCGCTCGCTGCGAGCCTTGGCGCAGCGGAATAGGTAGTAGAGCGGCGCGGCGAGCAGGCCGATGCCGATCGCCTGCAGGATGCTGGAGATCATCTGGGCGCTGCGATGGTCCTGGACGTTGCGCAGCAACTCCGAGTCGCCACTGGCGCTGAAGCCGTTGGCGACGACGATCGCGCCGATGACGAAGGCGACCGAGGCGAGCGCGGCAAAGGCCACCGGCCGCGCCCAGCGCTCCTCCCAGGTGACGACTTGAGTGCGATGCACGGCGGCGAGCCTATCCGCATCGACGACGGGAAGGACCGCGCGGGGCGTACGCTACGGGCCGATGAGAACCACCCGAGCGACCCGAGACGGCCGCGAGCCGACACCAGTCGTGCCGCTCGAGGCGGGCGCCGGGCCGGACAACCCGCCCTGCCCTGCCTGCGGCGAGCCGCTCTTCGGCTGGATCGACGCCCGCGCCGGGCTGGCCGGCCCGGTCCAGCGCTGCGAGAGCTGCGGACTCGGGGTGGTCGGCGGCGGCGACCTCGAGAGCGCGCTGGCGACGCTCGGCCAAGAGACGAGTGACGGGACGATCCGGATCGCCGACCGCGGGGGCTTCGCGGCCTGGGTCGGCGGCGCCGGCTGGGCCGGGCTGGAACCCGACAGCCACTACCTCTTCACGGCGGAGGCGGCGCGGCGGCTCGTCGCCAACCGCGACCAGGTCGTGGTCTCGGTGCGCTGGGCCGCGGGAACCGGGGTCGCGCTGATGTGGCAGACGATCCTCAACGGCTTCACCTTCGGCCGCAACGTGGCTCTCGGTGCGCTGGGCCGCGGCAGCGCCGCTCCCGCCGAGCGCCCCTGGCAACGCCGCCTCGACGCCGTGATCAGCGTCGCCGTCGCCATCCCGGCGATGATCTTCGCGATCCCAATGGAGCTGCTCGCCGCCGCCCTGCGCCGCGGCGGTGCGGCGAAGCTGCGCCTCGAGCTGCTCTGACTCGAGCTAGGAGAGGCCTTCGCGGGCCTCGCGGACCAGCGTCACGGCCTCGGGGAAGAGGACGCGAATCGCGTCCCGAACCTGCATCGCCTGCTGATCGGGGCCGCCGGTGAGGTCGAGCTGGCCGATCGAGGCCACGGTCATCTCGACCGCGAGCTTGATCGCGTTGTCGGCCCAGGCGACGCGCTGGGAGGACTGCATCTGCTCCGAGAGCTCCTCCATACGGGCGCGGAACTCGTCGGGGTCGCCAAAGAGGTTGAAGGGGCTGCCCTCCATCTGTCACATGAATAGCAGAAGGGACTTCCGGGGGAAAGTCGCGACACTCTGCGCACCACGTGTGCGCCGAAGCCGCCTAGCGTCGAAGCATGGACTGGAGGCAAGCGCACAGCCGCGGCCGGGGGGCGCCTGACAGCCACGCGGGGGAGCGCGGCTCGGCAAGCGTCGAGCAGGCGGGCCTGGTCGCGCTGGTCGCCCTGCTGCTGATCGCGGCGATAGCCGCGATCGCCGCGGGTGGGGAAATCGAGGCGAGTCGCAGCCTCGCCGGGTCCATCTCCAAGCGGCTCGCCTGCGCGCCGCGGCTGCCCGGCGCTTGCCGCCACCATCCGCTCGTCCCCGCCTACGGCTGGCCGCTGGCCCGGCTGGCACGTGCGCTCGCGCCGGCACCAGTGGCCGAGGCAGGCCCAACCGGTCTCCCCCTCGTCCCGGTCGATTTTCGGCACTGCCGCCGCGAAAGCTGCGCCGTCTCCGCCGGGGCGCACCTGACCGCCTCACGCCGCCGCACCACCGCCTTCACCCAGATCGACGACCAGCGCCGCTCACGCGGCTGGGTCGAGCTCGTCTACTGGCTCTACCGCCCCGGCCTCGGCTGGAGCCGAGTGGTCCGACGCGCGACTCAGGCCGATGTCGAGGCCGCGTCTGGAACCGCGGTCCTGCTCGCCGACGATCCGATGCTGGTCCCACTCGAGACGCTCCCCGGTCGCGACCACTACGACTTCCCGGCCTTCGAACGCCCGCCCTGGCAGTGGCACGTGCGCGGTCTCTATCCGGGCTGGTCGAGCTGATGCTGACTCCTACCCGCATACCGTTGAAGCATCAAGACAGCAAGATGCCTGATGTTATGATGCCTCGCATGCGCACGACCGTGACCTTGGACCCCGATGTAGCGGCCAAGCTGAAGGAGGAGACCCGCCGCCGGGGCATCTCCTTCAAGGAGGCGCTCAACTCGAGCGTGCGCCGTGGGTTGGAAAGCGCTGAGCGCACAGACGCCAAGCCCTACAGGGTGCGCACCGCCAAAATGGGCGCGCGGCCCGGCGTGAACCTCGACAAGGCTCTGCAACTGGCCGGTGAACTCGAAGACGAAGAGATCCTGCGAAAGATGGACCTGCGCAAGTGAAGCTGCCCGACGTCAATCTTCTTCTTTACGCCGTCAACGAGGAATCACTGTCCCATGACGGGGCGCGTGAATGGCTCGAGGCAGCCCTCTCCGGCACAGAGGCGATTGCGTTTGCCTGGATGACCCTGCTCGGCTTCCTACGCATCTCCACCAATCCCGCCGCGATCGAGCGACCGCTCCCGCCCGACGACGCCCTCAGGCATATGGACGAATGGCTCGCGCAGCCGGTGGCCACGATCGTCAACCCGACCAACGCACACGCGGCAACCTTGCAGCAACTGCTGCAGCCCCTTGGCACGGCCGGCAACCTGACCAGCGACGCTCACCTCGCCGCGCTCGCGATCGAGCACGGCGGTGAGGTCTGTTCGAGCGACAACGACTTTGCCCGCTTTGAGGGGCTGCGCTGGTTCAACCCGCTGGCCGCCTGAGCCGCGGGAGTTTCGCCGCCCGCCTGTCCTAGCTCCAGCCCTCGCCCTGCTGCACGCGCTCGAAGCCGAGCCAGAGGGCGTTCATCGCGGTCGCCACCACGCGCTCGCGCGGGACGTCCGGGTTGTCGGCCCACCAGATCGCCAGGCCCTGGAGCACGCCGCGCAGGACGACCCATGCCATCTCCAGCCCCTCACCGTCGATCGATCCCGCCAGCTCGGCGGCACCGGGCTCGGCGGCGAAGAGCGGCAGGATCGCCT
>DASZQM010000085.1:0-7805 GCA_035549645.1 Solirubrobacterales bacterium | reverse complement strand
GCCCCCGGCCTGGTGATGTGCCACTTCATCCTCTCGATGCTGCTGCTCGACGCCGCCTTCGCGCTCGCCTGGTGCTCGCGCTACGAGCCCTGGGACCGGCGGCGCTCCAGCGACCGCCTCGGCGTCTGGGCGGTGCGTGCGCTGATCCCGCTCGGCCAGCTGACGATCCTCGCCGGCACGATCGCCACCGCCTCCGGCCCACACGCCGGCGCCAACGGCAACCAGCTCGTCCACCGCTTCGACTTCGAGGGGACCGGGACGCTCGAATGGGTCGTGCAGCGCCACTCGGCGATCGCCACCGTCTTCGGCCTCGCCGCGATCGCGGTCTGGTTCCTCCTGCGCCGCCCTGGAGGCGACAGGAGAGCGCTCAGGCCCCTTACCGTGATGCTCGGCCTCCTGGCCCTGCAGGGCGTCGTAGGAGGCGTCCAGTGGGCCCTGGAACTCCCTGGCGAGCTCGTTTGGATCCACGTCGCCCTGGCGACGGCAACCTGGCTGACGATGCTCTGGACCGTGGCGACGGCGGGACGGCTGGAGTCAGACGCCGACGGCAGCGAGCCCGAACCGGGTCGCCTGGCCGATGACGGCGAGCCGCGTGCCGCGGCGCTGACCTAAGAGCGGCTCAACCGGGCCAATCCTGGCCTCTAGCGAAGCCACAGAGTCAGCAGAACGCTGACGATGGTGATGGCCATCGCGCCAGCAAACCACAAGGAGAACCGGGAGAGCAAGGCGTGTAGACCGATGACTGCCTCCTGCGTGCGAGCGATCTGATCCTGCAGCGCGTCGAATTTCGCATCGATCTTCGCGTCCACCTTTTCGAATCGCCGATCGACTCCTTCGAATCGATCGTCCACTCTTTCGAATCGAGCATCGATCTTGTCGAAGCGCTCGTCCACCTTGTCGAAACGCTCGTCCACCTTGTCGAAACGCCTATCGAGGCTCTTCTCCAGCCGGTCGAAGCGGGCGTTCATTTCGCGTCGCTGCTCGTTGAAGCCCTCCTCCATCCGCTGCCCGAGGATGTCGACCCGGTGGTTGAGGTCGTCCATGCGGTCGTCAGTCCAGCGTCTTTCCATCAACTCCATGATGGCATGCTAGAAGACAGAACGTTTCGAATCTAGACGTAGACATGACGGATCCAGGACGGATCGTCAAGAGGGTGTGCCGACAGCCGAGACGTCGACGACCACGTGGGTGATCGGCAACTCGATCCGCTCTCGCGCCTTGTCGACAACGCCGTGCTCGAGCCAACGCGAACGCTCGGGCGGGTGGGTCGAGATCACGATCTCGTCGGCCGGGAAGACCCGCAAGGCGTCCTCGATCGCCATGTTCGGATCGGAGTCGCCGATCTCGCCTTTCGCCTTCAACCCCAGGCCGCGAATCTCGATCAGCGAGAGCTCCATGCGCTGCCGCGCAAGCTCGATCGCCTCGTCGATGTCAGACGCCCAGTGATCAGCACGCGAGGCCGCGAGCGCCGGCGTCACCACCATCACCTCGCACTTGCGGTCGCGACAACGGTCGCGGATCTCACCGAGCAGCTCCGCCCCCTGCACCGTCTCGTTGGCAACGACGAGCAGCCGGAACTTACCGTCCCCACCCCGCGTCACCTCAACGCTCTGGGACAACGACCCACGCGCGGCCCGGTACCCAAACCCAACCCCGAACCCGATCAACAGGGCCATCCACACGACCCCAACCGCCGGGCGCGTGAGAAGTGTCAAGGCGATAACCGAGGCCGCCGCGATCCCGATCACAACCACCCACCGAAACGCGTCAGCCTCCGACCTCAGCGGATTGTGCATACCGGGGTTTTACCCCTGTGGCTAGAGGATGTAAACGGTGAGGAAGACGACGATCCACATGACATCCACGAAGTGCCAGTAGATCCCTGGCACCTCTACGCCGAGGTGGTCCTTCTCCTCCGGGCCGAAGTGGCCGCGGAAGGCGCGGATGCTGGCGAAGGTGAGTAGGCAGAGCCCGACGAAGACGTGGGCGCCATGCAGGCCGGTGAGGCTGTAGAAGATCGAGCCGAAGCCGAGATCGCGGGCGCTGAAGCCGAGGTGCACGTACTCGTTGAGCTGGATGAAGAGGAAGGTGAGGCCGAGCATCCAGGTCAGCACCAGGCCCAGCTTCAGTCCCGCCTTGTTGCCGCGGCGGATCGCCTCCAGCGCGTAGTGGATGGTGAAGCTCGAAGAGACCAGGATCGCCGTGTTGACCCCGGCCACCGCCACCGGCAGTTCGTAGGGGTGCGGCGGCCAGCTCGGCGGATCGACGACGACGCGCAGGAAGAAGTAGGAGGCGAAGAAAGCCCCGAAGAGCATCACCTCCGAGACGATGAAGAGCAGGATGCCGAGGGTCTGGCGATCGATTCGCGAGCTCTGGTGAGCCTCGGGAGGGCCGTGGTGCTCCTCGTGCCCGTGCCCTCCGTGCTCCAGCGCAACGGTTGCGCTCTCCATCAGCTCTCCTCTCCCTCGGCCACCGCGGCGGCGACCGCGGCCGCGGGCCGGCCCACCTCGAGGTGCTCGACCGGCTTGTCGGTGATCTCGCGCACGCGGCCGATCAGGTCGCCCTCGAGCCAGCGCGAAGTCTCACCGGCGAAGGTCGAGATCAGCACCTCGTCGACGCTGTAGTGCTCGATCGCGTTCTGCACGGCGTGAAATGGGTCCGGGTTCATCGGCTGCCCGGTGGCGTCGATGTCGGCGCGGTAGAGCTCGGCCAGCGTCGAGGCGAGGTCGCGGACGATTTCCGGCTCGGTCACGTCCTCGGCCCGGGGACAGATGATCGTGTAGCGGTGCGGGTGGCCGGCGGCGCGCTCCTTGAGCCGGCTGACCAGGTCGGGAGCGGCAACCGTCTGGCTCGCGACCACCAGCGTGTGGCTCTTCTCCCAGCTGATCGAGTCGTCGGTGATCCGCACCGGGATATGGGTGACCTTGACCTCCGGTTCGAACCGACCTTCTGCCCAGGCGACGAGGTCCTTGCGCGTGAACCCGAAGCGCGTCCCCGCCGCGGCCGAGAGCAGCACCTCGCCGGGTTCGTGCGCCCGCACGGCGTCGTCGAGCGCCAGCGAGGGCTCCGGATCCATCACCTCTCCGACCGACTCGACCCCGTACTCGGAGAGGATCGACATCGTCACCTCGACCCGTGCCCGCGCCGCGTCGCGCAGTTCGCCCGAGTCGATCAGCTGGCCGACGGCAGGCTGATTCTGCGGCGCGGCCACGGCGACGTAAGAAGCCTTCTCGACCCGCTCCTGCACCGCCTGCAGCAGCTTGCGCCCTCCCGCCACCTCGTTGAGGAAGACGAGCAGGGGCTTTGCCTGGGACGAATCGCTCATTGCGCCGAGCCCACAGTCGTAGCCTGGGCGGGCGCCGGCGCCTCGACGCTTTCGCCAGCCATGATCGCGTGGCGGGCACCAGGCACGCCGAACTCGTACGGACCACCGACGACGCGTGGGATCTCGTCGAAGTTGAAGATCGGCGGCGGCGAGGAGACCTGCCACTCGATCGAGTTGGCGCGCCAGGGGTTGCCGGAGGCCTTGGGGCCGAAGCGCCAGCTGACGATCATGTTGTAGAGGAAGACGAGCTGGACGGCGCCGAGGATGAAGGCGCCGCAGCTGATCAGCAGGTTCCAGGTGCCGAACTGGGAGGCGTAGTCGGCGACGCGCCGGGGCATGCCGTCCATCCCGATCCAGTGCATCGGGATGAAGGTGACCCAGGTGCCGAAGAGGGTGCCCCAGAAGTGGACGCGGCCGAGCTTCTCGTCGTACATGCGCCCGGTCATCTTCGGGAACCAGTGGTAGACGCCGGCGAAGATCGTGAAGACCGAGCCGCCGAAGAGGACGAAGTGGATGTGGGCGACGATGAAGTAGGTGTCGGAGACGTGGATGTCGATCGGCACCATGCCGAGCATCACGCCGCTGATACCGCCGATCGTGAAGGTGACGATGAAGGCGAGCGCAAACAGCATCGCGGTCGAATAGGTGTGGATCTTGCCGAAATAGAGCGTCCCCAGCCAGGAGAAGATCTTGATTCCGGTCGGCACCGCGATCAGCAGCGTCGTGATCATCATCGGCACGCGCAGCCAGCTGAACATGCCGGCGACGAACATGTGGTGCGCCCAGACCGAGTAGCTGAGCACGACGATGCCGATCAGGGCCAGGGCCATCAGCCGGTAGCCGAAGATCGGCTTGCGGGCATGGGTCGATATGACCTCGCTGATGATCCCGAATCCGGGCAGCATCATGATGTAGACGGCTGGGTGCGAGTAGAACCAGAAGATGTGCTGGTAGCTGACGACGTCACCGCCACCGGCGAACTGGAAGAAGTTGGTGTGCAGGGCGCGGTCGAAGAGGACCATGAACTGGACGCCGGCGATGAACGGGGTCGCGGCGACGACCAGAAGCGAGGTCGAGAGGTTGGCCCAGACCAGCAGCGGCATGCGCCAGAAGGTCATCCCCGGCGCCCGCATGGTGATGATCGTGACCAAGAAGTTGAGCGCGGTGGCGATCGAGGAGGCGCCGGCGAACTGCACGCCGAGGTTGAAGAACGACTGGCCTAGCGGAGCCCCGGTGGAGAGCGGCGCGTAGCCGGTCCAGCCGGCGTCGAAGGCGCCGCCCGGGGCGAGGAAGCTGCCGATGAAGAGCAGGCCGGCGAGCGGCAGCATCCAGAAGCTGAGCGCGTTGAGGCGCGGGAAGGCCATGTCCGGCGCGCCGATCATCAGCGGCAGGACGTAGTTCGCAAGCCCGGCGAAGACCGGAATCACGAAGAGGAAGATCATGATCGCCGCGTGGGTCGAGAAGAGGCTGTTGAAGGTCGCGGCGTCGACGATCTGCGTGCCCGGCTGGGCCAGCTCGGCCCGGATCAGCATCGCCAGCAGGCCGCCGATGAAGAAGAAGAAGAAGGTGGTGCAGACGTACTGGATGCCGATCACCTTGTGATCGGTGTTGAAGCGGAAGTAGTCCTTCCAGCTCTTGGCCCCGTGCTGGGAGTGATCCTCGGGGATCGTCGGCATGCCGACCGCCCAGCGCAGCCAGTAGTCGAAGGCGCCGAAGCCGAGCAGGAAGCCGAGCGGGCCGGTGATCAGCGCCACGACCACCTGCGGGTAGCCGGTCTGCTCGGTCTGGGTGGCGGGCAGGCCCGAGGCCTTGCGAATCGCGACGACAAGGGCAAAGCCGAAAGCGGCGCCCAGAATCGCGCCGAGCGCACCTCTAATCCAGCCCGGTTGCTTGATCGCAGCCGTCATCAGCAGCTCCTCATTATGCCCCCCCGGCGTTCAGTGGCGCCGGGTTGGTCTCCGTGTCTTGCGTTATCGATTCGGCCAGCGGGGCCGGGACTTTTTCTTTCAGGCCGCCGACCCATTTTTCGAAGTCGGCCGGCGTTTCGACCACGACCTTGGCCCGCATCGAGGCGTGGCCGAAGCCGCAGAGCTCGGTGCAGATCAATTCGTAGGTGCCGAGCTTGTCGGGGGTGACGATCGCCGTCGTCGTGATCCCGGGCACGTTGTCCTTCTTGATCCGCCACTCGGGGACCCAGAAGGAGTGGATCACGTCCTGGGCGTGCATCTTGAACTGGATCTGCTCGTTGACCGGCACGTGCAGCTCGCCCTGCGAATAGACGTCGTCCTTGCCCGGATAGCCGAAGCTCCAGGCGTATTGCTGCGAGAAGACATCGACCGTGAGGTGATGCTTGTCCTGCTTTTCGATGTCGTGGAGCACCGACCAGCTGTAGCCGGCGCCGAAGAGGACGATGACCGTCGGGATCAGGGTCCAGGCGATCTCGAGTTTGGTGTTGCCGTGGATCGGCTCGCCGTCGGATTCGTCGCCGGGCTTGGCTTTGAACTTCCACAGCGCGTAGAAGAGCATCACGACCACGAGCGAGAAGACGAAGGACGAGAGGACGATCATCACGTTGAGCAGATCGTCGATCTTGGGAGCCGCGGTCGAGGCCTCCTGCCCGTCCCAGTTGATCGAGAGCATCACGGCAGAGATCGCCGCGGTCATCACGACCACGACGGCAAGCATCTTGGCTATCGGAAGGCGCCCAATCATGTCCAGGGGCCGTCCTGTGCTCGCTGCGAACTCATCGGCGGCGCATTCTATGCATCCGGCAGACGGTCAAGCTCTCCCCGCGCGGCGGCAATCACCCCGCGGGCAACGCCCTCCCAGCTCCAGAGCCGACGAGCGGTCTCCACCAGCGCCTCGCGAGCGCCCTCCCGCCGCTCCTCCGGCAGTGAGAGCCAGCCATCGAGCCGGGCCGCAATAGCCTCGACAGCTCCCGGCTCGACCGGGAACGAGGTGAGGGGGCCGACGTCCGGGGGCAGTGCCGCCGCCAATTGTCGGGAAACCTCGAGCATCCCGGAGTGACCGGCCGAGACCGGCAGGGTGCCGCAGGCAGCCGCCTCGGCGGCGACCATCCCAAAGGCCTCGGGGAAGGTGCTGGGCATGACCAGGGCCTCGGCGCCGGGCAGCAGGCGCGCGACCTCGTCGTGCTCGAGCCGGCCGATGAACTCGACCGAGCCGGCGGCGGCGCGGGCGGCCTCGGCGTAGCCGGCCGGCGGGTCGGCGAGGAAGGCGGAGAGGATCGGCAGGGGCTTCTCGGCCCCACCCTCGAGCCCCCAGCCCGCCGCCGCGATCGCACGAGCGCGATCGAGGTCGCCGCGTTCAAGCGCGGCCAACAGGTCGCGCAGCGCTCCCTCGTACTCGCCGAAGCCGGCGATCTCGAGCCGCGCCGCGGGATGCTTCGCCCGGACCAGCGGCCAGGCGGCGAGCAGCAGGTCGACCCCCTTTGAGACGATCAGCTTGCCGACGAAGACGACCCGGGGCGAGCGCTCCCCACCGGGACTGAACTCCTCGGTGTCAACGCCGGGCGGCCCAAGCCGGGTCTTCGCGGGCAAGTCGGGCAGACCCTCCAAGGCCTCCCAGAGCGACTCGGCCGTGTGACGGGAGCCGACCAGGACGCCTTGGGCAGCCTCCATCCCCTCTTCCGCGTAGGGAAGGAAGCGTGGGTTGGGCTTGACCGTGTACTCAAGCGCCGAGCCGTGGATCTTGGCCGCGAAGGGGGCGACGCGCGCGCGGGCGAGGATCGGCGGTCCCATCACCAGGTGGTTGGCCAGGGCCAGGTCGACGCCCCCGGCTCGCTCGGCGACGGCGCGCGCAGCGCGGACGTTGGCCTCGATGTAGCGGACCAGCTCCTCCTCGCTCAGCTCGGGGAAGGCCTTGACCTCGAAGCCCTCATAAGGATCCTTGACGTAGACCGGCAGGAGGCCGCCGATGTCGGGGTTGTGGATCTCAACGCCCTCGATCCGGGTATCGCGGTCCTGGCAGAGCAGATGGACCTCGTGACCGAGCCTGGCCAGCGCCCGCGCGAGGTTGGCGTTGTAGATGTTGCTGCCGGTGCCGCGCAGCATGTAGCCGTGAAAGACGAGGAAACGCATCGGGACCGCGCAAGCTAATAGTCTTCGCGGCCGTGAACTCGAAGCAGCTCTACCGCATGCGCGCCCCGGCCTCCGGCCGCGAGGCCCTCGCCCACGCCGAGCCGGGCCAGGTCTACCTCGACCGCGAGACGGGAGAGGAGATGGAGCCGGTCGCCATGGTTCTTCCCCTGGCCCCAAGCGCCTCCGCCCTGCCACGAACGCCTGAGAACTTGCGGGCCTGCCGTCGATGCGACCAGCTGATCGGTCTCGACGTCAGCGATTGCCCTTACTGCGGGCTCAGGCAAGAAGCCCTTTGACTCGGTAGTAACGGGCGTGGGTGGGGTCTCCTCACTCGCCGACCTGGCTGGATCGTCCCTCGTCGTCCGAGAACGGATAGGGCCAGC
>DASZQM010000084.1:0-16415 GCA_035549645.1 Solirubrobacterales bacterium | reverse complement strand
GGCGGCCGCAGTCGCCTGGAAGCACAAGAACGTCTACCTCGAGTTCGGCGCGATCGCCCCCCGTTACATGGCGCCAGGCGCCGGCGGCGGCTGGGGCGACATCGCCCACATGATGGACACGGTGCTGCGCGAGCAGGTGCTCTTCGGCGCCGACTGGCCGATGCTGCGCTACGAGCGCGCCCTGGAGGAGGTCGAGCTGCTGGGGCTGCGGCCGGAGTCGCGCGATGCCTACCTCGGCGGCAACGCGCGCCGACTGCTCGAACGGATCGAGGTCTCGGTCGAGACGGCGGAGGCGGGCCGGTGAGCGAGACGGTCCTCTACGCGGTCCGCGAGCGGGTGGCGCACGTCACCCTCAACCGGCCCGACTCACTCAACGCCTGGACGCCGGAGCTCGGCCGCGCCTACTTCGACCGCCTGCAGGAGGCCGACGCCGACCCCGAGGCGCGGGCGATCCTCGTCACCGGGGCGGGCCGCGGCTTCTGCGCCGGCGCGGACTTCGAGTACCTGCAGGAAGTCGAGCGCAGCGGCTCGAGCACCGAGCCCGACCCCCGTCCCCAGAGCCTGCCGCGCTCGCTGCACAAGCCGGTGATCGCCGCGATCAACGGTCCCTGCGCAGGCCTCGGCTTCGTGATGGCGATGATGTGCGACATCCGCTTCGCGGCGAAGGGAGCGAAGCTGACGACCGCCTTCGCCCGCCGCGGCCTGATCGCCGAGTACGGCCTCTCCTGGGTCCTGCCTCGGGTCACTGGAACCTCCGCTGCCCTCGACCTGCTGCTCTCCGGCCGCACCTTCCTCGCCGAGGAGGCGGAGCAGCTCGGCGTCGTCGACCGCCTCAGCGAGGAGGGTCAAGCAGTCGAGGACGCCCACGCTTACGCGCGTGAGCTCGCCGATCTCAGCTCCCCCGCCTCGATGGCGACGATCAAGCGCCAGCTCTATGACGACCTCGTCCGCGACCTGGCCCAAGCGGACGCCGCCGCGGTCGAGTACATGGAGCAGTCCTTCGAGCGCCCCGACTTCCGCGAGGGCGTCGACAGCTTCGTCGAGCGCCGCCCGCCGGAGTTCCCACCGCTGGCGTCCCCGCGACTTCGATGAACGATCAGCCGCCCTATCGCCCGGGTAATCGTTCATCGAAGGGGCAGAACGGATGTCGAGGCCGCTTTGCGGTGACCAGCGGCGCGGGTAGGCTCGGCGCCGTATGCCGTTCCTCTTCTTTGCCGCGATCGCGCTGGTCGGCGCCGCGATCCAGCGCCATCGGGACGAGCAACCGCGCAGCGCCGCTCGCACGGCTGAAATCTTCCTTGTCTGGTGGATGGTGGTCGCCGTCGGCATCGCGGCGATCTTCGGGGCGATGTTCCACTTCTTCGACGGGCCCAACACGGCGAAGGAAATCGGCTTCACCAACGGCGACGGCGGCTTTCAGACCGAGGTCGGCTTCGCCGATCTCGCGGTCGGCATCCTCGGCGTGCTCTGCGCCCGCTTCCGCGACGGCTTCCTGCTCGCCGCCGTGATCGCTGTCTCGGTCTGTTACCTCGGCGACGCCTACGGCCACATCCACCAAGCGGCGATCCACGACAACCACGACCCCGACAACACCGGCCTCGTGCTCTGGGCCGACGTCATCGTCCCCCTGGTCGCGATCGGGCTCTACGCCCTCAGTCGGCCAGCCCGTGCGGGTGCAGGTGGTCTTCGGCCATCCGCTTGAGGCCGACGCGGTCGATCTTGCCGGTCGGGTTGAGCGGCATCTCCTCGAGGAAGACGATCTCCTCCGGCGCCTTGTAGCCGACGCGTTCGCGGCAGTGCACGATCAGGTCGGCGCTCGAGGGCCGCTCGGCGCCCTCGCGCAGGGTGACGTAGGCGCGCACGTTCTCGCCGTGGACTTCGTCGTGGATGCCGACGACGCCGGCGCTGCCGACCGCGGGGTGCTCGTCGAGCGCCGCCTCGACCTCGAGCGGGCTGATGTTGGAGCCGTCGTGGACGATCACCTGCTTCTTGCGGCCGAAGAACCAGAGGTAGCCGTCCTCGTCGGCGCGAGCGAGGTCGCCCGAGTCGAGCCAGTCGTCGATCACGACCTCGGCGGTGGCGTCGGGGGCCTGCCAGTAGCCAGCCATGCGACTGTGGGTGCGGATCCAGATCCGGCCCACGGCATCGCCCTCGATCGGCTCGCCCTCCTCGTCGCGCAGGGCGACGCTGTAGCCGCAGATCGGCGGGCCGATCGAGCCCTGCTTGATCTCTCCCGACGGCGGGTTGAGCGTCGCCAGGCCGACCTCGGTCATGCCGTAGCCCTCGACGATCGGGAAGCCCGCCGCGGCGGCGAACTCGCTGAGCAGCTCGGTCGAGACCTTGTCGGAGCCGGCGCGGCAGATGCGCAGGCAGGAGAAATCTCCAGGATGCAGGTCGTGGTCGCGGACGAGGGCAAGCAGGGCCGCCGGGATCATCGCCATCACGCTCGGCCGCTGCTCGCGCAGCAGCGGCAGCAGCTCGTGGCTGTCGGTCGTGCGGGCGACGACGACGCGGCCGCCAACCGAGAGCATGCTGAGCGCCCAGAGGAAGGAGCCGATGTGCGACATCGAGGACCCCGGCAGGAAGGTGTCCTCGGCCGTCAGCTCGAAGGCCGCGGCGGCGCTGGCGATCATCCAGCGCAGTGATTCGCGCGTGTGGGTGACGCCCTTGGCGGGACCGGTGCTGCCGGAGGTGAAGAAGATCGCGGCGGGCTCTCCGGGGTCGGGCGCGGGCCCGGCGGGCAGGGCGTCGTGTGCAAGCAGGGGAGCGAAGTCGTGGTCCCAGCCGCCGCCCGCCTCGCCTTCGCCCTGATCGCGGTAGCCGATCGTGCCGAGCTTGAGCCCACCGGCAAGCTCACTCGCCGCCACGTCCTCGGCCCGCTCGACGTGGGCGAGCAGGGCGCGGCCGCCGCTCACCTCGAGGGCGTGGTCGATCTCGCGTGCGGTATAGCGGTAGTTGAGCGGGGTCGCCACCAGGCCGGCCCTGAAGCAGGCGAGGTAGTGGACGACGAGGTCGATCCGGTTCGGCATCAGCGATGCCAGCCTGTCCCCCGCTTCCAGTCCCAAGCCGCGGTAGCCACCCGCAAGTCGCGCGCTCTCCTCATCGAGCTCGCGCCAAGTCAGCGAGCGCTCGGCGGAGACGAGCGCGACCTCCTCGGGGCGAGCCGCCAGGCCCGCGCCGAGCAGCTCGTTCAGCGGCGGCGCCGGCCGCTCGAGTGCGGTGCCGTCGATCTGCATCGGCGAGATCGTAGTCAGGAGAGCAGCAACTGCTCGCCCTGGGCGCGGACCCAACCTCGGGCGCCCTCGAGCTCGAGCAGGGCGCGCTTGCGCTCGAGACCGCCGGCGTAGCCGGTGAGCTGGCCGTCCTTGCCCACGACGCGGTGACAGGGAACGACGATCGAGAGCGGGTTGCAGCCCACGGCGCCGCCCACCTCCCGTGCCAGGGCGGGGTCACCGAGCTCCGCTGCCATCTCGCCGTAGGTCGTGGTCTGCCCATACGGGATGCGGTCGATCAGCGTCCAAACGCGGCGTTGGAAGTCGTCGCCGACCACCGCGGTCTCGAGCTCGAAGGCGGTCCGCGCGCCGGCGAAGTACTCGGCCAGTTGCGCTTCCGCGGCCTCGAAGCCCCGCTCGACCCGGGCGCCGAAGACCCCTGCCGCAGGCATGTGCCAGTGGCCGGGGAAATAGATCCCGCTCAGAACACCGTCGCGAGCGACGAGCGTCAGCTCCCCGACCGGCGAGTCGACGATGGCGTGGGTGGCGTTCATCCGCTCAGGCCTCCAGTAGGTGCCATCGCCAATGAAAACGCGCGGCGCGGCGGATTCGTGAGGTCACTCGAGACAGGCGCCGCCGATGAGGGCGGCGATGAACGAGACGGTGATCAGCCCTGGGATCAGGACGTCTCCGGCAATGGCAACGACGACCGCCCTGCCCGCGATTCTCTTACGCCACATTGCGGCGACGGCCAGGCCGATACCGCCCGTCACCGCGAGCGAGATGAAGAAGCGCGTGAACGACGGGCTGTTGTCCGGGACGAGGAGGATCGGCAGGCTCAGGGCCGCGGAGACAAGGAAGAGGGCGAGCAGCACGCGCCGCTCGGCGGCATCCTCCGCCCTGCGGAAAGCGATGACCACTGGAAGCCCGTAGATCGCCGCAGCGAGGAGCGGAAGGACGATGGCCAGGGTGGTATCGCCCCCGTCGCCGCAGGCAAGCAACATCACCGAAGCCCTCCCCGCTCCATGCCGCCGAGACCCTACCGATACCTAAACCAGCGATCAGGCACACTGGTGCGATGGGTACGGACGCGGTCCTGATCACGATTCCGATCAGCCACTACTGCGAGAAGGCCCGCTGGGCGCTTGATCGCGCGGGCATCGAGTATCGGGAGCGGTCGCACCTCCAGGTGATCCACTGGGTTCCGGTCAAGCGGGCCGGTGGGAAGAAAACCGCGCCCGTGCTGGTCTGGGGAGAGCGTGTGTTCACCGACTCGGCCGAGATCGTCGCGGAGGCGAGCGCGCGCTCGCAGCCGGACCGCAGGCTGTTTCCCGACGACCCCGCCGCCGCAGCCGAAGTCCGCGAGCTGCAAAGCGAGTTCGACGATCGCCTCGGCCCCGAGGGTCGCCGCTGGATGTACTTCTGCCTGCGCGGCCGTCGCGACATCGCGATCGCCTATGCCTGCACCGGCGTACCGGCATGGCAGCGCCGCGGCCTGCCGCTGGCCTACCCGCTCGTCTCGCGGGTCATCGATCGCTACCTCGACATCACTCCGGACAGCGCCGAACGGTCCGAGGTGGAGGTGCGCGCGGTCTTCGACGACGTCGCCGAGCGGCTCAGCGACGGTCGTCCCTATCTCTGCGGCGAGTCCTTCAGCGCCGCCGACCTCACCTTCGCCTCGCTGGCGGCATCGGTGCTGATGCCGCCCGAGTACGGCGTGCCACTCCCCCAACCGGAGGAGCTGCCGCCGGCGATGGGGGCAGCGGTGCGTGAGCTGCGCGAGCACCCGGCCGGAGCGCATGCACTGAGGATGTTCCGCGAGGAGCGGCGCTAGTCCGTCTTGCCGCTCATCCCGGGGTGGATTCCGCGCCCGATCGTCTGCTCGTCGACGATCTTCTGCAGGTACTCGGTGAGGCGCTTGCGGTCGGCCGCGGGCATGCCTTTGGTCAGGTCCCGCTCGTGGGCCTTGGCGATCTCGCGCCCACGCGCGAGCGTCTCCCGCCCTTTCGCGGTGAGATAGAGGGCACGGACCCGGCGATCGCTGGGATGCGGCCGACGCTCGACCAGGCCGAGCCGCTCGAGCTCATCGACGAGGGCGACCATGCGGCTGGGCGGAACCCCGATCGCCTCCCCGATCGCCTGCTGAGAACGGCCCTCGGCGGCATCGACGAGGTTGAGAACCCGGAACAGCGCCGGGTGCAGGCCGACCTCGGCGATTCGCTCGGCGAACTGGCGCGAGGCGTAGATCCCGACCTGGGAGAGGAGAAAAGCTAGTGTCGAGGGTGCTGCGTCCCCCGCGATCAGATCGCTCACGAGATCGCGAAGCCTACCGGCTTGCTTTCTGATAAGAATCGTTTCTTCCTGAAACCTTTCTGATCTGCAACGAATTACCCGAGGAAAGGACCGCTCGATGACCCGCCGTCTCGCTCGCCTCGCCGACATCTCCTACCGCCGTCGCGGACGCATGGTCCTCGCCTGGATCGTCGCGACCGTCGTCCTGATCGGCCTCGGCTCCTCGCTCGCCGGCGAGTACCACGCCGACTACAACACCCCGGGCTCGGAGTCGAAGGCGGCCAGCGAATTCACCAAGCGCGAATTCAGCGGCTACTCGGGTCAGGAAATCTACGTCGTCTGGAAGAACCCGAAGGGGGTCGACAGCCCGGCGACCAAGCGGCAGATGGACGCCTTCTTCGCCCAGGCCGAAAAGGTCGACCACGTCGAGAAACGGGCGGCGACGCGGGTCTCCGAAGACGGCACGATCGCGACCACGACGTTGCCGCTGAACGTGCCGGGCTGGGAGGTCAAGAAGGAACAGGGCGAAGAGCTGATCGCCGCGGCCGAGGACAACGACGGCTCGGGCCTGCAGATCGAGCTCGGCGGCGAACCGATCTACGCCGCGCAGGAACAGACCAGCCCCGAGGGGCTCGGCTTCCTCGGCGCCGCGATCGTGCTGCTGATCGCCTTCGGCTCCCTGGTCGCGGCCGGCCTGCCGCTGCTGATCGCCCTGGTCGGCCTGGGGATCTCCTCCGGCGGCCTGATCGCGCTGCTCGCCAACGTGATCGACGTGCCCAACTGGACCACCGCGGTCTCGGGCCTGATCGGGATCGGCGTCGGCATCGACTACTCGCTGCTCGTCCTCACCCGGTTCCGAGCAGCGATGCGCTCCGGCAAGGACCGCCACGACGCCGTCGTCGAGGCGGTCTCGACGGCGGGTCGCAGCGTGCTGATCGCCGGCAGCACGGTGGTGATCGCGGTGCTCGGCCTCTTCCTCACCGGCCTCCCCTACATGTACGGGGTGGCGATCTCGGCCTCGCTCGCCGTCCTCGTCGTGATGATCGCCTCGATCACGCTGCTGCCGGCGCTGCTCTCCTACCTCGGCCCCAAGGTCGACCGCCTGCGCATCCCCTTCCTCGGCCGCCGGCTGGAGAAGGAAGGGTCCAGCGACTCCCCCGCCGCCCGCTGGAGCCACGCCGTGCAGCGGCGGCCCTGGACCGCGGCGATCGTCGCCACCGCGATCCTGCTCGCCCTCGCCGCGCCGGCGCTGGGCATGCGCCTGGGCTTTCCCGACGCCGGCAACGACAAACCCGGCACGATGACCCGCGAAGCCTACGACCTGATCAGCGAGGGCTTTGGCCCCGGCGCCAACGGGCCGCTCGTGATCGCCGCCGAACTGCCCGACCCCGGGGCGCGCGCGGCGGTCGACAACCTGACGACGCAGCTGCGCGAAGATCCGGGGGTCGCCTACGTCGCGCCACCGCGCTTCAACTCGGCAGGCACCGCGGCGCTCTTCACCGTGATCCCCACCACGTCGCCCCAGGACGCGGCGACGACCGACCTCGTCGACCGCCTCCGCCACAGCGTGATACCCGACGCGCTCGAAGACTCGGGAGTGGTGACCCGGCTCGGCGGCGTGACCCCGGCGCTCGAGGACCAGAGCAAGTACATAACCGGCCGCATGCCGCTCTTCATCGTCGGCGTCGTCGGACTCTCCTTCCTGCTGCTGCTTGCCGCCTTCCACTCACCGCTGATCTCCCTCAAGGCGGCGGTGATGAACCTGCTCTCGGTCAGCGCCGCCTACGGCGTGATGACCCTGGTGGCGCAGGGTGGCGCGGTCGGCGAACTGATCGGGATCGACCACGAAGTGCCGATCGCGCCGTTCATGCCGGTGATGATGTTCGCGATCCTCTTCGGCCTTTCGATGGACTACGAGGTCTTCCTCGTCTCCCGCATCCGCGAGGAGTACCTCAAGGACCACGACACCAGGCGCGCCGTGGCCGACGGCCTGGCCAAGACCGCGCGCGTGATCACCGCGGCGGCGGCGATCATGGTCGTCGTCTTCCTCGCCTTCGTCGCCTCGCCCGAAGTCTTCCTCAAGCTCTTCGGCATCGGCCTCGCCGCGGCGATCTTCCTCGACGCCACCGTGGTCCGCATGGTCCTCGTCCCCGCCGTGATGCAGCTGCTCGGCAGCCGCAACTGGTGGTGCCCGGACTGGCTCAGGCGGGTGCTGCCCGAAATCGAGGTCGAGAGCGGGCCGCAGGTGGCGGAGGGGCGCTCCTAGCTGCTGGTCGCCCAAGGCGAGGGCAGCTGGCCCTCGGCGAACATCGCCGCCAGGCCGGTGCGCGCGAAGCCCAGCGGGCCGCGCTCGTAGAGCAGGTAGCGGGGCTGCCAGCGGGGAGAGAACTTGGCGTTGAAGCGGTAGAGGCTCTCGATCTGGAAGTAGCGGTTGGCCAGCCTCACGATCCGGCCGAGGCTGCGCTCGACGAGGCCACCGGGGTCGCGCAGCCAGCGGGCGAAGGCGGCGAAGTTGAGCGACATCTCCTCGATCCCGCGCTCGCGCAGCATCTCGATCGCGCTGACCACGAGGTACTCGGTGAGGCCGTTGACGCTGTTGCGGTCGCGCCGCATCAGCCCGAGCGAGACGACGCCGCGCCCGTAGCAGGGGGCGAAGTGGAGGAAGCCGCGCGCCTCTCCCCCGGCGTCGCGCGCGACGACGACCAGGCTCTCGTCCAGGTGATCGCCGCGCAAACCGTCGATCGCCATCGAGAAGCCGCGCTCCGGTTCGTCGCCGCGCCAGCGCTCGGAGACCTGCTCGAGCTCCCTCAGCTCTGCCGCCGAGAGCTCGCCCATCGACCGCAGGCTGACCGAGTAGCCGGCCTTGCGGACCCGGCTCACCGCCTGGCGCAGCTTGCGCACCGCTCGCCCCTCCAGCGAGAAGCCGGCCAGCTCGACGATCGCCTCGTCGCCGATGTAGAAGGAGGCGAGTCCGGCGCCGCTCGCCAGCTCGGCGAACTCCTCGCTGGCGCCGACGACCCCGAGCGCCAGCCCGCGCGCCTCGGCGAAGCCGCAGAGATCGCGCAAGAGACCCGGCAGCGCCGCCGGTGGGCCGACCGGGTCGCCGGAGACGAGCAGCACGCCCGCTTCGATCCGGTAGCCGACGAAGGCCCGCCGCGAACGGTCGAAGAAGTGGTGCTTGTCGGTGCGCAGCTTGAAGAAGCTGAGCGTGTCGGTGCCGTGGGAGGCGACGAGGTCGCGGGCGAGCGGCCGCAGCTCCCCCGGTGGCAGCCCGCGCGGTCCCGCCAGCGGCCGGAACAGCTGCCAGGCTACGGTCAACAGCCCGCCGGTCCAGAGCACGACGAGCGTCCCGGGCACCCACTCGAAGTGCTCGCGATAGTGGATCGGGCTGGCGGAGAGGGTGAGCGCGGCGACGATCGCCGCCGGGACCCGCGCCGGGCTCAGCCCCGACGTGCTCCAGTGGGAGGCCACCAGCACGGTGACGGCGCTGGCGAGGAGCACTCCGCCGAGCACGGCGGCGCTGCGCAGCAGCGGCACCCGCCAGCCGCTGTCCTCGTGCACGACCGTGAACGCCTCGCGGCCCCAGACGAGGAGCCCGGCGAGTCCCCAGCAGGCGAGCGCCTCCTCGACGTCGAGTCCCTTCAGCAGGTTGAGCGCGCCGGCCGTGAGCAGAACCCCGACCGCCAGCGCCCAGGCCCGTCGGCGGCGGCGGATCAGGTAGACCCCGAGGATCGCCAGCGAGGCCCCGGCCGAGAGCGCCAGCGCGTGCGCCGCCACCGGCACCTCCCGCGGCACCACTTCCAGCAGCAGCCGCATCCGCGAGTGCAGGCCCGGCGTCAGCGCGGAGTCGACGTTGACGAGGCCCAGGCCGATCGTGCAGGCGCCGGCGAAGGGAGCCAGCCAGTGGGCACGCCCACGCTCGCGGAGCGGGGGTCGGCGCCCGGGGAAACGCGCCCGCAGGGCCGCCCGGTGACGATCGAGGAGGAGCAAGACGGCAGGGAATATCGGGGTCGAACCTAAGCGTGACCTAATGGCGCGCCCCGCGAGGCCGGTCGAAGCGCAGGACGAGAGCGGCGGTCTTGGCGGGCTTCTCCACGTTGGGCGAGTGCCCCGAGCCTGAGACCAGGGCGGTCTGCGCGCCCGGCACCTTCGCGTATGCGGCCAGCGCCCGTTGCGCTTCGTAGATCTGGTCCTCGGCACCGAAGATCGCCAGCAGCGGGACGCCAGCTTGCTCGATCCTGCGGTCGAGCGGCTCGGCGCTCATGTAGTCGCCCTCCTCGTCGTCGGAGGCATAGGAGGTGTAGGTCATCCGGTTGAATTCGTCGACGAACCGCTCGGGCACGTCGAAACCCGGGGCGAAGGCGACTTCCAGCCCTTCCCTGACCGCGAAGTCGGGGGTCACCTGCCACAACGCCTGCCCGATCACAGGCGTCGTGCTGATTTCCGCGGCAAAACCGAGGCCCTTGGAGAAGCTTTCGTCCGGGGCCTGGTCGACGATCACGAGCCGGCCGACGTAGTCGCCGGGGATTTCGGCCAGCGCCGTCGCGACGGTGCCCCCCAGCGAGTGACCGACCACGGTCGCGCGGTGCACGCCCAGACGCTTCAGCGCTTCGGCCACGAACGCCGCTTGGTCGGCCATCGCATAGCCGGAGCCCGGCTTTTCCGATCCGCCGAAGCCGCGCAGGTCCAGCGCGATCACACGGTGGTCGCGATCGAGCAGCGGGATCATCCGTTGCCACCAGACGATCGAGCAGGAGAAGCAATGGAGCAGGACGATCGGCGGGGCTGTGCGAGGCCCCATTTCGAGGGCCTGCATCTCACCGCCCCGCAGGTGCAGGATCCTCGCGCCCGGCACGGTCACCGTCGCCGGCTTCGTTTCCGCCTCGACCACCAGCGTGTTGATCGCCAGCAGCACGGCCAGCCCAGCGACGGCGACGATCAGGGTCTCCCATCTCCTGGCCAAGACGAGGCCAACCTATCTCGTGAAGGGACGGCTCCGGACGGCTAACGCCGGCGTGGGTCCATCATGCGCGAGATCACCACGCGCTGGATCTCGTTGGTGCCCTCGTAGATTTGGGTGATCTTGGCGTCGCGCATCATCCGCTCGACCGGATACTCCTTGACGTAGCCGTAGCCGCCGAGGACCTGGATCGCCTCGACCGTGACCCGCATCGCGTTGTCGGAGGCGAAGAGCTTGGCCATCGAGGAGTGCTTGGCGAGGGCGGGGTCGTCGCGATCGGCCAAGGCGCAGGCCTTGTAGAGCAGCTCGCGGGCGGCGGCGGTGCCGGTCTCCATCTCGGCCAGCTTGAACTGGATCGCCTGCAGGTCGAGGATCGGCTTGCCGAAGGCGACCCGTTCCGAGGCGTAGTTGGTCGCGTAATCGGTCGCCCCCTGGGCGATCCCGACCGCCTGCGCCGCGGCGCCGAGACGCGTCCTTTCCAGCGTGCCGAGGGCGACGCCGAGGCCGCGCCCGACCTCGCCGATCACGTTCTCGGCCGGCACCCGCACGTCGTCGAAGACCGGCGAGCCGGTCGGCGAGCCGCGGATGCCGAGCTTGTGCTCGAGCTTGCCGATCGAGAAGCCGGGCCTGTCGGCCTCGACCATGAAGGCTGTGATCCGCCGCTTTTCGCGGTCGGTAACGGCGAAGACGACGTAGAAGTCGGCGACGCCCGCGTTGCTGATCCAGTTCTTCGAGCCGTTGATCACCCATTCGTCGCCGTCGAGCTCGGCGTGCGTGCGCATCGCCGCCGGGTCCGAGCCGGCCTCGGGCTCGGACAGCGCGAAGGCCGGCGTCCACTCACCGCTGGCGCAGCGCGGCAACACCCGCTGCTTCAGCTCGTCGCTGCCGAAGAGGCGGATCGGCAGCGAGCCGAGCTCCTGGACCATCAGGATCAGGGCGCTGGAAGCGCACGACTTGGCGATCTCCTCGACCGCCATCTGCAGCATCAGCGTGCCGGTCCCGGTGCCGCCGAACTCCTCCTCGAAGGGCAGGGCGAGGATGTCGTGCTCGGCCAGCAACTCGCGCACGTCCCGCGGGTATTCGGATTTCTCGTCGATCTCCGCGGCCCGCGGCGCGATTCGCTCGCGGGCGATCTGCCCGATCGTCTCGCGGAAGTCGAGCAGCTCCTGCGGGATCGCGTAGACGTCGGTTCCGGTGCTCACGTCACTCATCGGCGCCCGGGACCGTACTGGGAGTCGCGCCGCGCTGCTTCCAGCGTCAGCACGACTCCCTGTCGCGGGCTAAGACCGATGCTTCTTCTTCTTGTGCTTCTTGACGCAGACCTTGCGCCCGTGCCGCTTGACCTTCTTGAACCCCTTGCGGCAGGTGAGTGGCTTTTTTGGCTTCGGCTTTGGGACGACTTTGCGGATCGGGAGCACCGGAGCGGTGATCTTCGGAACCGGAGTGACGATCACTTTCGAGCCCGGTTTGCTCAGGCGGGCGTCGATGCCGGGGGTCGTGCCCGGCGCGGTCACCGGGACCGGGCTCGCACCGCTGGAGCTCGCCGATTCGTTGTAGAAGCGCGTTTCGTAGCCGAGGAACGCGGCCCAGAATTCGACCGTGTAGGAGCCGGACGCGACACCCTGCAGCGTGTAGCCCCCGGAAGCGCCGGTTTCGGTGCAGCCTGCGAACACGGAAAAATTGAAGGCACAGACTTCGACTTCGTCGATGCCGGCACCGGTCGTGGCATCGGTGACCCGGCCCGTGATCTCGCCACCGATTTCCATTTCTGCGTCGATGCCGGTGGTCGGTCCGTTTGAGACCGGAACTTCGGTGGCGTCTTCGTACGCCATGGCGCCATCGAAGAACTGCGACACGTAGCCAGTTTCGTCTCCCCAAAACCGGACTATGTAATTCCCGCTGATCAGGGCCGCGGTGGCGTATTCGCCGTTGCTATCGGTGTTGACACACGGGGCGGCGAGTTCCAGTTCGATCGAATCGTAGACACAAACCGAGATGCCTTCGATTCCGACTTTGGTCGTCGCATCGACCGCTTTCCCTTCGATGGTGCCCGCGGCAGAAGCCGAGCCGGTTGCCGCAAAAAGCGACACGGCCATCATCGCCAAAGCGCAGAGCAGTCCAATCCTCAGCCGAGAACCCATCAAGCCCCTCCCAGTCGAATGTCCCGGCGCACTCTATAGGCATCTGAGTACTCCGGTGGGTGCCCGACACTCACAGCGCTTCGCGTGCCTCGCGGTCGATCCTCGCCACGACCTCGGCCGCGGGACGCGCTTCCGCCAGCGCGTGGGCCTCTCCCGCCCAGAGGTTGATCAGACCCTCCTCGCCCACCTTGCGGCCATGGGCCCGCAGTGGCGAGGTGAGGTGGTGGACCTGGGGGTAGGCCAGCGGGGCGAAATCGCTGTGTTCTCTCTGGAGACGGTTGACGATCCCGCGCGCGAGGCGTCCGGAGAAGGCGCGGGTGAGGCCGGTCGGTCGGGTCGAGGCGATGGCTTCTCGGTGGGCCTTTGAGGTGCCCGCCTCGGGACAGAGCATGAACGCGGTGCCGAGCTGCGCCGCCACGGCGCCGGCAGCGAGCACCGCGGCGATACCGGCGCCTGTCGCGATCCCACCCGAGGCGATCAGCGGCAGCTCGACCTCCGCGGGCACGAGCTGAAGCAGCGCCAGCAAGCCGTACTCGACCCGCTCGGGGCTGTCGACGAAGGAGCCCCGGTGCCCCCCGGCCTCGGCGCCTTGCACGACAAGCGCGTCGACGCCGGCCTGCGCCGCAATTGCGGCCTCTTCTGGGTCGGTCACCGTCACCCATACCTCGGCGCCGGCTCCGTGAAGGTCGTGAACGAATCCCTCCTCTGGGCAGCCGAAGGTGAACGAGACCACCGCGGGCGGATCCTCGATCAGCGCCGAGCACTTCGCCCCGAATTCGTCGTCCTCGAATCGGGGCTCGCCGAGGTCCACCCCCGCTTTCTCGGCGAGGGGCGTCAGTCGCCGCGCGTAGGCCGCGACGACCTCCGGATCGGCTGGCCCGCCCGACGGCACGAAGACGTTGACGCCGAAGGGCCGGCTGGTTTGCTCACGCAGTGCCGCGACCTCTTCTCCTAGGTCTTCGGCCGACCTGTAGCCAGCGGCGAGGAAACCGAGGCCGCCCGCCTCGCAGACGGCGGCCGCCAGGCCAGGAGTCGATGGGCCTCCTGCCATTGGCGCCTGCACGATCGGTACCGGGAAATCCACAGCACGGTTCTACTACCCCCTCGATCGGCATGGCTTGCTCATGACCTGTCGGTCCCCTCGGCGAACCCGCCCGGACCTGCCTTTGGCGCGATCCGGGCGGGTCATGAGCTAGTCGGCGACTAGAGATTGCTAATGCTGAATTTCAGGCCTTCATGTTCGCCCGTCAGGAATAGCCACGTGCTACCTAAAATGATGGTTTTATGTTCTTCGGTTTTACTGATCACCCACAGTTCGGCTCCTGGGCCGACTTCCGATAAGTGTTTGACCAAATGCGTTAAAGCCAGGTTTTCGCAATCTTTGAACACCATTTTCCCAATTACTGGAATTTTGGTACCCAACGAGCACGTCGCGGCAAATTCGAATACCGCAAATACTTCACCTTCGTCAGGTAAGACTTTCACCAGGTCTTCTCCGGCAGTTCCTAAGAAGGCTAAGCCGTGACCTGCCTTGCTGACGATCGTGCCCGCGCCATCGGCTGCGTCTTTCGGCGTACATTCTGGAGATGAGACGCCGTTGAGGGTTGTCGTGCAGCCGCTGTATAAGATTTTGGAACCTCTAACAGCACCTTCGGCTTCGCCGACGCTCCCGTTTGCCAGCAGCTTGGCGTTGATCAATTTGACTGCGGTGCATGAGAATAAGACTTTGACTTTGAGAATTTCGGTGTGCAAGATATGCACAGACTCCGCTTCGGCGCCGAGCGACGCGTGTAAGACTGCGCCTTCTTTGATTTCACCTTTTCCATTTAAAATTAACCACTTGGCGCCGGTAGTCGCCTGCGCTCCGGCACTAAATGCCGTCAGGCCCAGCACCACGACGCAAAGGCCCAGCAGTCCTAGCTTTGTACGAGTCATTTCCTGATTCCTCTCACTTTGAGTTACGGATTTCGAGAAAGGCTAAGGAACAGCGCGCTCCGGAAAATTGGAAATCCCGAAGCTGACTTAAGTCGTACCAGAGGGGTTTTGGGTTCTCAAACCGGGGTTTCGCATAGATATGCGAAACCCATCAGGCTCAAGATCGCAGCGGCTGCAACCGCGTCTTTTCGACCCGGGCGAGCTTGCGCTTGAGGCGCTGGAACTGGGCCTCCTCGCGTTCTGAGCGTTCGTAGCCTTCGAAGGCGAGGTTCTTCTTCTCCAGCGGGTCGGTCTTGAGGTCGTACATCTCCCACTGGGGCGGCTTCGGGTTTTTCTTGCTGGTGTCGTAGTACTTGGCGAGCTTCCAGCGGCCTTCGCGGATGGAGACGATGTGGTTGGGCGGTTTCGGGTAGGGCCCGTTGTTCTGACCCGATTGGAAGTCGTCGTAGGTGAAGACCACGTAGTCCTGGACCGGCTTCGCCGTCTTCGGCTTCAGCACCAGGCTGGAGTAGTCCACTCCTTGCCAGTTGGCGCGGGCCGATTTGGGAGCGCCGGCGAGGCTGGCCAGGGTGGGTAGGAAGTCGACGTGGGAGACGAGGGCATCGGTGCTCTGCGGCGCCGGGAAGAGCTTCGGGTTGGAGTAGACGAGGGGCACCCGCGTCGCCTCCTCGTAGAAGTTGAAGTTCTTCTGGCGCATGCCGCCGTGGGTCAGCCCCATCTCGCCGTGGTCTGCCGTGCGCACGATCAGGGTGTCGTCGTAGAGACCGGCCTCTTCCAGCTTGTTCAGCACGTTGACGATGTAGTTGTCGGAGGAGCGCATCAGGTTGCCGTAGAAGTTGAGATAGGCGCGCTTTTCCGCTTCGGTCCGCGGCTTGCCGGTGAGGTTGAAGATCTTGAGGAACTGTTCCTGGACCGAGGGCTTGGTCGAGAGGTCTTCGTCGTTGGTATCCGGAACCTCGATGTCACCCTGCAACCAGGACTTGTCGTAGCCGGCTTCCTGGAAGGTTTTGCTCGGGTAGAAGAGAACGTCGTGCGGATTGACCAGCGAGATCACCAGGAAGAAGGGCTGCTGCTGTGCCGCGGCCGAGCTCAGGTACTGCATCACGCCCTCGTCCCCAGCCTCCGGTGAGCCGACCGATTCGATGAAGCGGCCGTCGTTGTCGACGAAGCCACCGCCCGCCTCGGGAACGGTCTGGTTGGCGCCGGCGTCGGGTGGGTTCCAGCGGCTGAAGCCGTAGCGCTCGAGGTCGGAGGGCTTGGCATTTTCTTTTTCCGCCGGCTTCGAGCAGTGCCACTTGCCCTTGTAGACGACGTTGTAGCCGGCGGCCTTCATCACCGTGGCCGGGTTCGAGAGCACCGGCGGCCGTGGCAGTTCCACCTGGTACGGATATTCCGGGAAGGGCATGTCTTCCTCGAGCGTGTACTTGACCCCGTGTTGGGCCGGGAAGTAGCCCGACATCAGGGTCGAGCGGGCCGGCGAGCACATGCAGGCGTTGGTGAAGGCGCGTTCGAAGCTGAGCCCGTGCTGGCGCAGCCGCCGCATCCCCGGCAGGTTCTGCCGCAGCCAGTTGGGCGGGAAGTGCTGGATCGCCCGCTCTTGGTCGGTGAGGATGAGGACGATGTTCATCCCGGCGACGTTGCGCCGCCCGCCTTTGCCGGCCGCCAGCGCCCGCTCCACCCCGGCGCCCTGCGAGAGCAGCGCCGCAGCTGCTGCGCCGGCACCGGCGCCGAGCACCTGCTTGCGGGTCAGCCCGTCCTGCTGCCCCTCGTCGCGCCGCTCGTCGTCCTGCTCGCTCATCGATTCCTCCTGAAGACGTCGACCGCGTCGCTTTCGAACGAGGTCGAGTAGAGATAACGGCCGTCGGGGCTGAGCGC
>DASZQM010000083.1:0-12013 GCA_035549645.1 Solirubrobacterales bacterium | reverse complement strand
GGCGCCGCGGCCGTCGAGCCGGCCTGCAGGGAGGCGCTGCGCCGTGCAGCCGGGGCCGGCGGGAGAGAGGGGTTGCGGCGGTGAGGATCGAGCACGCACCGCACCCCTTCCCGGGGCGGCTGGTCGTCGTCTGCGGGCCCGACGGGGTCGGTAAGTCGACCCTGCTCGACGCGCTCCAGCCCGTCGCGGAAGAGCGCTGGGAGGTCGTTCGCACGGCTCAGCCGACGAGCTGGTGGCGCACGGACCGGCGGGTTCGGGCCGCCCTTCGCCGCGGCGAGGAGGAGCCGCTGACGCGGCTGAACCTGGCGCTGTTCGGCCTGCTCGACCGGCTCCAGCATCAGGCGGACCTGATCGAGCCGGCACTGGCGGCGGGCAAGCTCGTGCTCTCGGACCGCTACTCGTACTCAACCTTTGCCCACTACATGGCGGACCCCGCCTGGCAGGACTGGGAGCTGATGCAGGCGCTCGCCGCGCGGCTCTACGCGCCGGACGCCGGCCTGGTGCTTGTCGACGACGCCGCGGCCGTGGTGCGCCGGGTCACTGCGCGCGACGGCGCCGACCCGCGCGCCTACGACCAGGACCTGGGCTTCGTGCGGATGCAGCTCGGCGCCTTCGCCGACATCGCCGCGAGCAACCGGCTCGTGCTGGTGGACGCCGGTGCCGGGGCGGAGGGCTGCGCGGCACAGGCCGTCGGGGCGCTGTGCGATCGCGGCATCCTGCACGCCGCCGCCGGCCGGTTTTGAGTTCGCCCGGGGGATCGGCGAGCCTTCGGCCGATGAGGGAGATCGAGGGCCGTCGGCGGCTCGCCTCGCGCATCGAGCGCTTTCACGGGGTCGGCCTCGAGCGGGTGATGGCGGAGATCGAGTACCTGCGGGACGACGGCGACACGGTGATCGCGGGGGGCTCGCTCGCCCACGGCCTCGGCAACGGCCTCAGCGACCTCGACATGCTCGTCTCCTCTCCCGCCGCGGTCAAGTCCTCCCGCGTTCCGCTCGAGCACTTCCTCGGCTCGCTGCGGGTCGACGTCTGGAAGCTGGGGCAGGGCGCGATCGAAGCCTCCTTCGGGCGTGCCGAAGAGGCGCTCGCCAGCGAGCGGCCGCTGTTGGGCCGCTTCGGCGACAGCGACCACGAGGACGAGTTCAAGCTCCTGCACCGGATCGCCTTCGGCCTCGTCCTCGACGGCGATGGGCTCGAGCTGGAGGGGCAGGGCAGGGACTGGCGCGGGGTGGCATCCGGTCTCGTCTTGCGGGAGTACGCCGAGAGGATGCGGGCGGCGGCGCTGGTGGCGCAGCTGGCGCTGCGGGCGGGCCGGCCGATTGCCGCCGCCGTCAACGCGCGGCTGGCGGTCGAGAGCGCCCTCAACGCGGCGCTCACCGCACGCGGCTTCCCCTTCGTCAGCGACAAGTGGCTGGGCGAGCGGCTCGGCGACGCGATCGGGCTCGCCGACCTCTACGAGCCCTTCCGGCGGCTGCCGGCCGATCCGGCGGGCGAGGGGGCGGGCTTCGCCGATGCTGCGCTCGTGGCCTGCGCGGAGCTGTGGGAGCTCGACCTCGGCTTCGAGGCCGTCGTCCCCTTGGCCCGCTGGCGCCGCAGCGAGGAGCTGCGGCTGGCCAGCGCCGGCGGCGAGCAACTGCTGCTGGCGCCGCGCTCAGGGGCGGTCTGGGCGCTCGAGCAGGGCGAGGCCGGGGCGTGGCGACGCCTGGAAGCCGAAGCGGGCGAGCAGGGCTGGGCGCTCGCCGGGCGCGACCCGGAGGAGACGACGCTCTGCGTGCGCCTCTTCGAGCTCGGCCTGCTCGGCCTCGGCTGGACCGAAGGCGTGCCGGCCGCGGCGCTCGGCGCCGGGCGAGAGGTCGGGGCTTGAGGGCGATCGAGGCCGATGCCCGCCGCTATGCCTGGTGCAGGAGCCAGGCCCTATGGACCTTCGGCATGACGACCCGCGGCTACCTCGAGGACGCCCGCGGCGCGCAGCTGGCCGGACAGGACGCCCTGCTTCGCTTCGCCGCGCGGATGATCGGCGAGACCTGCGCCGTCGCGCTCAACGTCGCGCTCAACCAGGAGCGGCCGCTCCCCGGCCCGGCGATGCGCGCCTCCTGGGCCCTCGAGCGGCTCGAGGGTCACGAGCTGCGCCAGCTCTGCTGGGAGCTGATCCGGGGGAGCGACGACGTCCCCGCGGAGGAGATCCTCGAGCGCTGCGAGGCGCTGGTGGGCGGGAGCGCCGCCGTGATCGGCGAGATGCCCGATCCCCTGACCCCGCAGGGCCACATCCCGGCGATCGCCCTGGCACGCGACTGGATCAAGCTGATGGAGCTGCTGGACGAGGAGTCGCTGGTCCCGCCGGGATGGGCCCTGCGGGACTGACCGGCTGGCAGCGCCGCTAGCCGACGTAGGGCTCGAGCTCGGGCAGGGTCGCGGCGAGGATCGCCAGCGCGGCCGCCGCCTGCTCGGGCGAGGTCACCATCGGCGGCAGCAACCGCACCGTGCTGGCCGAGCTGAGACAGGGGGAGACCAGCAGCCCCCGCTGCGCCAGCCCGATCAGCGCCGCCCCGGCGGCCCCCGGGCTGGCGAGCTCGACCCCCCAGATCAGGCCGCTGCCGCGGATTGCCACGACCGACTCGGGATGGGCGGCGCCCAGCTCGCGCAGGCCAGCGCCGAGGGTCGCGGCGATTGCACGGCCGTTCTCCACCTCCGCCTCGATCGCCACCAGCGCCGCCCGCCCGGCGGCGCAGGCGAGCGGGTGACCACCGAAGGTGGCGCTGTGCCAGCTCGGGTCGGCAACCAGCGGCGCCGCCAGGGCCTCGCCTGCGACCAGGGCCGAGATCGGCATCAGGCCGCCGCCCAGCGCCTTGCCGAAGAGGACCGCGTCGGGTTCGAGGCCGGCGGCAAGCGAGGGGGAGAAGGGGCCGGCGCGGCGCAGGCCGGCCTGGATCTCGTCGCTGACCAGGAAGGCCCCGGCCGCACGGGCGTCCGCAGCCCAGCGGGCAAGGATCGTCGGGTCGAGCACGTGGACCCCTGCCTCGCCCTGGATCGGCTCGAGCACGAGAGCGGCGACGTCGCCGGCCGCGGCCTCGCGCCGCACCGCCTCGGGGTCCCCGCGCGGCAGCTCGGTCACCGCTCCCAACAGCGGCTCCAGGCCCTGGCGAAAGCGGGGGTTGCGGGTCAGGGCGAGGGCTCCGAGCGTCTTGCCGTGGAAACCGCCCTCGACCGCCAGGACCCTCGTCCGGCCGCTGGCGCGGCGAGCCAGCTTCAGCGCCGCCTCGACCGCGTCGGCGCCGTCGCTGCCGAGCCAGACTCGCTGCAGACCGTCCCCGCAACGCTCGCTCAGCTCGGCGGCGAAGGCGGCGGTAGCCGGGTTGGCCAGGGAGCGGGTGGCGGTCGGCATCGCCCCGAGGCCGCCGGCAACCGCGGCGAGCACGATCGGGTGGCGATGGCCGAGCAGGGTCACCGCGTAGGAGCCGAAGTCGAGCAGCTCGCGTCCGTCGGAGAGAGTGACGACGGCACCGCTCGCCGCCACCTCGACCGCGCCGCCGCCGATCACCTTGGCGCTCAGCGCGGCGCCCGGCGAGAAGTGCCGCTCGACCTGCGCCAGCGTCTCATTCACCGGCGACCGAGCGCTCGAAGTCACGCAGCATCTGGGCGCAGCTCTCTTCCAGCGCCCGCTGCGCCACCGGGTTCAGCATCTCGGCCAGCATCGGGATGCCGATCTCGAACTCGACCTCGAAGTGAGCCCGGGTCGCTTCCGGGCCCAGCTCTTCGAGCATCCAGTACCCGTCGAAGAACTCGAGGTCGCCGCGCAGCTGCGTGAAGACGACCCTGTGGGCCGCGTGGTCGAGCCGCTCTTCCTCTTCCCACTCGAGGATCGAGCCCTTCAGCAGCACCGACCACTCGGCGCGGCGGGCGTCGCCGCCGCCGTTGCCGGTCAGCCGGATCCAGCGCACCGCCTCCATCGAGTCCGCGTAGCTCTCGACGTCGAGCAGGGCGTCCCAGACGCGCTCGACCGGCGCGCCGATGTCCTGGTCGATGGTCACCGTCGGCATCGCCGGCTCAGCTCGCCTCGGCGACCGGGCTGGGCTCCGGAGAGCGCCACGGCCGCGGTTCCAGCGCGGCGACGCGGGGGTTTGCCGCCGCCCAGTAGGCGGTCGAGGTGCGCAGGCAGGAGAGGACGCCGCGGACTTCGACATCGGGGCGGAGCGGCTGGGCCAGCGCCAGGTAGGGCTCGAAGCTCTCCAGCAGCTCCATGATCAGCAGCTGGCGGGGGCTCAGGTGCCGCTGGGCAAACGGCCGGTGAAAGCGCCGCCAGCGCTCCGGCTCGATCAGCGGCGGGCACTCGAGCGGCTCGTGGCCGCGCGCCTGTCGCCACTCGTTGAGCGAGCCGACGACGACCGCGATCGCCTCTTCGAGGCGCGGCGCCCGCTTGCCGGCGGCGATCGTCAGCAGCGCCTCGCCCGGACCAGGGCCGGCCGTCGCCAGCCTCGCCAGCAGCCGGCAGAGGTCGTCGACCGGGATCGCGTCGAGGCGGGCCTCGGGGTCGGCGACGACGGCCGGCACGGTGCCGATCGTCAGCCCGCGGACCAGCGTGTACATGCCGGCGAAGCGGGCCGCGCGACCGTCGGCGCGGCGGCCGACGATGAGCGGCGGCCGCACCACCGAGACGTTGGCGAAGCTCTCCCGCGCCACCCGCTCGGCGTGCGCCTTCGACCACTCGTAGGTGTTGCGGTAGTCGGCAGGGTCGGCCGACTCGACGCTGCCACGCAAGCCCGTCGCGTAGGCGGTCGAGACGTGGACCACGCGGGTCCCGGCGCCGACCAGCAGCTCGAGCGCGCGGACGCTGGCGACGTTGGCGGCCGTCGCCTCAGCCTCTCCCATCGTCCAGCGCGTGCTCGCGGCAGCGTTGACGATCGCGTCCCAGTGTCGCCGCAGCGCCGCCGGCGGCTGCTCTGCGCTCATGTCCCATGCGACGATCCCGGGGTCGGCCGGCGAGCCGCGGCGGCTGGTTCCGGCGACGTCGGCGCCGTCCGCGCGCAGCTGCTCGACCAGCTGGCTGCCGACCAGACCGGTGGCGCCGGTGACCAGCACGGCGGCGTCCGGTGGCGTCACCGCAGCGGCACCTGGCTCTGTGCTGCGAGCACCAGGGCTTCGAGGTCGGCGACCCGTTCGAGGCCGAGCAGCTCCCGATCGTCCAGGGGCGGTAGGCCGAAGCGGTCCTCGATCACGATCAGCAGCTCGACCAGGCCGAGGGAGTCGAAGCCGAGCTCCGCGACCAGGGCGGTGTGCGGCTCCGCCTCGGCGATCCCGAGCGGGGACATCTCGGCGACCAGGGCGCGGACCGCGGCCATCTCGCTCGACTCGAACCCCGGGCTCATCGGCCCTTGATAACAGTCAGGTGCAGGGATTCCGAAACCACGTCCCGGCGGCGAGCGACCTTCAGGTCGGCCCGAGCTTGTGGTCGTCGAAGCGGAAGCGGGCGGCGGCGAGGAGGCCGGAGAGGAGCGCGAAGCCGAGCAGCGCCAGGACCGGCAGCAGCACGGGTTTGCCGCCGAAGATCGCGTGCTTGTAGCCCTGCATCGCCCAGTAGCTCGGCACCAGCGGGGAGACCGCCTGCGCCCAGGGCGGCAGCAGGGCGAAGGGGACGAGGGCGCCGGCGAAGCCGGCCATGACGAGGGCGCCGGCGGTGACCGTGGCGGTCGCCTGCATGTAGGTCCGGCAGATCGCGGTGACGGCGACCCCGGTGGTGACCAGGAAGACGGCGAAGGCGCAGCCGACGGCGCCCAGCCCCAGCCACGATCCCCGCACGTGCAGGTCCATCAGGGCGCCCGCCAGCCCGAAGAGGACGACGAACTGGATCGCGAACTCGACCAGCGGCGTGACCAGCTTGCCGAGCATGATCTCGGCCGGTCCCGCCGCGCTCGCTCGCAGCCGGTCCCAGGTCCTCCACATGTGTTCGCGGAAGAAGCTGCTGCTGGTGTTCATGACCAGGAAGAAGCCGAAGGTGACCGCCATCCCGGGGACCACCTGCTCGGCGCCGGTGGCCCGGTGCAGGCCGCCGAAGTGGAAGGCTGCCCGGAAGGCGGGGCGCAGGAACGGCATCACCACCAGTGGCAGCACGATCAGCGGCACGATCGCCATCAGGTCGGTGCGGAGGATCCGCAGGTCCTGCCTGGCGATCGCGGCGACGCGTCCCAGGCTCACGGCGGGCCCCCATTGGAGGTGCCGGCGGTGACCGAGAGGAAGACGCTCTCGAGGCTCGGCTGCACCAGCTTGATCTCCCGCAGCGTCGCCCCGGACCGGTCCAGCCTGCCGGCGAGCTCGGCCGCGGCGACCGCCGGGGAGCCCTCGGCCGGCACGCGGAGCACGTTCTCCTCAACGGCCACGGTACCCGGCGGCAGGTCGAGGCCGGCGGGCTGGCGGTCGAACCTGAGCTCGACGAAGGAGCCACCTAAGGCGCCGACGAGCTCCGCAACCGAGCCGGCGATCACCACCCGGCCCTCGAGCAGGATCGCCACCCGCTGCGCGCCCAGGGCCTCGATCTCGTGCAGGTAATGGGTGCAATAGAGCACCGCCGATCCGCGCCCGGCCAGGGCGCCGATCAGGTCGAGGAGCTGCTTGCGCGCCTGTACGTCGACCCCGGCCGTCACCTCGTCGAGGAGGAGGAGGGGCGAGCGTTGCAGGACGATCATCGCCGTGTGCAAGCGCCTCGCCTCGCCGCCGGACAGCTTGCGGCCCTGGCGGCCGAGCAGGCCGCCGAGCGAGAACGCCGCGGCCACCTCCTCGATCCGGCGCTCGAGCTCGGGCCTGCGCAGGCCCGCGAGCTCGCCGAAGAAGCGCAGGTTGTCGCGGACGGAGAGGATCGGATAGATCCCCGTCTCCTGCGGTGAGAGGCCGACCTGCTGCCGCGCCAGGCCGGGATGGGCGCGGGTGTCGATGCCGTTCAGCCGGATCTCACCCTGGTCCGGCCGGCAGAGCCCGGCGACGACCGAGACGAGGGTCGACTTGCCGGCGCCGTTCGGTCCCAGGAGGGCGACGATCTCGCCGCGCTCGACGTCGAGGTCGACGCCGTCCAGCGCCCTGACGGTTTCATAGCTCTTGTGGACCCCCCTGACTTTCAGCACTGCAGCCAGCGTAGGGGTGGGCTGGACTCATGGAAAATCGTGCGTCACTGACACACTTACCAGTAACGAGTCCGCTGAGACTTAGTGGAACAAAAGTTACTAGTCCATTTGTTTGACACGACTATCGGCCTCCCGACGCCGGGAGGCGATCTGTGAGCATCGCGGTATCGATCCTTTCAGGGTGAGAACGAGGTGAGGTGATCCATGTGGGCGGTGAGCGGCGTGGGGTGGGTCGGAGGGTGCGGTTCGGGTAGCTGACGGCTCGGCCGGCAGCAGCTTTTTCTTGCGGGTGGGCTCTGCGGCTGGATACGGTCCGGGCGCCTTATACGAGTGGCGGGAGGAGAGAGGGTGCAGCAGAGCGGTGATGCAGGGTGCACTCGCCAGCTGGCCGGGCTCGTGAAGAGCCCGGAGGAGCTGCCGGACGCGATTCGCACCGAACTCGCCGGCCGCCTGCGGGCGCGCCGCCGTGAGATCGAGACCGTGATCCTGGCCAGGATCGACGACCTCGGTGACCCCGTCGCCGGCTCCGACCCGGCCTACGCGGCCGGCCTGCACAGCGCCGTCGCCGGGGCCGTCCGCTACGGCGTCGAAGGCATCGAGAAGGGTGGGGAATCGTCGCTGCCGGTTCCGCCCACGGTCGTCAGGCAGGCGCGCCGCGCGGCGCGGGCGGGTGTGAGCCTGGACCTCGTGCTGAGGTGTCACGCCACCGGCAACAAAGCGCTGGAGGAGTTCATCCTGGTCGAGACGGAAGGAATCCCCAGCCGGGTGCTGGGGCGGGTCCTGGCCGAACAGGCGCCCCACGCCGACCGCCTGCTGGCCCTGGTTGCCGACGAGTACAAGGACGAGCACACCCGCTCGGCGCGCTCTCCGAGCAGGAGAAGGGCCGACCGGATCGCCCGGCTCGCCCAGGACGACAGCCCGCTCGGCCCGGCCGACCTCGACTACGACTTCGACAGCTGGCACGTTGCCCTGATCCTGCGGGGGCCGAGTACCGAGCTGGCCGTGCAGACTTGGGCTGAGCGGCTGGGCCGCCGCCTGCTGCACGCGGTTCGCGACGAGGAGACCACCTGGGCATGGCTGAGCAGCGCCCGCCAGCCGAGCGCCAGGAAGCTGGAAAGGTTCCTGGTGGACAACATGCCCGCAGAGGTCTCGGCGGCAATCGGCGAGCCACGGTTCGGGCTCGATGGCTGGCGCCTCAGCCACCGCGAAGCCAAGGTTGCTCTGCAGGCGATGCTGCAGGCGCCCCAGCGGCTCGTTCGCGGGCGCAACGTCGTCCTCCGCGTCGGCGTGATGCGAGACGAGACCCTGTCCAGGTCGCTGCTCGACGGGTACCTGACCCCCCTCAAGCGCCACGCCAACGCCCAGAAATTGCTCGAGGCGCTGCGCGCGTACCTGATCACCGGCGGCAACGCCGCCGCCGCTGCGGCGGCGATCGGCGTCACCAGGCACACGGTCCAGCGGCGCATACGAGCGGTCGAGGAGACGCTCGGCCGGCCCCTCTACAGCTGCCACGCCGAGCTCCACGTCGCCCTTCAAATCGACGAGCTCGAGGCGTGACGCGCTTCTGCGGCGCCGGTCGAAATGCTCTAGAAATTTATTAGTACTAAAAAGTAAGTGTGCATTGGACAGGGGGGATGAAACCCCGTGCGCGCATTGACCATATGGATCGCCGCCGCCCGCTACGGCCCTGGTTGGATCGTCTGGGAGCTGCAAACGGGGAGGTTGCGAATGACGGAGCGGGATCACATCGGCGAGTGGCAGGGAGACCAGGGCGAAGGGATCGCGCCGGGGGAGAGGGTGGGCGCCCAGTGACTCCGCTGGTCGCCACCCGCGAGGCCCGGCCGGCACCGGCCGCCAGGCCGCTCGCCGTCCGGCACGTAGCCTGGACGCCCAGCGACGAGCTGGACGCGCGCGAATGGGCCGCGGTCGGCAGGCGCATCGGCTCGGTCGGCAGGAACATCCAGTGGCTCCTGGGCGACTGGATCGCCTACGGCAACCGGAAATTCGGAGAGCGCTACGCGCGGGCCTCGAAGATCAGCGGCTATGACCCGCAGACCCTGATGAACATGGTCTACGTCGCCACCCGCTTCGCGGTCTCCCGACGTCGGGAGAACCTCTCCTGGAGCCATCACGAGACCCTTGCCGCGCTCGATCCCGAGGAGCAGGACCGCTGGCTGGATCAGGCCACCCAGCACCGCTGGTCGGTGTCGGACCTGCGCACGATGCTGCGGGTCGCGCGCAAGGCCGAACGGGCCGCCGGCGAGGGTGAGGAGGATGGGGCCGGGGAAGGGGAGGAGTGCTCCCAGCCGATGGTGAAGTGCCCGCGCTGCGGCGAAGAGATATCCGTCGACTAGTGGAGGTCAGGCGCCGGCACCGGCGCCGAGCGCGACCCTGGTCCCGACCTCGGCTACCGCTGCGAGCCGCCGGCAGCGGTAGCGCTGCGCCTTGCCGCTGGGGGTCTTGGGGAAGGTGCCCCGCTCGAGGAAGAGGAAGTCGTCGATCGCGATGCCGCAGCTCTCGAGGGTCAGCCGGTTCAGTCGCAGCGCCAGCTGCTGGGTGTCCACCTGCCGCTCGCCGAGCTCGGCGACCAGCACGATGCGCTGCCGGGCGCCATCGGGGAGGTCGACGATGGCGCAGTTGCCCATGAAGAGGGCCGGCTCCTCGCCCAGCTTCCGCTCGGTCTCCTGCACGTAGACGTTGCGTCCCCGCACCGTCAGCAGATCGTCGTTGCGGCCGCTGACGAAGAGCTTGCCCTCGTGCAGGAAGCCGGTGTCGCCGGTGCGCAGCGCGCCGCCGGCGAAGCGCTCGGCGCTCAGCTTCTCGTTGCCGAAGTACCCCGTGCCGAGGCTCGGGCTGTTGACCACTATTTCGTTGCCCCGCGGGTCGATTTTCACCGTTACGCCCGGCAGCGCCTCGCCGCTGGAGACCAGGCGGCGCGCGGCGGGATGGCCCGGCTCGACCGTCTCGACGCGGCCACCGGCGAGCGCCTCGCCGTCGACGTCGAGGAACGAGGGCGCGGCGCCGAGGCGCTCGCCGGTTACGCCCAGGACCGCCTCGGCGAGGCCGTAGCCGGGGGTCAGGGTCGTGGCCTTCAGCCCGCGGGGACCGAAGGCGTCCAGCGCGTTCTCCAGCGTCGGCCAGAGGATCTCCTCGGCGCCGATCAGGCATTGGCGCAGCCGTAGGGGCTTACCGCTCGAGCGCACCCGCTCGGCGCGGGCGGCTACGTCGAGCGCAAACGGGGGCGCCGAGGTAAGCGTCGCGCCGAACTCGGCGCAGTCGTCGAACCAGGTGCGGGGGGCGCCGAGGAAACGCTCGGGGGTCGCCATCACCCCGGGGATGCCGCTGTACCAGGCGAGCAGGGAGCAGCCGAAGAAGCCCATGTCATGAGACATCGGCAGCCAGGTGTAGCCGCGGTCGCGCTCGGGGTCGATCTCGGCTTCGGCCGACAGCGTCGCCAGCTGCGCCTCGATCGCCGCGCCGCTCAGCTCGACGCCGCGGGGTTCGCTCGTGGTTCCCGAGGAGAACTGGATGAACATGGTCTCTGTCTCCGCTGGCGGCGAGACGTCGGCCATCGCCGCCGTTTCGAGCAGGCCGCGGCAGCCGACGAGCTCGACGCCGAGATCGGCGTCCTCGGGGAGGAAGCCCAGGAAGCGGTCCTCGACGACGAGGCACTCGGCGCCGAGGAGCCGGCAGAGCCCGCGCAGCTGTGCCACGTAGCCGTCGACGGTCATCCCGCGCGCGATGATCGGCAGCGAGGCGACCCTGGCGCCGGCGAACCAGGCGCCGCCGACGCAGGAGATCGCGTCGGGGCCGTTGGTGATCACCAGCGCCACGACGCTGCCGGCGCGCACGCCCCGCCGCCGCAGGCCGGCCGCTGCGTGCCGGGCCGCCGCCACCCCGTCGCCGTAGGTGCGGCGGCGGAACTCGACGCCGTTCCACTGCCAGGTGTCGCGGGTGAGCGTGCGCGGCGACAGGAACGTGTCCCAGAGGCTCATCGGCCGAAAAGTAACTGTTGACCCGGTTTTTCCAGAGTCGGTAGGTGTGATGTCCCAAGGGGCGCGGTTTCACCACCCGCATGTCCCATATGGAGACACTCACACACACATTTGCGGCGCAGAATTGCTCGCGTGGATGTCTCGTCACCTGGTCACTAGCGCACTGTCTCGCAGCGGCGGAGCCGGCTCGGTCGAGAGCCTGGCGAGCTCGCTGCTGCCAGCTGACGCCTACTGCCGGTTCCTGCGGGCACGGGGCGAGGAGGTCCTCTTCGTCTGCGCTGGCCACGAGCACCGCAGCGACTCGCATGCGGCGGAGGCGAGGCTGGCAGCGAGGCTCGGCCTCTCACTCGACGCCTTCGGATCCGGGTCCTCGCCGCTGAGCGCCCAGCAGACCCGCTACCTCGCGCGGCGGCTCGAGCAGGAGGGCTACGTCGAGGAGCGTGAGGGCGGGCAGCTGATCTTCCTGCAGTCGCGCCTGGCGGTGGAGCTGCGCGCTCGGCTCCCCGTCCCGCAGGGGTGGCTCGGGGAGGGTGTGCGGGACCGCGTCATCACCCGCCAGCTCGCCGGTGGGGTGCCGGTCGACAGGACCGGCTTTGGGGGCGTCGCCTACGACAGCGGATTCGGCAACCCGATCGCCTGCATCGGCGCCACCCGCGAATGGGCCGAGGCCGGCGGCGACCCCGGCGCCTGGCGCCGCTGGTGGTGCGCGAGCGAGGACGTGCGCTGCGTCCAGTTCATGCCGAGCGGCGAGGTCGCCTTCCACGCGGTCGCCTTTCCCTGCGCCCTGATCGGCTCGCGCGAGGGATGGAAGCTTGCCGACGCGGTCAAGGTGCTTCACCGCTGCACCCTCGACGGCGAGCCATTCTCGTCTCGTCCCGGCGCGTTCGGCGCCGCGGCCGTGGATCGGCTCGA
>DASZQM010000082.1:0-3146 GCA_035549645.1 Solirubrobacterales bacterium | reverse complement strand
GTCGAGGGCCGGCGTCTCGGCCAGGCTGGTCGACCGCCAGGTCCAGATAACGGTCAGGGACGACGGCGACGGCTTCGACCCGGGCTCGACCGGCGACGGCCGCGGCCTGCTCGGCATGCGCGAGCGGATCGAGCTGCTCGGCGGCGAGATCGAGCTGCGCTCGGCCGACGGCGACGGCACCGAGATCGCCGCCCGCGTGCCGATCAGTCCCCGCCCGACTCGACGATCCCGTTGTCGATCGCGAAGCGGACCAGCTCCGGGCGCGAGGAGATGCCGAGCTTCTCCAGCAGCTTGGAGCGGTTGACCTCGACCGCGCGCACGCTGAGGAAGAGCTGCTCGCCGATCTCGCGGTTGGTGTGGCCCAGGGCCAGCAGCCGCAGCAGCTCGCGCTCGCGCTCGCCGAGGTCGTCGAGCGGGTCGGCCTCGAGCTTGGCCATCGCCCCGCCCAGCTCGGGGTCGACGTAGGCGCCGCCGCCGGCGGCGATCCGGATCGCCTCGGTCAGCTTGCGCTCGGCCGCCTGCTTGAGCACGTAGCCGGCGGCGCCGGCGCGCAGCAGCTCGCGCGCCCTGCGCGGGTCGCTCTGCATCGTCAGCACGACGATCGCGGTCGCCGGCACGCCCTCGCGCAGGCCCTCGATGTCGCGCGCGGGATCGGCTCCCGGCATCTGCAGGTCGAGCACGAGCACGTCGGGGCGGCGGTCCTGGGTGAGCTTGACGGCGGCGGCGGTGTCGGCCCCCTCGCCAATTACCCGCAGGTCGGCCTCTTCTTCGAGCATGCTGCGCAGGCCGGCCCGGATCAGGTTGTGATCGTCGGCCAGGACCACGGTGATCTGCTCGGTGCCCTCCATCGGCTCGCTCGCTGGGCAGTCTGCCACGTGTGGGGCCGGTGCGATCCGCACGTCTCTGTGTGGGTTTGGCCCGATGAAGAGCTGGCGCCGGTCGGCGACCCTGGCGGCATGAGAGCACTGATAGCCCTGGGCGGAAACGCGCTGCTGCGGCGCGGGGAACCCGCCGAGGTGCGCGCTCAGCAGGACAACGTGGCGAAAGCGTCGCGGGCCCTGGCGGCGGTCGCGAGCGAGCACGAAGTCGTGCTCACCCACGGCAACGGGCCCCAGGTCGGCCTGCTGGCGCTGCAGAGCGAGAGCTACGAGCCGGTGGCGCCCTATCCGCTCGACGTGCTCGGGGCCGAGAGCGAGGGCATGGTCGGCTACATGCTGGAGCTGGCGCTGCGCAACGAGCTGCCCGAGCGCGACCTGGTCACGATCCTCTCCGCGGTCGTGGTCAGCGCCGAGGACCCTGCCTTCAAGGCGCCCTCGAAGCCGATCGGCCCGCTGTACGAGGCCGAGCAGGCGAAGCAGCTGGCGCTGGAGCGGGGCTGGAGCATCGGCCCCGACGGCGAGGGCTTCCGCCGCCTCGTCCCCTCGCCCGAGCCGCAGGCGATCGTCGAGCTGCGCAGCCTGCGCACGCTGATCGACGCCGGGGTGCTGGTGATCTGCGCCGGTGGCGGCGGCATCCCGGTCACCTTCAACGGCAACGGCGCGATGCTCGGGGTCGAGGCGGTCGTCGACAAGGACCTCACCGCCTCGCTGCTGGCGCGGCGCCTGGAAGCCGACGTGCTGGTGATGCTGACCGACGTCGGCGCGGTCCACCTCGACTGGGGCGGCGCCGAGGAGCGCCCGCTCGGCCGCGTCACCCCCGCCGAGCTGCGCCGGCACAGCTTCGCCGCCGGCTCGATGGCCCCCAAGGTCGAGGCGGCCTGCCGCTTCGCCGAGGCGACGGGGCGCCGGGCGGCGATCGGCGGGCTCGACGATGCCGTCGAGGTCGTGCGCGGCGAGGCCGGCACCCAGGTCTCGCCGTGAGCCCGACGCCCGTGGCTTCCCGGGAGCGTGGATGACCGGGCTGATCGGGCTCAACCTGGTGCGCAACCCGGGCCGCACGGCGCTGACCGCGGCCGGGATCGCGATCGGCGTGGCGACGATCGTCGCCCTCCTGGCCCTGACCCAGGGGCTAAAGCAGAGCGTCGGCGGGCTCAGCCACCTCGGCGGCGCCAGCCTCGGCATCTTCCAGGACGGGGTCGCCGACCCCACCGCATCGGTCCTGCCCGAGTCGACGGTTGAGCGGGTGCGCGAACAGCCGGGCGTCGAGGACGCGGCGCCGATCCAGCTCGTCACCGACGCCATGCCGGCCTCCCCCTCGGCGCTCGTCTTCGGCGTCCGCCGCGACAGCTTCGTCCAGCGCCGCCTCGTGCTCACCGCGGGGCGCGACTCGGGGCCAGGAGAGGCGATGGTCGGCAGCGCGTTCGCCGACAGCGAAGGCGTCGGCCCCGGGGACGAGGTCGTCCTTGGCGGCGAGCGCTTCCCGGTGAGCGGGGTCTACGAGAGCGGCGTCGCCTTCGAGGACGCCGGCGTCGTCATCCCGCTTGCCGCCGCCAGCGAGCTTGCCGGCCGCCCGAGGAGCGTGACCACGGTCGCCGTCGTGCTCGAGCCGAGCGCCGCGGCGGAAACCGTCACCGAAGAGATCACCCGCGCCGTCCCCGGCACGATGGCGATCTCCAACCCCGGCGAGGCGGCGCGGGCCAACCCCAGCTTCGAGATCGTGACCAAGGCGGTGGTGGTGATCGCCGCCCTGGCGCTGATCCTCGGCGCGATCGCGGTGACCAACACGATGGCGATGGCGGTGCTCGAGCGGCGCCGCGAGCTGGCGCTGCTCTCGGCGATCGGCTGGAGCCGCCGCCAGGTGGCCGGGATCCTGCTCGGCGAGGGGGCCGGCGTCGGCCTGCTCGGCGCCGGGATCGGCATCCTCGCCGGCGTCCTGATCAGCCGCCTGATCGTCGGCCTGCTCGGCGCCGGCGACTTTGTCACGCCTGAGCTGACCGCCTGGGGCCTCGCGCGCGGCATGCTGGTCGGCCTCGCGATCGGGATCCTGGGCGGCCTCTATCCCGCCTGGAGCGTCTCCCGCCGCCCGCCCGCCGAGATGCTCGGCCGCTTCTAGCCGGCGACGATCCGGCCGTCGACCATCCGCACCTCGCGGTCGGTGTGCTCGCCCAGGACCGGGTCGTGGCTGGCGACGATCAGCGTCATCCCCCGCCGGGCCCGCGCCTCGTCGAGGACGGAGAGCACGGCCGGCAGCTGCTCGGCGCGAGCCGC
>DASZQM010000081.1:0-2468 GCA_035549645.1 Solirubrobacterales bacterium | reverse complement strand
GAGCTGTTCCCGGAGGAGGAGGCGGCGCTCGGCAACGCCGTCGAGAAGCGCCGCCGCGAGTTCGTCACCGCCCGCGCCTGCGCCCGCGAGGCGCTCGCGCGGCTGGGGCTGGCGGCGCAGGCGATCCCAGCCGGTCCCCGCGGCGAGCCGCTCTGGCCGCAGGGGGTGGTTGGCGCCATCACCCACTGCACGGGCTACCGCGCCGCCGCCGTCGCGGCGGCGAGCGAGTGGCTCACGATCGGGGTCGACGCCGAGGCCGACGACGCGCTCCCGGCCGGCGTCCTGGGCGACGTCGCCCTGGCGGAGGAGCGGCGCTGGATCGAGGCCGCGACCGCGGCCGACCCCGCCACGAGCTGGGACCGCCTGCTCTTCAGCATCAAGGAGTCGGTCTACAAGGCCTGGTTCCCGCTGACGGGAAGTTGGCTGGGCTTCGAGGACGCCAGCGTCGCCGTCGACCGCGAGCAGCGCACCTTCAGCGCCCGCCTGCTGGTGCCAGGGCCGCTCGTGGACGGGCGCAGACTCGGCGGTTTCTCCGGTCGCTGGCTCGCGGCTGAGGGCCTGGTGCTGAGCGCGATCGCCGTGCCCGCTTCCTAGAAGCACCGGTTTTTTGGGTGCGCGCACAGTCTCGAACTAAGGTGTTTTCGCTGCACTTGTGAATCAGGCCTTTAGGGAGGGGTGTGATGACGAGAGCCTCTGGGGGTGGCTCATCGATTGCGGTTGTCGGCATCTCGTGCCGGCTTCCGCACGCCCCTGACCCCGAGGCCTACTGGCAGCTGCTCGCCGGCGGCCGGAGCGCGATCTCCGAGCTCCCCCGCGAGCGCTGGGAGCTCGCGGGCGGGGGTGACGAGGAGGCTCTGAGGGAAGAGCCCGGGGCGCTCCTCGGCGGCTTCCTCGACGGCGTCGATCGCTTCGACCCGGAGCTGTTCGGCATCTCGCCGCGCGAGGCGGCGGCGATGGACCCGCAGCAGCGGCTCGCGCTCGAGCTCGCCTGGGAGGCGCTGGAGAGCGCGGGTATCGTTCCCGGCTCGCTCGCCGAGGCGTCCGCAGGAGTCTTCCTGGGGGCGATCGCCGGCGACTACGCCCAGCTGCTCGACCGGCGCGGCGAGGAGGCCGTCGGCCGCCACACGATCACCGGCCTGCACCGCAGCATCATCGCCAACCGGGTCTCCTACGCGCTCGGCCTGGGCGGTCCCAGCCTGACCGTCGACGCGGGCCAGTCGGCCTCGCTGGTCGCAGTTCACCTCGCCTGCGAGAGCCTGCGCCGAGGGGAGAGTGGGGTGGCGCTGGCAGGGGGCGTCCACCTCAACCTCGACCCGCGTGGTGCACTGGCCGCCGCGCGGGTCGGCGGTCTCTCCCCTGACGGGCGCTGCTTCACCTTCGACGCGCGCGCCAACGGCTTCGTCCGCGGGGAGGGGGGCGGCATCGTCGTGCTCAAGCCGCTCGCCGCGGCGCTGGCCGACGGCGACCGCGTCCACTGCGTGATCCGCGGCAGCGCGGTCAACAACGACGGCGGCGGCCCCAGCCTGACCACGCCCAACCGGGCGGCCCAGGAAGCGATGATCAGGAGCGCCTACAGGCGCGCCGGGGTGCGCCGCGCCGACGTCCAGTACGTCGAGCTGCACGGCACCGGCACCCGGGTCGGGGACCCGATCGAGGCGGCGGCGCTGGGCGCGGTGCTCGGTGCCGGTCGCAGCGGCGAGGACGCCCTGCCGGTCGGCTCGGCGAAGACGAACATCGGTCACCTGGAGGGGGCGGCCGGCATCGCCGGGCTGATCAAGGCGGCCCTCTCGATCGAGCGCGGCGAGATCCCCGCGAGCCTCAACTTCGAGCGCCCCAACCCGGCGATCCCCTTCGACGAGCTCGGCCTGCGGGTGCAGGCGGAGCGGGGGACCTGGCCACATCCCGAGCGGCCGCTGCTCGCCGGGGTCAGCTCCTTCGGCGTCGGCGGCACGAACTGCCACGTGGTTCTCTCCGATCTCGCGGCGGACGATCTGGATGGCCGGAGTAGTAAGGAAGGGAAGTTCGAAGGCGGGGAAGGCGTCGAGCCCGGGGCTCTGCCGCTGCTGCTGTCGGCGGCATCCCGCCCGGCGCTGCGCGAGCAGGCAGCGCGGCTCGCGGACCACCTGGAGGGGAACCCGGAGCTCGGTCTTCCCGACGTCGCCGCTTCACTGGCGATGACCCGTGCCCAGCTCGAGCGGCGAGCGGCGATCGTCGGCCGCCAGCGCGAGCAGGTCCTCGACGAGCTCCGCGACCTGGCCGCGGGTCGACCTGGCGAGCTTCCTACGGGAGTAACCCGGGCCGAGCCTTCCCTCGCCTACCTCTTCACCGGCCAGGGCTCCCAACGCCCGGGCATGGGCTCCGAGCTCCATGAGACCTATCCCGCCTACCGCGAGGCCTTCGACACCGCCTGCGAGGCGATCGACCCGCTGATCGGTCGCTCTCTCGAGCGGCTCGTCTTCGCCAAGGAG
>DASZQM010000080.1:0-6951 GCA_035549645.1 Solirubrobacterales bacterium | reverse complement strand
TTCAGCTACCGGAGGCGGTGGGGGGTCCCCTGCGGTGACAGGACCCGCGGCCCGAGCCGCATTCGTCCCACCTTCCTCAAGTCTCTCGATCCGCCGCAGCAACCCCTCGGTCGACGGATCCAAATCCGGCCGCGCCGCCTTCAGAAGCGCGATCTCGACAGCCATGCGAGCATCGTCGCCCTCGCGCACGTTGGCCAACGCGTTCGCCAGCTCGTCGATGGTGCGGACCAGCGTGGCTGGTCCCACAGCGTTTGCCTGAGCCGCCAAGCGCTCCGAGTCGGTCGCGGTCACCACAAAGGTGTTCGGCACCTCGCCGACCGTCTGCGTCACCAGCAGGTGCCGCAGGTGCGCCAGCAGGTCGCGGGCGAACTGGGCGGGGTCGCGGCCCGAGCGGGCCATCTTCTCGACCCCGAGCAGTACCCCCTTGGGGTCTTCGGCGGCGACCGCGTCGACGGCCTCGAAGAGCAGCTCGGCGTCGGCCGCGCCGAGCAGCTCGAGCACGTCTTCGAGCTTGACCTCGTTGCCGCCGAAGGCGACCAGCTGGTCGAGCGTGCCGAGCGCGTCGCGGAAGCTGCCCGAGGCGGAGCGGGCGATCATCGCCACGGCGGCGTCGTCGGCGCTGATTCCCTCCGCCGCGGAGACCCGCTGCAGGACCTCGGAGATCTGCTCCAGCGAGGGGCGCTGGAAATCGAAGCGCTGGCAGCGGTCGGCGATCGTCGCCATCACCTTGTGCGCCTCGGTGGTGGCTAGGACGAAGACGGTGTTCGGCGGCGGCTCCTCGAGCGTCTTGAGGAAGGCGTTCCATGCCTCCTTGGTCAGCATGTGCGCCTCGTCGAGGATGTAGACCTTCCAGCGGCCGCCGGTGGGCGCGTAGGCGACCCGCTCGCGCAGGTCGCGGACGTCGTCGACCGAGCGGTTGGAGGCCGCGTCCATCTCGATCACGTCCATCGAGGTGCCGCCGGCGATCGTCACGCACGATTCGCATTCGCCACAGGGGGTGACGGTCGGGCCGCCGCGTTCGCAGTTGAGCGAGCGAGCGAGGATCTTCGCCATCGAGGTCTTGCCGGTGCCGCGCGAGCCGACGAAGAGGTAGGCGTGGTGGACCTTGCCTTGCTCGACCGCGTTGCGCAGCGTGCGCACGACGTGCTGCTGGCCCACGACCTGGTCGAAGGAACCAGGGCGGTGGCGGCGATAGAGGGAGATCGAGTCGCTCGAGGGCGGCACTGGGCTCAGTGTATCCGCGTGCCGAGGTCGCCCTTCCGGGCAGTGCAACGCTTTTCGGTGCTGGAGCGACCGGAAAACGTTGCACCGTGACCGGGGCGGGCACCGATACCGTGCGCCGGTGCCGCAGCGGACCCGCAACTGGCTGGTTCCCCTCGCCTGGGTGGCGGGAATCGGCGCCGCGCTGCTGATCGTCTTCCCGCTCGGCTTCCCCAACTACGACACGATCTACGCGCTGGTCTGGGGACGCGAACTGGCGCACGGGGTCAGCCCGGACTACGGCGCCGCCCTGCCCCCCACGCCGCACCCGCTGGCCGACCTGCTCGGCGCGGTGACGACGCCGCTCGGCGACGGGGCGATCACGGTGACGATGATCGTCGCCTACGTCTCGCTGGCATTGGTCGGCTACCTGGTCTACCGCCTCGGCTCGCTCTGGTTCGACCGCCCGATCGGCGCCGTCGCCGCCGCCATCGTCCTCACCCGCGCCCCCTTCCTCTCCAACGGCCTGCGCGCCTACGTCGACGTCCCCTACATCGCCCTCGTCCTCGGCGCGCTCGTCATCGAGACTCGCAAGCCCCGAGCGGGCTGGCCGGTGCTCGCGCTGCTCGCTCTCGCGGGCTTGCTCCGCCCTGAGGCTTGGCTGTTCTCCGTTGCCTACCTGGGCTATCTGGCGCTGACTCCCGAGCGTTCGCCGGAAAGCCCTGGAGAGGAGGCGAGGATGCCCCTCGAACGGGCGGATACTCAAAATGCCGGTCTAATTAGACCGGCATTTGTCCGGGCGAGGGGCATCCTCGTCTCCCCCCGTGGTCTCGGGCTGATCGCCCTGGCGCTCGCCGCACCGATCTGTTGGGTGCTGTTCGACGGGATAACGACCGGCAACTTCCTCTACTCGCTGACCGGCACCCAGGAAACGGTCGAGACGTTGAAGCGCCACACCGGGCCGGTCGACCTCGTCCTCTGGGGGCCGCGGGCACTAGGCGAAGTGATGCAATGGCCGGGAATGGTCGGCGCGGCGGGGGGCATCGCCCTCGGCTTCGCCTTCCTGCGCAAGCGCTCGGCGCTCGGCCTCTTCGCGCTGGTCCTCGCCTTCGGCGCCTTCGCCCTGCTCGCCGCGGCGGGCCTGGCGATCATCGCCCGCTACACGATGCTCGGCGGCGCGATCCTGGCGATCTTCGTCGCCGTCGGCCTGCTCGGCTGGCGCCTGCTCGACGCCGGGCATCCCTGGCGGCGCGGCTGGCAGGTCTTCGCCGGCGTCGTCGTCCTCATGTTCGTGCTCTGGCTGCCGAACCAGTGGGACCTCGACTCGACCGTGCACAGCGACCTCGCCGACCAGGGGACGATCGAGCGCGACCTCAGCGACCTCGCCGACTCGGGCGCCTTCGCCAAGCCGCTCTGCGGCCCGATCGCCGTGCCCAACCACCGCGCCGTGCCGCGGCTCGCCTTCAACCTCGACGTCAAGCCGACCGACGTCGTCAGCGCCAGCGAGGAAGGCGTGCCGCGGCGCGGCTACTTCCTCAAGCCCGCCAGCCCCTTCGTCATCCACAACTTCATCCTCGACCCCAACGACCCGACCAGCTTCGAGCTGAACGTGCCGCACGGCTTCGAACGGGTCGCCGCCAACGACTCGTGGGTCCTTTATCGCCGCTGCTGAGCGGGTTAGGCTGGCGCGGGTGTTGAGCGGCGGGTTCAAACGCTCCGGCCTCTTCGGCCTTCTCGGGATCGTCGTGGTTGCCATCGCGATCGCGGCGATCGCGCTCAACGGCGAAGGCGGCGCCAATCCGAAGGGAACGCTGGCGCTGATCTTCGGGGTCATCGCCCTCTTCGTCGTCGTCCTCTTCGCGCTCCAGCGCTCTGACCTCAACCGGGTGGCGAGCGGGGATGCGAAGGCGGTGCAGCGAGCCGTTGCCGAAGGCGGCGGCGCGATCGAGAACCCGACGACGATGGAGGAACAGCAGCTCTGGGCGGCACTCGTGGTCAAGCCGATCGACGATGCGGCAATCAGGGCACGCGGATCGATGTGGGACTCGGCCCGGCGCAGCCAGCACCTCGGCTGGATCGTGATGCTGCTGATCCTCCTCACCGTTCCCGCGATCTACCTCACCGAAAGCTTCGTGCCGCTGCTGATCGGCGGGCCGCTGATCGCGATCGCGGCGATCTACGGCAGCCTGCGAGCGCTGGCCCCGGGCGGAGAGGTGGACAGCGCCTACGAGCAGGTCGGAGCGGCGATGGCGCCGCTCGGCTTCGAGCTGACCGAGCGTCCCCAGGTCGACATCGAGATACGGGAAGCGACCACCGGCCGGGTCGGCCCAAAGGTCCACGGAGCGCTCGTGCTCAGCGGCGAACGCCACGGCCGTCAGGTCACGGCGCGGCTCGGATCAAACGAGAGCGAGGTGCGAGTGAGCGAGCCCTGCAACCGGTTCTCGGTCGGGTCGCGGAAGCTGAAGGTCGAGAGCGGACCCGAGGGGATCGTCGTCAGCCGCAAGGGCGGCGCCCAGGCCGACTGGCTCTGCGACCTCTGGCTCGCCGAGCGCCTAGCTCGAGCGCTCGACTAGCTCAACCGCCGCGTGGGTCTCCGCGGCTACCTCGGGATCGGCCAGCTCGACCCCCGGTGGCAGCTCGACGTGCAGCTCGCTGGAGGCGTCGATACGGACCCGCAGCGGGCCGCCGGCGCGCGAGCCGAGCACGTGGCCGCCGCGGCTGCGGTCCGCGCTGACGAAGTGCAGGTGGTAGCCGCTCACCTCGATCCCCTCGACGTAATCGGGGAAGCGGAAGCCCAGCATCGTCCCCTCGACGTTGCTCAACTCGAAGACGTGCTGCTCGGCGACGACCTCGGTCAGTGGCCGGTAGGGCGGGCTCTGGCGCGGCACCGAGCGGGCGCGGACCAGCTCGAAGCGCCCGTCGATGCGGATCGCGGCCGAGGCGGCGCCGGGCGGCATCAGCTCGTCCAGCTTCCCCAGCAGCTCCTCGTGGTCGCCCGCCCCGGCGATCTCGACGTCGACGCTGGGCGCGAGCCGGATGACGACGGCGAACGGCGTTCGCTCCTCCGGTGGCACCTCGGCCACCCGGCCCTCGACGTCGGCGCGGTAGAAGCGGCCGTCGAGCGCGATCATCTCGCCGTCGAGGCCGTTCAGGGTGCCCAGGCCGAGGTCACCGTGCTCGGCCAGCTCGGCGAAGCTGAGGTCGCCGTCGTAGGCACCCTCCAGCAGCGCGCCGATCGTCGAGGCCTGGAACAGCACGTGCGCCGCGCGCTCCGCCTGCAGTTCGGCCTCCCGCATCGTCTCCACGTGCAGTGACTTGATCCAGCGCTCGTCCAGCACAGGCGTCAGTCTTCCAGCATGTTGAGACGCGCGATGGAAACGACGACCGGGCGCGTCGTGCTGCTGGTCTCGGCCGTCGCCGTGCTGATCCTCGGCAGCGCCGCGATCGCCCACTTCGCCCTCGACCAGTTCGACGACTACGGCGAGGCGCTCTGGGAGGCGATCCTGCACGTGCTCGATCCCTCCAGCCTCCACGACGACGGCGACGCGGCGGAAAGGGCGATCGGTCTCTTCCAGGTGGTGACCGGCCTCGTCCTCCTCGTCGGCCTCCTCTTCACCTTCGTCGCCGAGAGCGTCGGCAGCTCCCTGGAGCGACTGGGCCAGGCCGACCGGCCGGTGCGCTGCAGCAACCACCTGCTCGTCGTCGGCGGCACCGACCTCGCCTCGGTCGCCGCCTCCGCCGCGGCCGAGGCGCAGCTGGAGACCGAGCTGCGCCGCCTCGTCGTGCTCGCGCCCGAGTCGGCGCGCGACTCGCGCGCCCAGATTCTCGACGAGCTCGAAGAGGCGAGCGGCAAGGACCTCAAGATCGACCTGATCTTCGGCGACACCGCGGGCGACTCGGGCTTCGAGCTGGCCGGTGCCGAGCGGGCGCGGGCGATCCTGCTGATGGCCACGAGCAGCGGCCCGACCCCCGCCGAGGCGGCGGACGTCGAGGTGACCCAGAGCGGCCTCGCACTGCTCGACTACCTGCGCGAGCGTGACGCCTCGCCGATGGTGCGCCTGCTCTTCCGCCGCGGGCGCAACGTCGACGCCAGCTGGGAGCTCTTCCCCTCCGACTGGGACGCGATCGTCGCCGATCGGACCATCTCGGCCCTGCTGCGCCTGGCGATCACGCGGCCGCCCGCGCTGGAGAATCTGCCGAGCTGGGTCGCCGAGCACGGCTCGGTCGAGCCCTTCACCAGGCTCGTCGACGCAGCCTGGAAAGCGGCGGCCAAGGCGGGGGAGCCACTGCGCCTGACGATCGTCGGCTGCGGCATCAGCGCGCCGGCGCTGATGGAGGACCTGGCGGAAGTCGGTGCCGAGAGCTTCGCGGTGACGATGATCGCGCCGCGCGCCGCCTTTGACCGCTACCTCGGCACGGCCGAACCGTCGGGCGTCCGTATCCACTACGTCGAGTCATTGCCGACGGACACCGAACACCTGCCCCGCAGCCTGATCGAGTCCCGACCGCACATGGTCATCGTCACCCCCAGCCCCACCGACTGGAACCAGCGCGCCTCCGACGCCAGCGCCACGCTCTCGATCCTGCGGGTGCTCAGCACCGCGGGTGGGCGGGAGCTGCCGGTGCTCGCCGAACTCTTCCTCTCCGAGAGCACCAAGCGATTGCCCAATGACCCCCGCCTGCTGGCGGTCTCCCTGCTGCGTTCGGTCTCGACCGCGGTCGCGCTCAGCCTCTTCGATCCCGAGCGGGCGGCCGAGCTGGAGCGTCAGCTCGCCGCCGGCGCCGCCGATCATTGAGAATCGGCTCATGCCTTCTGCGATAGCGCTCCGCGGCGTGGTCAAGCGCTTCGGCCCGATCACGGCGGTCGACGGGCTCGACCTCGAGGTGCCGACGGGCATCTGCCTCGGCCTGCTCGGCCCCAACGGCGCCGGCAAGTCGACGACGATGCGCCTGCTCACCGGGCAGGCGATTCCCGACGCCGGTGAGCTGCGCGTGCTCGACCACGAGCTGCCTGGCGACGCCAAGGCGGCCCGGGCGGAGATGGGCGTCGTCCCACAGCTCGACAACCTCGACGTCGACGTCACGGTCGAAGACAACCTGGCGATCTTCGCCCGCCTCTACCGCGTGCCGGACGTCGGCGCCGCGGTCGACAAAGCGCTCGACCTGGCGCGGCTACGCGCGCGCCGCCGCGACGCGGTCGACGAGCTCTCCGGCGGCATGCGGCGGCGGCTGCTGCTCGCCCGCGGCCTCGTCCACGAACCGAAGGTGGTCCTGCTCGACGAGCCGACCGTCGGCCTCGACCCGCAGATCCGTACCCAGCTCTGGACGCTGATCGACGACCTGCGCTCGCGCGGCACGACGATCCTGATGTCGACCCACTACATCGAGGAGGCCGAGCGCCTCGCCGACGAGGTCGCGGTGGTGAACAAGGGGAAGGTGATCGCCCGCGCCACGCCGGCCGAGCTGATCGAGGCGCACGCGGGCACCCACACAGCCGAGGTCTACGGGCCGCCCGAACGCCTGACCGAAGTGCGCGCGATCGCCGAGGAGCAGGGGCTGGCGGTGCGCCCGGCCGGGCCGGCGATCGCGATCGTCGGCTCCGAGCGCGCGGCCGACGGCGCGGTGCCGGCGGACGCTGTGATCCGCGCCGCCTCGCTCGAGGACGTCTTCGTGCTGCTGACCGGTGAGGAGGCGGAGTGAGCGAGAGAACCGCAGCGAAGGCGAAGCTGGGCCGGCTCGAACCGGCGGCGA
>DASZQM010000079.1:0-1704 GCA_035549645.1 Solirubrobacterales bacterium | reverse complement strand
GCGCGCCAGGGCATGTGGCCCTTCGGCACCGCCCAGAAGATCACGCAGCAGATCAGGAAGGTGATCAGGATCGCGGCGCCGAGCAGCAGCGCGGTGTCGATCGCCTTGATGTCGGAGAGGCCGAAGGGGAGGCGGTCGGTGCTGGAGACCAGCGTGCTCTCCATCGTCGGCAGGAAGATGCTGGCGGCGATGAAGAGCAGGACGACGGCGAGCATCGCGAAGGAGAAGCGCTTCTGCTCGACCCAGCCGCGGCACTCGACGTGGTAGATGCGGCAGAAGGCGGTGTCCATCGCGCCCCAGAAGGAGGCGCCGATCCAGAGCGAGCCGAAGAAGGCTGCGATCCCGATCGTGGTCGAGTTTTCCTGGATGCGGTTGAGCACGTCCGCGAGGGTGTGCTGGTCGTAGTTGGGGAAGAGCCGCTGCAGGTCGTCGATCACGCTCGCCTCGACGCCGCCGATCTTCAGCACCTGGCCGCCGATGAAGAGGACCAGCAGGGCAAAGGGGAAGACGGCCAGCATCAGGTTGTAGGCGACCATCGCCGAGAGACCGGTGACGTTCTCGCGGTAGGCGCGATTCCAGAAGGCGCGCAGCCAAGGGCGGGTATGACGCATGGATTTGGGCATTGACTTCAGAAACTGAAGCGACTAATATGCGAACAGACGTTTGAGCGGAACCAGGCCGCCCGTCCCAGGCCCTTAAGGCCAGCGCAGGATATTCAGCTTCCCGGACCGGATCGCCCGGTCTATTTTTTTCGCGACTATTCGCCCGCAACGGCGTTTAAGTTGCAGGACCGAACACACCTTCCCAAAGAAACGAGTAAGACAGGATGCTGGTAGCAGAGCTTCAGGAGTTGGAGGAGGTCAAAGGCCTCATCACCCGCGGGCAGCAGCTCGGGGTGCTGACCTTTGGCGACATCGCCTCTGCGGTCTCGGAGGTCGATCTGGACGAGTCGGACGTCGAGGACCTATACGGGCACCTCGAGAAGTCGGGGATCGAGCTCGTCGAGGACATGGACCCGGCTCAGAAAGCAGCCGCGGAAGCCATGCCCGCCGATACCGGGAAAAAAGGCCGGCGCCGCCAGAAAGCGACGCTCGACCTGAAACCGGACATGACGACGGACAGCCTGCAGCTGTTCCTCAAGGACATCGGCAAGGTCCGCCTGCTGACCGCGGCGGAGGAGGTCGAACTCGCCAAGCGGATCGAGCGCGGCGACCTCGACGCCAAGCAGAAAATGGTCGAGACGAACCTGCGCCTGGTCGTCTCTATCGCCAAGAACTACCGCAACCAGGGGCTGCCCTTCCTCGACCTGATTCAGGAGGGCACGCTGGGCCTGGTCCGCGCGGCGGAGAAGTTCGACTACCGCAAGGGATTCAAGTTCTCGACCTACGCCACCTGGTGGATCCGCCAGGCGATCGCCCGCGCGCTCGCCGATAAGGCGCGCACGATCCGCATCCCGGTGCACGTGGTCGAGAAGCTGAACAAGATCGGCCGCGCCGAGCGCAAGCTGGTCACCGAGCTGGGCCGCGAGCCCACCCCGGAGGAGATCGCCGAGGTCACGGGGATCGATCCCGAGGAGGTCGACTCGATCAAGCGCTCCGCCCAGGCACCGGTCTCACTGGAGAAGCCGGTCGGCGACGAGGAGGAGTCGGAGTTCGGCCAGTTCATCGCCGACGAGAAGGCCGAGTCCCCCTTCGACCGGGCGGC
>DASZQM010000078.1:0-5603 GCA_035549645.1 Solirubrobacterales bacterium | reverse complement strand
CGGAGATCAGCTGCCGGCGAGGCGGCGGCGGATCGTCGGTCGTGAGGATCTCAGCGAGGCGCGACGCGAGCGCCTCGATCGACTCCGGCGAGAGCCGCAGCTCTCCACCTTGTTCGACTGGCTCGCCGCTCACCTTCGCCTCCCTAAAGGGGCGCGGCGGATCCTCGGCTTGCGAACACCGCGAGGTGCCCAATGAGCAATTCGGGCGGCGGAGATCTCCAGGTAGGCGCGCTCGAGCTCGATCCCGATGAAGCGCCGGCCCTCCATCACACTCGCCGCGCCGGTGCTCCCCGAGCCGCAGGTCGGATCGAGGACGACTCCTCCGGGCGGGCAGGCCAACCGGACCAGCCAGCGCATTAGCTCGAGCGGCTTGACGCAGGGATGGGGATTACGAGCATCGCCGCTGGTGCCGCTATTGGGGAAGAGGTCCAGCGCTCGTTGGGGAAGGCGCTCGCAGCCGGCGTCGCGCTCGCCGCGCCTGGCCTTCGGGCAGTAGAGAAACCGGCTCGGAGCGATCCGCGACCCCGAGTGGCCCCGGCCCTCATCGGCACAGGTATCGATAGCCGCTGCCGTGCAATCGGGGGCGCAGCCGCCATCACCGCAGTCGGGATCGTGCTCGAGGACGACGTTGGCGGGATGACGATCTTCGACCCGGCAAGCATCCGCGTCCCCGAGGTGCGTACCGGCAAGCTCTATCCATCGCAGCGCATCTGGGCGGCGCTTGACCTGCTGCTCACCTGCGAGACGGTCGCCGAAGCACGCGACAAGACCAAGCTGCGCCGGGAGGATGCCGGCGAGTCGGGCTGAGAGCGCGCTTCGCCCGAAGTCCAGTGCTTTTAGCTGGTCGCCCAGGAGTTGTAGGGGGTGTCGAGCATCGTGGCGACGTAGGGCTCGAAGACGTAGCTCTCGAAATCGTCGGGGATCGCAACCACCCGGAACTCCATCGCGGTGACCCGCTCTTTCTGGCGGATGAACTCCTGCAGGAAGCGACTGTCTCGCCCGAGCGCCGACCGGGTGGTCGGCAGGTCCTCCCAGCGGCCCTCGACGGCCTCAATCGTGAGGCGCCAGGCGAACGTCGCCTGGTTGTGGCCAGAGGAAGGACGGGTGTGGCCGGCGAGCCTGGTGCGGAAGTTCGAGTGGCCGGCTCCCTTCTTCGCCGCGCGCTCGGTGAGCCCGCAGCGGCCGACGTAGAGATCGCGGCCCGCCTCGGTGAACAGGTAGACGCCGTGCTCGAGCGGTGGTGGCTCCCGGCTCGGGCCGCGGCCTAAGACCTTGCAGGCAAGGAGCGCCTCGAGGTGGCGCGGGAGCCCTGTGACGACTTCTTCCCACTGCCTTTGCCGAGCTTTTTTGTTCATCGCGGGCGATGATCGCAGCCCCCCAACGCTCGATAACGCCCCTTTACGTAGACCCGGCTCCAACGGCGTCGGGATCCTTCTCGCTGTCCCTGGATGGCGGGGCGTATCGTCGGCCTATGCCCGAGCCCCCGCTCCTCACTCTCCAACGCTGGGAGGAATATGGCGCGATCTGGCGGACCAGGTCGATCGCGGACGGCGAGGCGGTAGTCGACCTGTGTGCCTGCCACGGTGAGCTCATCGACCAGCTGCGTTCGCGAGATCCCGAGTTGCTGGCCTACCTCGCCAAACGCCTGAGCTCTGACTGCGAGCCGCTCATGGCACCAGCGCCCGGAGAAGATCGGCCGCCGGCCTGACCTCGGTTATCCGGGCGACCGTCGCCCCCGCGTAGAGCGCTCCGGCGTCGAGCAAGTTGGGAGGACCGTCATCGGTGGGTGGCGCTGGCGTCAATACCCGCCCACTCGGGCGCTGGGCTTTGATCATTCGCGCCTGTAGGCCCGACGGCATGTAGCGCGCCCCGGGCGCCAGGAGGCGATTTAGGATCCGGTTCGGCAACGGTCCGCGCGGGTTGCGACCCAACCATCGCTGCGTCGCGGCATTGGCCACGACCCTGTGCGGCGCGGGCCAGCTCGCCCCGAAGAGCTCGGTGAGAATGGTGTCCTCCGCTTCGAGCAATCGCTGCCTGTACCCCGGGTGGGCACGGCTCTCGGCGGAGAGCAGAAAACGGGTGCCCGCCACCGCGGCGCTCGCTCCCGCCTCGAGCGCCTGGACCACATCCTCACGCTCGGCAATGCCGCCCGCGACCAGCACCGGGTAGCCGGCCGGCAATGCGGTCTTGACTCGCTCGAGCAACTCAAGCACGGGCAGCGTGCCGCGCACATGACCGCCAGCCTCGAAGCCCTGGGCGATCACGGCGTCGGCGCCAGCCGCTTGCGCGGCTCGCGCCTCTGCAACCGATCCACACTGGTGAAGCCAGACGCCGGCGGTCCTTCGCCGCGGCCTGCCCCAGAACGTCACGACGACGTCGGCCTTGGCTGCCGCGGCGAACCAGTCGCGCCGCGCGAACGGCAGCAGGATGTTGACTGCGAGGGGCCGGCCGGTCAACATCCGCGCCGCCGCCAGCTCGCGGTTGATCGACGCGGCACCGTTGACGGCGATCGTCCCCAGCCCGCCGGCCTCAGACACCGCCGCCGCCAGCTCGTGGCGAGAGAGCCCGCCGCCCATTCCGGCTTGGACGACGGGTAATTCGAGGCCGAGACGCTCGAGCAGCGACATGGCCTCAGTCTAGGTTCGCAGCCTCAGAGGCTGACCTGGAACCCGGGCGGGTCATACTTGCTCGCCAGCCGGGCCAGGGTGAGGGCAGCCAGCATCAGCCCGAAGTCGCGCAGGGCGATGTCGTAGTAGCCGGAATAGGTCAGCAGGTTGATGACGATCCCGGCTAGCCAGGCCGCGACGATGTAGGCGCCATAGCGGGGCTTCAGGGCGACGGCGATGCCGGCGATGATCTCGATCACGCCCACCAGGTGCATCGCGGTTGACGCGCTGCCGGGAATGATGTCGTTAATCCAGGGCGCCAGGTAAGACTCCCAGTCGACCATGATGTTGAAAAACTTGTCGAGGCCGAAGAGGATCGGCGCGACGGTGAAGGCGATCCGCAAGAGCAGAAAGGCCTGGTAGGCAGGGTCGCCCTTGAGGCGTTCGCCGAACGTCGTTGAAGTCAGGCCGACCTCGCGCGGGTCGAGAGTCGCAGTGCTGGACATGTGGGCCTCCAAACGTTGGTGATGATTGGCTGTCCCTGTCTTGGCGTCTCCCGGTCACCGAGTCTTACCGTCGCGGCGACAAATCGTGCTTTCAGGCCCTCAGTGCGAGGAGGAGGTAAGGATCGAACGGCGCCGGTCGCTAACAATGCGTGGCGCCAGCGACGATGACGATGCCGATCGAGACTCCTGCCGGAGATTCTGCCGCGCCGGGCGAGGACAACTCGCGGCTCTGGCTGGAGCGGCTCGGCGCGAGCGGACCGAGGCGAGACGCTGCCGTTATCGAGCTGCACGCGCTGCTGTTGAAGGCGGCGCGCTTTGAGATCAATCGCCGCCGGGCTTCCCTTCCGCACCTGCGCGGCGACGATCAGGAGGACCTCGCACAGCAGAGCGCCGACGATGCCCTGTTGGCGGTGCTGGCGAAGCTTGGGGACTTTCGCGGCGAAGCCCGCTTCACGACCTGGGCCTACAAGTTCGCCCTGCTCGAGGCGTCGGTGAAGGTTCGGCGCCGCGCCTGGCAGGGACGCGAGATCCCGATCGCCGAAGATGCCTGGGCGGTGCTGGCCAACCCCGCCAGCTCCACGGGCGCCCATGTCGAGGACACCGAGCTGTTCGGGGCGCTGCGCGAGGAGATCGAGGGTGCCCTTTCCGAACACCAGCGTGAGGTACTCGTCGCTGTGACGCTGAACGACGTTCCGATCGACGTCCTCGCCGAGCGACTGGAGACCACTCGCGGTGCCCTCTACAAGACCCTGCACGACGCTCGGCGCAAGCTGCGAACTGCGCTCGCCGAGCGTGGCTTTGGGATCGAAGGAACCCGAGAGGAGGCGTCATGAACGACCGCGACAAGAGCGGAGCGCCGAAACGAGAGGCGGTGCTGGCCCGCCTCCTCGGGCCCGTTGGACCCGAGCTCGGTTGTGAGGAGTGCTTCGCCGAGCTGGACCGCTATGTCGAGCTGAACCTCGCCGGTTCGGACCCAGACGGGCACGTGCCGGGGATGCGGGCCCACCTCGAGGGCTGCCCGGCCTGCGCGGAGGACTTCCGCAGTTTGAAGGCCCTGCTCGAATCCGAATTAGAACGGGTCGAGCGCGAATGATCCGCGGCGCGACGCCACGCTCAGCTCAGTTCCCGGGCGATGAGTTGGCGAGCACGCTGCCGATGACAACGCTGCCGGCCAGACCGAGGATCGCTACGCGATAGAGGATCAGGCGGCTGCGCGCGTTTGAAGAAGCGCGGCCGGCGCCGACCGCAAATCCGACTAAGGCACCCAGCAGCACCAGGCTCCCGGCGACGACCAGGCCGACCACGTCGCCGAGCACACCGCTGGCGACGGCGGCGTTGCCCACGTTCCACAGTCCCAGCTGGGTGCGCCTTAGCCGAGCCGAGAGCCTGGGCGCCGGCAGTCCCAGACACCCCACGCCCAGGAGTAGCTGAGCCACCCCACCGACCAACACCAAGTAGGCGGCCAGCCACGAACCATGGGCAAACGGCGCCGCACTGTTGATGGCCGCCACCAGGCCGCCGACGACGATCATCGCCCCTGCTGCGGCCGTGAACGCCCAGGTGTAGCCATCGACCCGCTGGCAAACGGCGTCGTTCATCGGATGGTCGATTCCGGTCCGCCCACGGGGGGCCGACGTGAATCGAGGATCAGGTGATGAAAGTCCGCTTGAAGCCGAGAATCCAGTTCCGATGCCGCGGCGTTGCCGGCGACGTCGCAATCGGGAGCTCCGGTCACCAGGACCACCTCCGTGGCGGGAAAGGTGCGTAGCTCATCCTCTACGGCCTGGACCATGTCCTCGTCACCCACCCGCGCGGCGGTCGCGACGCCCGCCTTGGCCAGCGAGGCGGCGCTCAGCACAAGACAGCGCTGAGCCTGATCGTGCGCGGGGTCCGAATCGGAGGCCCAGCGGTCGAGGAACCGATGCCGAGCGGCCACCAGGACCACAACCTCCGCCTCAGCTTGGTCAACGTCCCCGATTCCGGCCACCTCGACGATCTGCTCAATCGCCCGCTCGTCCTCGAGGGCGCCGCTGACGACGACCAGCAGGTGGTGGCGAAAATCTCGCAGGGAAGCGGGCACGATCGGTCCTCGCGGCGGGTGGCGAACCGCCATCACCACGATCGAGGTAGCGGCGAGTGCCCCTGCCGCCATGCCGAGGCCCGGCCCGCCGAGGTAGAAGCCGCCGACGATCACGACGGCGATCGCCGCCACGATCAGCGGCAGCGTCCAGGCTGCCAGGAGAGGCTCCCCGACCGGCTGAGCCCTATCCGATGAAAGCAGCCGGTCCATCGTTCGGCTAGTTCACCAACGCCGCGCCGAGCACGACGAGAGCCAGGGTTAGAACGCCGATGCAGGCGCGCAGGACCGCGGCGACGATCGCGCCCCGGCGGACCAGTGGGTCGAGCGGCTCACCTCCGACCTGAGCCACCGCCCGACGGCGCAACCGCGTCATCCCTCTGGCCTGGGCCATCCCCGCGGCGGTGGCGAGCA
>DASZQM010000077.1:0-7710 GCA_035549645.1 Solirubrobacterales bacterium | reverse complement strand
GAAGACCAGGGCGATAACCGAGATCACTCCGGGTATGCCGAATCGCGTGCGTAGCGTCGAGAACATCTAGATCTCTCTCCTTGTCCCGTGAGCCCCTCTGCCCGCCGCTTCCCTGTTGCGGCTTCCTCGAGGCTCGGTTATTTCCCTGTGCGCTCTAGCGTCTGAACAGTGACGTACATAGAACGTGCGTGGATAGAACCAGAGGCGTTTTGGCCTGTCAAGGAAAAGATCGTGTTTCTATGACGCCGCGTACCGCGGGCGTTTACGAAGCCGGCGGTCCGCCTCAGTGGGGAGACCTAATTAGGAAGCCGGAGTCTCTGAGCGGGCGAGGCGCTCGGCCTCTTCGAGACCGAGATACGGAGCGAGGATCAGCTCGGTCAGGTCCGGCAGCAGCTTCTCCAGCTCAGCCGTTCGGCCGGCACTGATCTCGCGCACGATCAGAGAGACGATGCCGCCCACAAGGGTTTCCTCGGTCGCCTCGGGGAGCGGGCGCTCGCCGCTGTGGGCGGGCCGGCCGGCCTTGAGGATGCCGACGAAGTCCTGCATCGTCGCTCGGTAGCGAGCCGCGATCTCCCCCCCGGCCGCGACCGGCTCGACCATGCAGAGGCGGGCCAGCTCGGGCTCGGCGGCGAGGAAGCGCAGCATCGTCGCCAGGGCGGCGCGCACCTGCTGCGGCCACTCGCCGAAGGACTCGGCGGCGGCGCGCATCGAGGAGCGGATGTGCTCGGCGACCATCTCGTAGGCGGCGAGGAAGCAGGCTTCCTTGTCGGCGAAGTGCTCGTAGAAGGTGCGGCGGGAGACCGAGGCCGCTTTGGTGATGTGGGCGACGGTGGTGGCGTTGTAGCCACGCTCAGCGACCGTGTCGACCAGGGCGGTGATGATCCGCTCGCGCTGGTTCTGCTCGATGAACTCGCGCGGCAGGCCGTGGCGGCCCGCCGGCAGGCGCGGCGAGGAGCCCGTAGTTGCGGGGTCCTTCGATTTCCCCTCTTGCGCCGCCGCCTTGGCCACGGACCGACGATACTCGCTAGCGCAGCGTTTGGACCAGCAGCTCGTCCTCGGCGGCGCGCGAGCCGAGGTAGGGCATCACGGCCATGTAGACGAGCTCGGGCAGGAAGTCCTCGCCGCGCTCGATGCAGCCGGCTTCGATCCGCGCCAGCACGGTGCCGTAGATCGCCCCGGCGACGATTTCGGCCGTGCAGCGGGAGACCTTCTCGGGCTGCTCCAGCTCCTCGCGGCCACCGTCGAGGAAGTCGGCCATCTGCTGCAGGACGCGATCGCGCCGCTCCTGCGCGCCGTTGCCGCTGCCGTTGACCTCGACCACGAGGAAGCGGGCGCGGGTCGGGTCCTCGTGGAAGAAGCGCATCGCCGCCCAGCCCGCCGCCCAGATCCGGTCGTGCCAGGAGTCGGGACCGGCGAAGGCGGTGACGACCCGCTCGCAGAACTCGGCCGCGACCTCGTCGTGGACGCAGAGAAAGCAGTCTTCCTTGCCGGCGAAGCAGCGGTCGAAGTGCGAGCGCCGCGCGCGCGCCTGCTCGCAGACCATCTCGATGCTGGTGCCGGCGTAGCCGCGCGTGCCGACCAGGGCGATCGTCGCGGCGGCGATCCGGGCCCGCACCGGGTCTTCTGGCCCCCGGGGCGGGCCGCCGTTGCCGTTGCCGAAGCTCACATCGGCCCGGCCCCTCCCCCTGCGCTCGCTCTCTCTCCCCGCGCGCCGCGCCCGTTCATGCAGCCGCGGCGCGAGCCTGTGCGGCGTCCGCCGCGCGTCCCGCCTCGACCTCGCCGACGTACGGAGTCAGCGTCACCTGCAGCATCTCCGGCAGCAGCCCTTTGATCTCGTCCTCCTGGCCGGCGATCAAGCGCTGGTGGACGAGCCAGGCCAGCCCGCCGACGATCGCCACCTCGAGCCCGTCCGGCAGCCTGCTCGCGCGCGGGTTGTGGGCGCGACCCTCGCGCAGCTTCGGCGCGATCCGCTCCAGCATCCCCTGATAGCGCTTGAGGGCCTCTCCCCCGGCCGCCTGCGCCTCGACGATGCAAAGGCGCGCCCGCGCCGGCTCGTTGGCCACCATCTCGAGCGCGATCTCGAGCCCCGAGGCGATCTGCTCGGCCCACTCCTGCTCGGGGTCGAGCAGCTCGGCGAAAACCTCCGAAGCCGCGTCGATCGACTCGTCGAAGGCGGCGAGGAAGCACTCCTCCTTGCTCGAGAACTGCTCGTAGAAGGTCGAGAGCGCCACCCGCGCGGTTTTCGCGATCAACTCGATCGTGGTCTTCTGGTACCCGCGCTCGGCGACCAGCTCCGCTGTCGCCAGCAGCATCCGCTCGCGCTGATTCTGGGCGACGAAGTCGCGGGGGACGAGGTGCCGTCCCGGAGGCAGTTTGGAGAGCCTTTCGGAGAGCGACCTCGAGTCCACCATTCCGGCAAGGTACCAAAACATATATCCAATGTCTACTTCCTTCTTTTACAGAAAACATTGCGTTCTGGTCCAATCGGTGCACTCGGCGTTTCTGAAAGCTGCTATACCTAGACAGAAGGTCATCGTTTGCAAAACAGGTGGGACCGATGTCGGAACCGCGCAGCACCGCCGAACAAGAGGAGCAGATCGCCCCAGTGGTTCCCTTCCCGGGGCTGCGATCGCGGGCGCCCCGGGAGCGCTTGCTGGAGGCGGTCCTGCTGGTCAGCGGCGAGCTCGGTTACGAGCAGGTCGCGGTCAAACACGTGATCGAGCGAGCGCGGGCCAGCCGCGCGACGTTCTACAAGTACTTCGAGGATCGCGAGGACTGTTTCGCCCAAGCCTACGGTGACGCCAGCGAATGGCTCTACCGCCGCATGCTCGGAGCCGGCAGGCGGCAGCCCACTTGGCGCGAGGGACTGCGCGCCTCCCTCGCCGAGCTGCTCGAGTTCTGCGCCAACCAGCCGGCGATCGCAAAAGCGGTCTTCGTCGAGGTCCATGCGGCCGGCGAGCGTGCACTCGCCCAGCGGCGCGATTTGATGGAGCGCCTCTCCCGCGCACTTGACAGTGCGCGCCGCGAGATTCCCACTCGCCAAGCTCCACCTCCAGTTACGTCGACCTTCATGGTAGGGGCTATCGACACTCTTGTGTGCGCCAAGTTGATGGACGGCGACGCGGCCCATGCGCCGGAGATGCTCCCGGGCCTCCTCTACTTCGTCGTCATGCAGTACTTCGGCGAGGAAGCGGCTTGGGAAGAGATGACCGCCGCCTCGGTCAGCACCTGGCAGGCCAGGCGCGGCGCCGCCTCGCAAATGCCCTGAGCAGCGAGGCCAGGCGGGCGCTTAGAGCGGGATGTTGCCGTGCTTGCGCTTCGGCTGCGGGACGCGCTTGGACTGCAGCATGCGCAGCGCCTTGATCAGCTTCGGCCGCGTCGCGTGCGGCTCGATCACGTCGTCGATGTAGCCGCGCTCGGCCGCCGAGTAGGGGTTGGCGAAGTGCGCCTTGTAGTCGTCGATCAGCTTCTGGCGCCGCTCGTCGGGCGTCGGCGAGGAGGCGATGTCCTTGCGGTAGATGATGTTGACCGCTCCCTCCGGCCCCATCACCGCGACCTCAGCCGTCGGCCAGGCGACGTTGTAGTCGGCCAGCATGTGCTTGGAGGCCATCACGTCGTAGGCGCCGCCGTAGGCCTTGCGGGTGACGACGGTCAGCTTGGGCACGGTCGCCTCGGTGTAGGCGTAGAGCAGCTTGGCGCCGTGGCGGATGATCCCGTTCCACTCCTGGTCGGTGCCAGGCAGGAAGCCGGGCACGTCGGTGAAGGTGACGATCGGGACGTTGAAGGCGTCGCAGGTGCGGACGAAGCGGGCCGCCTTCTCGGAGGCCTCGATGTCCAGCACGCCGGCGAGGTGGGCCGGCTGGTTGCCGACGATGCCGATCGGGAAGCCGTCGAGCCGCGAGAAGCCACAGACGATGTTCTTGGCGAAGTGCTCGTGCACCTCGAGGAACTCCTCGTCGTCGACGATGGCGGCGATCACCTTGCGCATGTCGTAGGGCTTGGAGGGATCGTCCGGGACGAGGGTGTCGAGCTCGGCGTCTTCGCGCTCGGGGTCGTCGGAGGGCTCGAAGCGCGGCGGCGACTCGAGGTTGTTCGAGGGCAGGAAGCTGAGCAGGTAACGCGCGTCCTCGAGGCAGCTCTCCTCGTCCTCGGCGGCGAAGTGGGCGACGCCCGACTTCGAGTTGTGGCTCATCGCCCCGCCCAGCTCCTCGAACTCGACTTCCTCGCCGGTGACCGTTTTGATCACCTCGGGGCCGGTGATGAACATGTGCGAGGTCTCTTTGACCATGAAGATGAAGTCGGTCATCGCCGGCGAGTAGACGGCGCCGCCGGCGCAGGGACCCATGATCAGGCTGATCTGCGGGATCACCCCGGAGCATTTGACGTTGCGGACGAAGACGTCGCCGTAGGCGCCGAGCGAGACGACGCCCTCCTGGATCCGGGCGCCGCCGGAGTCGTTGATCCCGATCACGGGCGCCCCGACCTGGGCGGCGAGGTCCATCACCTTGCACATCTTCTCCGCCATCACCTCGCCGAGGCTGCCACCGAAGACGGTGAAGTCCTGCGAGAAGACGAAGACGGTGCGGCCTTCGATCGTGCCGTGGCCGGTGACGACCGCGTCACCCCAGGGCCGTTTCTTCTGCATCTCGAAGTCGTAGGTGCGGTGGCGGACGAAGGTGTCCAGCTCCTCGAAGGAGCCCGGGTCGAGCAGCTTCTCGATCCGCTCGCGGGCGGTCATCTTGCCCTTGGCGTGCTGCTTCTCGACGGCCTCCTCGGAGGAGGAATGAATCGCTTCCTCGCGCAGCTCGCGCAGGTAGTCGATCTTTTCTTCGTGGGAAACCGGATTTCGTTCGCGCATCGGGCGCGAGAGTCTATTTATCCGCGTCAGGCGCTGCCGAAGGGCTGCTTCTGCGGCTCGGCCAAGCGGTCGAGCAAGCTCTCCAGATCAGCCTCTGCGAGGCCGGAGCCCTCCGCCGCGCGAAGCTCGACCCGCGTGCCGAAGCCCTTCTCGGCCATCGTCACCTCGACGCCTTCAACCTCGGCGACCAGCTCAGCCAGCTCCGGCTCGGACTTCATCAGGGTGCGTGCTGCTTCGATCATGCGGGGCGCTTCAACCCGCGCGCCGCCGTTCCTCCTCGCCCTGGACGCTTGAACGGGTCCGTTCAGGGAAGAGAGGGCGCCCTTCCGACATTGACCCACTTCAGGTGTGGTCACTGTCGGAAGGGCGTAACTACGTGCGGAGTAGACGGGCTTGGGAGCTGGCGGGGCGACAGCACGGGGTCGTCGCACGGCGGCAGTTGCTGGCGCTTGGGTTCAACGCGCGGGAAATCGAGCACCGGGTCTCGCGGGGCCGTCTGCACCTCGTCATGCGCGGGGTCTACGCCGTCGGCTGGCCACAGATGACTCGGAAGCGGTGGTGGATGGCAGCCGTTCTTGCTTGCGGAGAGGGGGCGCTGTTGAGCCACCGAAGTGCTGCAGCCCTCTGGGGGATCGGGTCTGAGCGGCAAGGTGTCGTCGACGTGAGCGTGATGCGCCGAACGAGACTTCGCCGACCCGGAGTTCACGTCCGCTCACGCGGCGAACTCAATCAGCGCGACATCGCCCACCGCGATGGGATCCCTGTCACCGGGATCGTGCAAACGCTGGTCGACATTGCGGCTGAACTCCGCCCCATCGCCGTGGAGCGCGCCGTCAACGAGGCGGACAAGCTGGGTCTGATCGACCCGGAGACATTGCGCTCAGCACTCGAGGAATACGAGGGAGAACCCGGCGTTCGTCCTCTGCGCGCGATCCTTGATGCCCGAACGTTCCGTCTCTCTGACTCCGATCTCGAGATCGCCTTCCGTCCTATTGCAACGGAGGCCGGGCTCCCTCTCCCGCTCACCAAGCAGATGGTCAATGGCTACGAGGTTGACTTTCATTGGCCAGAGCTCGGTCTTGTCATCGAGACCGATGGCCTGCGTTACCACCGCACGCCTTCGTCCCAAACCCGAGACGCCCAACGCGATCGCGCCCACACGCTCGCGGGGATGACGCCGCTCCGTTTCACCCACTACGAGGTGAAATACGAAGCCGCGAACGTCGCTCGTGCGTTGAAACGAGCCGCAAACTTGCTCAAGAAAAACGAAGCGAGAGTTGACCACCCTAGAGGTGGGTCAACTCTCGCTTGAGTGATCCTGAGCGGTGGAGGAGCGCCGCGCCGGCTCTCGAAGGCGCTCTAGAAGAACGCGCCGCCGCGGTACTCGCCGAAGACGTCTCGCATCGCGCCGCAGACCTCGCCGATCGAGGCGTCGGCGGCGAGGGCGGCGCGGATCGGGTGGAGCAGGTTGCCCTCGCCGCGGGCGACGTCGCGCAGGGACTCCAGCTTCGCTTCCACCCCGGCTTGGTCGCGGCGCTCCTTGAAGGCCTTGAGACGAGCCAGCTGGCGCTGCTCGGCCTCGGGGTCGACGCGGAGGATGTCGACGTCGTCGACCTGGTCGGTGACGTACTTGTTGACGCCGACGATGATGTCCTGGCCGGTGCGGTAGCGCTCGTGGTAGCTGTGCGCTGACTCCTCGATCTCGCGCTGCATGAACTCCAGCGCCTCGACCGAGCCGCCCAGCTCTTCGACCTTCTCCATCAGCTCCCAGGAGCGGGCTTCGACCTCGTCGGTCAGCGACTCGACGAAGTAGGAGCCGGCGAAGGGGTCGACGGTGTCGGCGGCGCCGGACTCGTGGGCGAGCACCTGCTGGGTGCGCAGGGCGATCCGGGCCGAGCGCTCGGTCGGCAACGCCAGCGCCTCGTCGAAGCCATTGGTGTGCAGGCTCTGCGTGCCACCGCAGACCGCGGCGAAGCCCTGCAGGGCGACGCGGATGATGTTGACCTCGGGCTGCTGGGCCTGCAGCGTCACGCCCCCGGTCTGGGTGTGGAAGCGGATCTTCATCGAGTTCGGATCCTGGGCCCCGAAGCGCTCGGCGACGATCTTGGCCCACATCCGCCGCACCGCGCGGAACTTGGCGATCTCCTGGAAGACCTGGTTGTGGCCGTTGAAGAAGAAGGCGAGGCGAGGGGCGAACTCGTCGATCTTCAGCCCCCGCGCCAGCGCCGCTTCGACGTAGGCGATCGCGTTGGAAAGCGTGAACGCCACCTCCTGCACAGCCGAGCAGCCCTTCTCGCGAATGTGGTAACCGGAGATCGAGATCGTGTTCCACTTCGGCACGTTCTGGTGGCAGTACTCGAAGATGTCGGTGGTCAGGCGCATCGTCGGCTCGGGCGGGTAGATGTAGTTGCCGCGCGCCATGTACTCCTTGAGCACGTCGTTCTGGACGGTGCCGCGCAGCTTCTCGGAGGGCACGCCCTGTTCCTCGCCGACCAGCTCGTAGAGCAGCAGCAGGATCGCCGCCGGGGCGTTGATCGTCATCGAGGTCGAGACGCCGTCGAGGGGGATCTCCTCGAAGCAGATCCGCATGTCCTCGATCGTGTCGATCGGGACCCCGGTGCGGCCGACCTCGCCGTGGCAGAGCGGATCGTCGGAGTCGCGGCCAAGCTGGGTCGGCAGGTCGAAGGCCATCGAGAGCCCGGTCGAGCCGTGCTCGATCAGGTAGCGGTAACGCTCGTTGGTGTCCTCGGGGGTGGCGAAGCCGGCGTACTGGCGCATCGTCCAGAGCCGATCGCGGTACATCCCCTCGTGGATGCCGCGGGTGAACGGTGGGGTCCCCGGCTGGCCGAGGC
>DASZQM010000076.1:0-6321 GCA_035549645.1 Solirubrobacterales bacterium | reverse complement strand
CGAGACGGTGGCTTATCCGTTCCTGGCTGCCTCGCAGAAGTGGGCGCTGCTTCATCGGCTGGAGCGCTTCGCCCACCTGGCCGGCGCAGACTTCGCCCTCTGGCGCGTCCAGCGCTCCTTCCCCGCCGAGCGCTACCCGGCTGAGCTCGCCGATCTTTTGGACCCCGACCACGGCGATGCGGAGGGCTGGCGGCGCTACCTCGAAGGCCACGAGGCGCGGTTGCACGACCTCGGCTCGCATCTGCCCGAGGTCTATGTCGCGGTTTCGCTGACCGGGGACGGCGATGGTCCGAAGGCGCTTCGCTCCTTTGGCCGCGTCCGCCGCCGGGTCGAGGATCTGTCGGGGGTCGGTGGCCCGCGGCCGATCTCCGGCGCCGAGCTGGAGGCTTTGGCGCAGGCTGAGCAGCGCACCTTCGACCGCCTGGGCGGCGCGATCGCGCTGCAGCGCGCCTCGACGCGGGAGCTTCAGTGGCTGCTTTGCCGCGCGGCCTGCCGCGGTGTCGCCGAGCCGGCGCTCGACCGCCAATGGGAGCCCGACGCGATGGTGGTCGTGGCGCCGGACGGTTCGGCGGCCTACGAGCCGCTTGAGCTCGACCTCTGGCGCTGCGCCAACGCCCCCGCGACCGAGGACGCCGGCCAGCCGCCCTCGCTCGTCGTGGAGGCCGAGGAGGGCACCTCTTACCAGTCATTTCTTTGTGCTGGGTCGCTGGCCGAGGAAGCCGAGTTTCCCGGCGCGGCGGAGTTGCTTTTCGACCCGCTCGAAGGAGTCGGGTTTCCCGTCGACGCGGCCCTCTACGTGCGGTGGATCGGCAACCGCGAGGCGCTCGGGCAGGTGCGACGGCGCATCCTCGACGTCGAGCACGCTTATCGCGAGCAGCTTGACGGCGCGAGCGGGCCGGGGGTCTTGGCGGAGGAGGACCGCGAGCTTGCCCGCGAGTACGAGGCCATCCTGCAGTCCTCGGGGCACCCGCCGATGCTGCGGGCCTCGCTCTCGGTTGCGGTAGGCGCCCCCGACCGAGAGTCGCTGGAGCGACGGGTCGGCGTCCTGCGCGAGCGATTCGGCGAGGTAGCCCTGCATCGACCGCGAGGCCTGCAGCACTCGCTCTTCGCCGACCACCTCCCGCAGCCCGGCGGCGGCTCGGTCGCCGACTACCTGCAGCAGATGACCGTCGAGCAGTTCGGCGCGATGGTCGCCACCGCCAGCGCCGAGGTCGGCTCGCCGGATGGCATCTACATCGGCCACACGCCGCAGGGTCGGCCCGTCCGCTACGACCCGACCGAGGCGCCGCGGACCGCGCGACCCTCGGGCGTGCTGCTCGCCGGCACGCTCGGCTCGGGCAAGACGCTCGCCGCGCAGACGATCGCCTTCGCCGCCCAGCGGCGCGGCAGCCTGGTGGTCGACTTCGACCCTAAGCCCGACCACGGTCTCGACCGCGTGCCCGAGCTTGCCGGCGAGGTCGAGGTGCTGGAGCTATCGGGCGATCCAGAGCACCGCGGCAAGCTCGACCCGTTGCGGATCGGGCTGCCCGAGCTGCGCGAGGAGCTTGCCTCGAGCTATCTGATCGAGCTTCTCCGCGACCCGCCACCTTCCTGGGAGAACGCGATCGACCGAGCGGTGCGCGACGCGGTTCGCGCCAGCGAGAGAAGCCTCGGGTGCGTCGTCGATCGGCTGCGCCGCAGCGACACCGACGCGGGCCGCGAAGCAGCCGAGGCGCTCGACGTCCTCTCGGACTTCGGCCTCGCGCGCCTCGGCTTCGCGGCAGATGGCAAAGGAGAGGCGAGCGAGGATAACCCCTCAGCGCCGGTCATCACGATCCGCACGCCGGGGCTCTCGCTGCCCGACCCCGGCGCCTCTCGCGAGACCTACTCCCGCCGTGAGCGAATTTCCGTCGCGACCCTCTCGCTGGTCGCGGCCCAGGCTCTGCGCCTCGTCAGCAACAACCGCCATCGACACAAGATCGTGCTGCTGGACGAGGCGTGGTTCTTCCTCAGCTCGGTACAGGGCCGCGCCCTGCTTAACCGGGTGATCCGGCTCGGTCGCGCCTTCAACGCGACCGTGCTGGTGGCGACGCAGCGCCTCGCCGACCTCGGCGACCTCTCCGAGCTGTTCGGCGTCTACTTCCTCTTCGGCCAGGAGACCGAGGGGGAGGCGAGGGCGGGGCTGGCGCAGATCAGCCTCGACTCCGAAGGCGCGCTCGGCTACCGCCTGACCGAATACCGGCAGGGCCTCTGCCTGATGCGCGACCTCGACGGGCGAGTTGGCGAGGCGCAGTTCGACCTCGTCTTCCCCGAACTGCTGGCCGCGCTCGACAACACGCCGAAGGCGGTCGCGGCGTGAGGGCGGCAGCGCGTAGATGGCGGCGGCCGGTGCTGGTCGGGATCGGCCTCGCGGCGTTGATCGTCGCCGTGGCGCATCCGCCGGCCGGGGCCGCGACTGACGTCTGGGGCAACGTCGCCCCGGCGCCCCTCGGCGCGAACGGGATCTTCGGCCGCTACCCGCTCAGCCACTACCTGCTCGACATTCACTTCGAAGCGGTCGAAGCCTCACTAACCGGCGGCGTCCACGTCCACGGCGTGCCGCCGATGATCGCCTACGTCCTCGCCTCGATCCTCTGGCTGTTCACGAGCTTCCTGGCGAACCTGCTCATAACCCTCTTCGGCTTCGCCTTCAGCCTCGACCTCGTAAACGGCTCGGCGGCGACCGGCGGCGCCGGGGCGCTCGGGCCGGTCGCGCGGGCGATCCACTCGATCTACGCCAACGTCTTCGGAGCGCCTTGGCTCGTCCTCGCGATCACGGTGGCGGGGCTGTGGGCGATGTGGAAGTCGCTGCTGCAGCGCCGCCACTCCGAGACGGTCGGCGCACTGGCCCTCTCCCTGGTCTATGTCGTCATCGCCCTCTTCTTCGTGGCGCAGCCGGGGCCGACCATCGGAGCCGCCTCAAAGCTGACGAACCAGATGTCGGAGGCGTTCCTCGCGATCTCCGACCACGGCAGTCCCTCGGGAGGCGGTCAGGCCCGTGACGACGCGGCCAATCAGCTCTTCGACCTGCTCGTCTTCAAGCCCTGGGTCGTCCTCAACTTCGGCGGGCTTGAACACTGCGCCGTCGCCGGCACCGGCTCGGACGACTCCGATCCCGAATCGGCTCCCGTCAGGCCGCTCTCGTCCAGCCCGGCCCGCGACGCCGCGCTCGCGCGACGCCTGGCAAGCGGCGAGCAGGTCACGGCGGACGGCAAGGTCTGCATCAACAACGCCGACAAGTACGCCTCGCACTTCCTGCGCTTCGCGCTCACCGACGACGCGCGAGGGGATGAGTACGAAGCGCTGAACGACGGCGACTCCTCCCAGCTGCCCGACGCCGATCCGGCGAAGGCCGGCTACCGGCTCGGGGTCGCCGACAAGCCCGCCACCGACGCGATGGAGGAGGGCGGCCAGTTCCAGCGCTTGGGGCTCGCCTGCGTCCTCTTCCTCGGCGAGCTCGGCGCGGTCCTGCTCTTGGGCTCACTCGCGGTCGGCGTGATCCTCGCCCAGGTCCTGTTGCTCTTGCTGCTGGCCTTCTCGCCGGTTGCGCTCGTCGCCGCGGCGATTCCCGGCCGAGGCCATGCCTTCTTCAAGGGCTGGCTGGAGAAGCTCGCCGGCTACCTGCTGCGCAAGGCCGCCTACTCGCTGATCCTCGCGACGCTCTTGGCGGTCAGCGGGGCGCTGGAGAGCGCGACCGCCCAGCTCGGCTGGCTTATGTCCTTCGGTCTTCAGAGCCTCTTCTTCTGGGCCGTCTTCATCCAGCGCCGCACGCTCGCCGAGAGCCTGATCGGCATCGTCACCGGCCCCAGTGCGCCGGGGCGCGAGGCGAGCGTCCGGCTACTCGCTGTCTACGCGGGCGCTCGGATGAGCGGCCGTGCCACGCGACCGCTCCGTCGCGGCGCGCGCTCGGCGATGCGGGCGCCGGGGCGTTTGTTCGGCGGCGTATTCGGCTCCCGCGGCGACAGCGGCCCCGGCGGAGACCCCAGGCCCAGGCGGGCACCGCGCTTCGGCACCAGCTACAGCGCCCCGGTCGGCGGCGGCGCTCCCAGCCTCGACGCGCCAGGCCCGGCCGAGCGCCAGCAGGCGGCCGAGGAGCAGCCGGCGACGACGCCGCGATCGCGGCGGCGCTCGACCAAGGCGAGCGCTCCCGACACCGCCACCGCTGGAGGCGCATCGGCAAAAGACACCGGCCGGCGCGCGGGGCGCCCACGCTCGGAATCCGATCGCGGGCCGAAGGAGAAAGCAGCCGGGAAAAAGGAGGGCAGCGAGCGCCAAGGCGAGCGAAAGGCAAAGCAGCAGCCCCAGCGCGGAGCCGAGCCGGTGCGCAAAGAAGCGCCCCTGGACGCGCGCGGCAGTCTCGGCGAGGAGCTGCGCTCCGAGCGCGAGCGGCTGGAGCGCAAAGCACCGGAGGAGCAGCCCACCACGCCGCCTCCCGCTCGCCGTGAGAAGCCCCGGCTCCCGCGTCTGCGTCGGCACCGGAAAGGCGGCGGAAAATGAGCGGGCAACGTCGCTCGCGCCTCTCGGTCCTGGCCGTCTGCGCTTGCGTAGTCCTCGCGGTCTTGGTCGCGACGCTCGCCGGCACGGTGATGGCGATCCTCGGCGGCGAACTGGTCTGCCTCGGGGGAGGCGGAGGCACCGTCGCGGCGGCCCCGGCGACCCGAGCCGCAGTCGAAGAGATCCCGCCCAAGCGCCTGCGCATCTACCAGGAAGCCGGTCGCCGAATCGACATCGACTGGACGTTCCTGGCCTCGATCGGAACCCAGGAGTGCGGCCAGGGCGCCTGTCACGAAGTCAGCGCCTCCGGCTGCGCGGGGCCGATGCAGATCGCCTATGTGCGTGGGTCGGCCTGCAGCCCCGGCTCGGGACCGACCATCTGGGAACGCTTCAAGGTCGACGGCGACGGCGACGGGCGGACCAGCATCTTCGACCCCGCCGACGCGATCTTCACCGCCGCGCGCATCCTGCGCAAGGTGCTCGGCGCCCCGCCGGCAGGCGGCACCTATGCCGCCTACCGCCAGGCGGCTTGCGGCTACTACGGCGCCTGCGGGGACAGCGTCGCCAACTACGCCGACGAAGTGATGGCCCGCGCCGTCGAGTACGGATTCCAGGGCAAAGGCTCGCCTCCACCCGAAGACCCCAAACGGGCCGAGCCCGTCCAGAGCGGCGGCGGTGGCGGCGGCAGCTCATGCGGCGATGCTTCCTCGGCGGGAGGCGCCACCGGCAATGAGATCGTCCGCATCGCCGAGAGCCAGCTCGGCCGCACCGAGAGCCCGCTGGGATCGAACTGCAACCCCTACGGACCGTGCGTTGAATGGTGCTCGCTCTTCGTCGCCTGGGTCTGGGAGAAGGCGGGCGTGCCGCTGAAAGGCGGCACCGCCCCCTACGCCTACTCGGGCTCCATATATGAATGGGCGCAGGCCCACGACGCCGGGGCATCGCTGCCGGGTGGCTCGGCTCCGGGCGAACCGCCGTTCTCGGGGGCCGAGCCGAACGGCGCCCGAGTCCTGCCGCCGACTGCGACCCCGGCGCCCGGCGACGCGGTCCTCTTCGGCTCAGGCCCGAAGGCCAGCGATCACATCGCGATCGTCGAGCGCGTCTTCCCCGGCGGCCAGATCACCACGATCGACGGCAACTACTCCGACCGCGTGGCCCGCGTCGGCCCTTTCCTGCCCTCGCAGGCCGTTGAAGGAGGCGAGCCGGCGCCGATCTTCGGCTACGCCCGGCCTCCGGGTGTAGGGGGAGCGAGCGAAGGGGCGGTCAGATGATCGACAGGCTTCGCTTCCTGCTCGATCGGCCACTCGACCCGTTGGCCGCTCGCGCCGTGGTCGTCTTCGCCACGGCGATCCTGCTCGGCTTCGCCGCCCTCTTCGTCCTCGGGGCGGGCGAGACCGGCGGTCCCGTCAAGGCCGGGCAGCCCGCGGAGGTGACGCGCTCGGCGTCGGGCCTCTCATCCCGCGCGCCCGAAATCGAAGCACCCTCATCGGCGCCGTCGAGGGCGCCTCGCTCGCAGCAGCAGGATCCCCAGGACCAGCAGGGCAGCCTCGCCGCCGGGCGTGCGGCGAAGTCCATGCGCTCGCATCGCGCCCTGCAGCACGTCCCCTATCGAAGCGGTCCCTTGACCGTGCGCCTGGTCGGAGCGCATGGGGACAAGGCCGTGGTGGCGGTGAGCGCGCCAACGATCACGGCCGCCCGCCGCGGCTGGCGGCGATTCCTGCGGCGCTACCGCGACTTCGGCCGCGCCTACCTGCCGCGCTTCGAGTCGACCGGAGCGCACGATGGCTGAGCTTTCGGTTGCCGGTCGGG
>DASZQM010000075.1:0-6387 GCA_035549645.1 Solirubrobacterales bacterium | reverse complement strand
GTGGAGGAGGGTGGAGGTGCCGAGGACCGATTTCGAGTAGCCGGCCGGACCTTCGCCACCGCTGCCGCCGGTTTCTTCTTTGCCGCCACCTTCTTCTTTGCCACCACCGCTGCCGCCTTCTTCGCCGCCTTCACCGCCGTTGGTGGGGACGATGGCGTTGTAGTGGTCGGCGATCGTGGTCGGACCGAGAGTCCGCCTGTAGACGGCGACCTCGTCGAGGGTGCCGGCGCCGAACAGTTCGCTGGCGTTGCGCGACATGAAGTTGAGGGTCGAGTTGGCGAAGTTGCCGGCGCCCGTACCGCTGTCGCCCTTCTGGTAGGCGACCGCCTGGCCGTCGACGTAGGGAATGATCTGCTGCGCCGCCGGCGCGCTGGAATCGAGCACGAAGGCGTAGTGGTGCCACTGGCCGGCGCTCGGGCGTTCGAAGTAGACGGTGTTCCGGGAGGGGCCGTTGCCGATGCCAACGCCGAAGGTGCCGCCGAACTGCGGCGCGTCGGGGTCGACCAGGAAGCCGCCGGGAGAGCCGTTGAAGTTGGGTGTGAACTCCATCGCCAGGCGGTCGTCGTTGGCGAAGTGGTCCCACTTGAGCCAGAACTCGATCGTCGCCGCGTGGGTGCCCGAGAGGTCGATCGCCGCTTTGGCGGCGTCGTTGCTGCCGTCGAACTGGGCCGCCCGGTCGGGGTCGTTGGCGACGCCGCCGGCTACGCCGAGGGTCGGTTCGCCGAAGGCCGTGGCGGGACTGGAGCCCTTGCTGTCGGCGAAGGTGCTGCCGGAGGTCTCGCCCATGCGCCAGTAGTGAGCGAGGCCCGCGGTGGCGAGGACCGAGTCGGTGTATTTGCTGATTTCGCCGCTGCCGACGCTGACCGAGCGTGTCGTGGTGGCGGTCTTGCCCCCGTTGTCGGTGACCTTGAGGCCCACCGTGTAGGTGCCGGCGGTCGGGTAGCTGTGCGAGATCACGGGGTTGCTGCCGCCGCTGGTCTCGTAGGTGCCGTTGCCGTCGAAGTCCCATTCGTATTTGGCGATCGTGCCGTCGGGGTCTTTCGAGCTCGAGCCGTCGAAGCTGATCGGTTCGCCTTTGGTGACGACGGTGGGCGAGGTCGTGAAGCTGGCGGTCGGCGGCAGGTTGTTGATGATCGTCAGGGTGCGCACGGCCGTGTCGGTGGCACCACCGTTGTCGGTGACGCGGAGGCGAACGGTGTATTCGCCCTCGGCCGAGTAGCTGTGGGTGACGGTCGCTTTGCTGCCGGAGTTGGTCTCGAACGTGCCGTTGCCGTCGAGATCCCATTCGTATTTGGCGATCGTGCCGTCGGGATCGTGTGAGGCCGACGCGTCGAAGGTGAGCGTGGTGTTCGTTTTCGCCGGGTTCTGGGAAATCGTGAAGCCGCCGTTTGGCGCCCGATTCGAGCCCGCCGGATCGAGGTTGAGGTCTTCGTCGGGGGTGTTCGGCTGCACCCCCATGTCGGAGAAGATGTTGTAGGTCGCCTGCTCGAGGCGTTGATCGGGATCGCTGGAGAGGCCGTAAGCCCATTCCATCGTTCCGCTGGCGAATACCTCGGCGCCGCTGGCGGCGTTGTAGGTGACGCCGCCCACCGTCGCGGGCTGGCCGGGGGGCGGTTCGGTGTTGCGCAGGCGTCCCTCGTCGAGCAGCCAGGAATTGGTGTTGACCGTCTGCACGTTGGTCGCGAAGAGATGCTTGACCCCACTGGGCTCGCGCGAGAGGTACTGGGCCTGGGTCGGGACCGCGTCCCACTCCCAGCCGACGAGCCGCGAGCCGATGTCCGTGCTCGAGTTCTCGGCGATGCCGGTGTTGCGCCAGATGCGGTTCGAGGCGAATTCTTCGTTGGCGTTGCCTGGCGGGACCGTGAGCGGGAAGTCGTGCGAGTCGTTGTCGCCGACGTACATCACGCCGAAGAGCTGGTTCTCGGGCATGTCCGGCCCCACGCGGCCACCGGGAGGGGCACCCGGGTCACCGGGGGGAGCTCCGTTGTCGCGGAAGGTCGTGGTCGAGTTCTGCGGGTTGTCGTCAGCCGTGCCGGCTTTGCCGTCAAGGCCGAGAGCGTCGTCGGCGGTGCCCTTGATCCCGTCCGGGCCCCAGTCGTTTTCGCTGATCGAGCCGCTGCCGGTGGAGCCGCCGCCCTCGACCGTCTTGTAACAGACGAGAGTGCGGTTGTTGTCCTCGTAGCGGACCTTCCAGTAGGCCGTGTTGGCCGAGAAGGAAGCGATGTTGACGCCCGCTTCGCGCGCGGCGAGGAAGGCTTTGAACTGCTGTTCGGTCCAGTACTCCGAGTGACCGGAGATGACGTCCGCCCCGTGGTCGAGCAGTTCGGAAGGATGGGTGGCGACCTGGACGTCGTCGGTGTAGGCGATGTCGTAGCCCTGCTTCTCCAGCCATGCGAGCAGGTCGAAATCGGGCCCGGTGAACCAGTTGAGGTGGGCGCCGGCCTGAGCGAAGGGCCGATCGAAGGAGACCTTGACCGCGCGGCTCGTCCCCGAGGCCGTGTTGCCGCCTTCGGTCCCGTAGTAGAGAGACTTGCCACCGAAGGTGTTGTAGGCCTCGTAGGTGTCGATCGGCAGGACGTAGAGAAGTTCCGAGCTGGGCTGGCGGCTGTCGTCGCGGACGGTGAAGACGACCTGGGTTTCGTCGCCGGTCGAGGCGACCAGCTTGGCCAGGTAGACGCCGGAGGCGGGAAAGGCGCTGCCCGGAATCGTGTAGGTCGATTTCCAGTTGTTGCATGAGACTTTCCCCGTCGTGGGGTCCATCGGTTCGCATTCGAAGTTGTTGTTGATCGCGACGTTGCTGGCGCTGTTGACCAGGCGACCGCCGAGGCCTTCGTAGTAGCCCATGCGGTAGACCGAGATGTTCACCGTCTTGGTCGGCGAGACCGGGCCGTTGCGGCCGATCTTCAGCGTCACGCTTTCGCCGAGGTTGACGCTCGTCTTGGGGGTGAAGCCGCCGAGGTTCTGGCTGTATTCGTCGACGGCCCAGGATGAGGTGCCGGTGTGGCACTCGTTCTCGTTGACGACCGGGACCGGGTTGGGGCAGACGACCGCCGCGTTCGCCCTGGCGGGCCCGAGCAGCGTCAGCGCGAAGAGAACGAGAAGCGCGAGACCGCAGGCGCCCTCGAGTGACTTAGCCCGACGGCCACGAATCCATGATGGCCGTGGAATTGGCACCGTCACATTCTCCCAGCGATTGGGTGAGAGAAAGGCCGAAAAACGGTCACTTTTGGCAGTCACGGGCTGGTTCCCTCCATGGTGCGTCGTGAGATCAACGCGTAGATAGGTGTGGTTCTCGCGGGCAGGACCCGCCTGGTCAGCTGGGCCAGGTCGTCCCAGACCGCGGGGAAGAGGCTGTAGAGCGCCGCCAGGTATGCCCAGGCGCCGACGGCGCCGACGGCGCCGAGCAGGACGAGCATCGGCGCGCCGGCGTTGCGCAGCAGTTCGGCGACGGGGTTGACCACGCCGAGCATCAGGGCGCTGCTGGCCAGGGCGGGGAAGAGGTCGGTGATCATGCGGCGGACCGGGATGCCGAGGACCCCCCGGAAGAGCACGGTGTAGACCGCGACGAGCAGGCAGACGTGGACCCCGACGACCGCCCAGGAGAGCGCGATGATCCCGTGCGGCGCGGCGATCCAGGAGGCGATCAAGTAGAGCGTGAGCAGGCAGACGTTGAAGAGCAGCAGCACCCGCGGCTTGCCGGCGGCGAGCATGATCTGCGGGTAGCCGGTGAGGATCGCGGCGATCATCCCGGCCACGCAGAGGATCTGGACGGGCTCGACCGCAGGCGCCCAGCGCTGGCCGAAGAGCCACGGCACGAGGTCCGGCGCCGTCACGATCAGCAGCGAGAGCAGCGGCAGCAGCACGGCGGCGTGGATGCGGGTCGCGCGCTCGTGGAAGCGGCGCAGTTCGTCGAGGTCGGTGGTCCGCGAGTAGACCGGGAAGGCGAGGCGGATCATGATCCCGCTGATCTTTTCCTGGTAGATCACGCCGAGCTGGAAGGCCCGCCAGAAGAGGCCGACCAGGCTCGGTGCGAGGCGGATCGCGGCGACGGCGAGGGTGGCGTTGGTGATCGCGACCGAGGTCAGGCCGGCGGCGGAGGCCGGCAGTCCGAAGCCCATGATCTCCCCCAGGGCGCCGCGGTGCCAGCGCGGCAGAGGCGGCGGCGAGGCAGCGAGCAGCAGGATGGCGGTGACGAGCGAGCCGAAGAGCGCTCCGAGGACGATCGCCTCCGCGTCGAGACCGGCGACGGCGAGCGCCACCGAGGCAACCGCGGCCATCGCCAGGGCGGCCATTTCGATCAGGCTGACCTGGCGGAATTCGAGCCCGCGCCAGAGCAGGCCGCGAGAGACCGCGGCGACGCCGGCAAGCGCGAAGACCGGTGAGATCATCATCAGCAGCTCGGCCGTCTCGGCGCCGAAGAGCGGCTTGCCGACGGGCTCGGCGAGAGCGAGGGTGAGGGCGGTGAGGACGAGCCCGGTCGCGAGGCTCGCCAGCATCGCCGCCTCGACGTGGGCGCGTTCGACCGCCTTGCGCTGCACGAGTGCGCTGCCGAACCCCTCGAAGGTGAGGATCGTCGCCAGCGGCACCAGGATCAGCGGCACGACCGCCTTTCCGAAGCCGGCTGGGGCGATGAGACGCGCCAGAACCACGGCCGAAGCGAGCGTGATCGCTTCGATGCCGACGCGGGCCGCGGTCGTCCAGCGCACGCCGGCAACGGCGGCCTCCTTCAGCTCCTCGGCGGAGAGATCCTGCTGTTCGAACTCACGCTCGCTCATCGGGAGACAAACGCCCGCCGCGGCCGGTGACTTGCACGCAAGCCCGGTCCGCCGCGCCCCGTTTATAGGGAGATGGCCGTCGAGAGTCCAGATTTGCCCATTGGAAAGCCGCAAACGCCCGACCCGGAGCGGGCGCGGCACGTCGTCTTCAGCTTCGACGATCTGACCTGGGCCGCCGCCCAGGCGCGCGGCATGTGCTTTCCCCAGGATCAGCTCGCCCTTGCTCTGCTCGATGACGCGGCGGTCGAGCGGCTGCTGATCTGCGACCGGCCGCGCAGTGCGCCGATCAAGCTCGCCAAGGACCTCTACCAGCGTCCTCTAAGGCTCAAGTCGAGCCTCAGGGTTGGCCATTGGGAGCCGCTGCGCTGGCGCCGCCGCGAACCGGTTTCGATCGCCGCGCTCGAACGCAGCTACCGGGCCTACGATCGCCGTCTGCGCAAGGTCGCGGAACGCCGGGGCCTGGAACGTCCAGCGATCGTCACCGGCCAGCCCTTCATCGCCGCTTTTGCGCCGCTCGAGTGGGCGGGGCCGGTGACGCTCTTCTCCACCGACGACCTGGCGGCGCACCCCGACTACCGGCGCTGGCGGCCAAGCCTGCTCGCTGCGTACGAGCGCATCGCCCGCAGCGGCAGGCGCCTCTGCGCGGTCAGCTCGGCGATCGTCGAGCGAATCGAACCGAGTGGGCCCGCCGCCATCGTTCCCAATGGCGTCGACGAAAAGCTCTGGATGTCGCCGCAGGAGGCCCCGGCCTGGTTCCGCCGGCTGCCCGGGCCTCGCCTGCTCTACGTCGGCACGATCGACAGTCGCCTCGACGTCGAGGCGCTGGGCGAAGCCGCCAGGGCGTTTCCCGACGCCAGCGTCTCCCTCGTCGGGCCGCTGACCGAACCGGCTCACGTCGAGCCGCTCCTGGCTGAGCCCAACGTCTCCGTTCACGGCTCGGTCTCACGCGAGGAGGTGGCGGCGCTCTGCCACGGGGCCGACGCCTGCCTCCTGCCGCACCGGGAGACCGAGCTGACCCGGGCGATGAGCCCGCTGAAGCTCTACGAGTACCTCGCTTCCGGCACACCCACGGTCGCGACCGACCTCGAGCCGGTGCGGCGTGCCGGTGGCTCGATCGTGCGGGTGGCGCCCGGGGGCGACTTTGCCGCCGGCGTGCGCGCCGCGCTCGAGGCGGGCCGGGTAGCTGAAGGCGCCCGCCGCGCCTTCGTCGCCGAGAACTCCTGGGCCAGTCGCAGCGCCGAAGTGCTCGACCTCGCCCTGCCGCTTTAGGGACCGCCGGCGCTCAGCGCTCGGCGATGATGTGCAGGCAGTCGCCTTCGCCGATGCGGTCGCTGAGCAGAACCAACGGCGTCAGCGCCCAGGCGAGGAGGCGGAAGGCCCGGCCGCCGAAGCGGATCGAGCCGAAGGCCGCGTACTGCATGCTGCCGAGCGGGCTCGGCCGCATCGTCACCGAGCTGCTCGAGAGCGGGCGCAGGCCGACCCGGCGGACGAGACCGGCGAGCGAGGCCCGGTCGAAGTGCTGGAGGTGGCGGGGAAGGTCGAGCTGGAACCAGGCCGAGCCGAAGAGGCGGCGATGCCAGCTGCCGAAGTTGGGAACCGCGATCGCGAGGAC
>DASZQM010000074.1:0-12079 GCA_035549645.1 Solirubrobacterales bacterium | reverse complement strand
CTCTCGGTCACCCAGGCCACCCGCCTGCTCGCCCACCGCGAGCGGCTGGGCCGCTTCGGCTCGGTGGACGAGCTCGACGAGGTGCCGGGCTTCCCCCAGGACGTGCTCGAAGACCTGAAGCGGCGCTCGCGCGTCTAGAGGCCGTAGGCCTCGAGGAGCTTGAGCCAGATCTCGCTGCGGGAGGGATAGGCCGCTACGGCGTGCCTCAGCTTGGGGAGGGGCGTCTCGCCGACTATCGCGACGGTGGCGGCGTGGAGGAAGTCGGCGGTCTCGAAGCCGGTGAAGGTCGCGCCGACGATGACCTGGCGAGTCTCGTCGACGACGATGCGGCTGGTCCCACCCGTGTCCTTGCCCTGGAAGCTGGCGCCGGCGGTGCCGTCGGTGGGGACGTCGACGGCGCGGGCGTCGATGCCGGCTTCCCTTGCCTGCGCGAGCGTCTTGCCGACGGCGGCCACCTGGGGGTCGGTGAAGGTGATGCGGGGCACGCCGATGCCTTCCGAGCTCGTCTCGACGCTCCGCCCGAGCACGTTCTCGGCGGCGACCCAGGCCTGGTACTTGCCCATGTGGGTGAAGAGGGCGCGGCCGTTGACGTCGCCGACCGCGTAGAGCCACTCGTTGCCCCCCACCCGCAGGTGCTCGTCGCTCTCGAGGAAGCCGTGCTCGCCGGGCTCGACGCCGACGCTCTCGAGCCCGATCTCGGCGGTACGGGGAGTGCGGCCGACGGCGACGAGAATCTCGGCGGCGGCGATGGTGCTGTCGTCGTCGAGCTCGACCCTGACGAGGTCGCCGTCGCGGCTCGTCCTGATGGCTTTCGCCCCGGCCCGAACGTCGACGCCATGACGGTCGCGCAGCGCCGCACCAACCTCCTCGCCGGCGAACTCCTCCTCGCGCGCGAGCACCCGGGGGCCGCCCTCGATCAGGGTGACGCGACAGCCGAGCGAGGACCAGGCCTGGGAGAGCTCGCAGCCGACGGGACCGCCGCCGAGCACGATCATGCTCTCCGGCACGTGCTTCGAGGTGGTCCCCTCGCGGTTGTTCCAGGCCCCGACCGAGTCGAGACCCTCGATCGGCGGCATCGCGGCGGCGCTGCCGGTCGCGACGACGACCGCGCGCTTCGCCGTCAGCAGATCGTCCCCGACTCTGACGCGGCGCTCGCCGTCGAGCCTGCCGCTGCCGCGGAAGAGCTCGATCCCGCGTTCTTCCAGCCAGGGCAGCTGGCCGGAGTCGTCGAGGTCGTGGACGACCTCGTCGCGGCGGGCGAGGACGGCCGCGGCGTCGAGCCTGTCGTCGACCGCGATTCCCGGCAGCCGCTGCGCCTCGCCGAGCAGGTCGGCCGGGCGCAGCAGCGCCTTCGAGGGCATGCAGGCGTAGTAGGAGCACTCGCCGCCGACCAAGTGCTGCTCGACGATCGCAACCGAGAGCCCGCCGTCGGCGAGCCGCCCGGCGCAGACCTCGCCCGGGGCGCCGGCGCCAAGCACGATCGCGTCGAACTCTCGCTCACTCACGCAGGTATTCCTACCCGACCACGTACAATCGCTGCACATAGCACGGGGGCGACAGGCTTCGATCCGGTCGGTCCGTGCGAACGGTTGCAGGTCGAGGTTGCCGGAGGCCTCGTTAAACACCGGCACCAACCAATACGTGCGGACCATGAGTTCGCCCTCGCTGCCTAGCTAGAACCTAGGCGATGAGAGTCGGTCCTTCTTCGCCCGCAGGAAGGGTCACCGGCTTCAAACCGCGGGCTCACCCGGGCGGATCGCCCCGTCCGCCAGGGGAAATCTCAGAGGGCTTTATCTCCCGTAGTGCCCGCTGGTGCGGACCCCGGGAGACGAGAATCAAGCACCGGCTAAACCTGTAGACGCCTTCGCGCTACGACCGGACACGTGGGTTCGAATCCCACCGCCTCCATCGACGACATTGAGTTGGCCCGCTCGGGCCATTCAATGTCGGGACCGAGGACTGCCGACGGTTTCTAGGGCAGACGCGATTTGATCTCGGCGCCTGGCGCTGAGTATCGGCTGAAGCCGTTCCATGAACAGAGCAGCACGACGCCCTCGTAGGAGGAGACGCCAAGTTGGAGACCAGCCGCGGGAGCGCGCTCGATCCGAATAGTCATACGAGGGCGTAACACTGCACAGTCGACTTGCCTCTGAAACCACATCCTCATCTGTGGCCCGTGCCGAGATGCGTACGCGGCGGGGGTCTGACGGTGCAGGGCCCATGAAACTGCCCTCTCCCTCTAGCCAGCCAGCGAGCCAGTGGAACTCGGCCCTCGTAATCCCGCGAGGCGGCGAGAGGAATGGGAAGTCACCAAGCTCTTCTTTCCACGGCAACAACGGAGCAGCCTGATAGAGCTGGCCACGCAGAAGTGGTCGAACTGTTTGGGGTCGAACTCCAAAAGCACGGCCAAGCGACGAAACCGACTCGCCCTCGAGAAAGCGCCGGCGAATTTCCTGCGCGCTTTCGAAGTTCAGTTTTCGAGATTGGGGAAAATAGGCTAGAGATGCCCTCTCGATTGCCAGCTGTCGCCGATCTCCCATCAAAGGCTTCAGATCTGCCATCAGGGCGATTGCACGAGAACCCTTTAGGACCGCTGCGTACTCAGTCCGATAGGCGCCCTTGTCAATCGTCTGGACCTTGGTGCCAAAGCACGCGGATACACGCTCGACGATGTCGCGGTCTGTCATGCGACACGCGACGACCGGGCAGTTCGGCGTCGATGGAGGGGGGCGCAAAAAAGTCCCCTCGGCCTCGAGGAGACCCGCGAGCCAGACGAATCGACATGGCGTCAATCCGTTAGTGATTTTGACGGCACTCGCAAAACGCTCCATCCAACGAGCGTAGGTCCGATCTCAGACAGAAACTTTCCAGTTAGGTGTGACGGGAAAGCCAGCCAAGCACCTCGGCGGCGTCGCGGTCGGGAGGAAAGACCGGGTAGAAGGCCTTGACTATCTCGCCCGCTTCGGCGATGAGGGTGAGGCGCTTGAAGAAGGTCATGCCGTCCGCTTCGAAAGTGGGCAGGCGCAGGGTGTCGGCGAGGGCAAGGCCTTCGTCGCTAAGCAGCGGGAAAGGGATGTGCTCACGCTCGGCAAACTCGCTCTGTTCGGCGGCGCCCTGGGCGCTGATCCCGACGATCTCCGCGCCGAGGGCGGTGAATTCGGCGAGCGCGTCGCGGTACGAGCAGCTCTGCGGCGTGCAGCCGCGAGCGCCCGGGATGTCGTCCCATCCGTCCGGAAGCGGCTGCCCCGGTACGCCGGTGCGTGGGTAGACGTAGGCGACAAGGAGACCCGCCGCATGCTGCGCGAGATCGAGCGAGTCGCCTCGCGTCGAAGGCAGTGCGAGCGCGGGGAGCGGTGATCCCCGCAGGTGATCCGCGGCGCCGTCATCTTCGGGAACCGGCAGGCCGGCAGGCAGCTGGCTGAAGTCGGCGCTCACGCCGCCATGCTCCCACGCCATCGCTCGCTCGACGCGTATCGTTGCCGCCGATGGAGAGCTACGTCGCCTTTCTGCGCGGGATGAATCTCGGTGGCCGGCGGATCAAGAATGAGGAGCTGCGGGCGGAGTTCGAGGCGCTGGGCTTCGATGAGGTCGGCTGCTTCCGTGCCAGTGGCAACGTCGTCTTCGCCACTAAGGAGAAAGGCGAGACGAAGCTGACGAAGAAGATCGAAGCCGGGCTCGGCGAAGCGCTTGGCTACGAAGTGCCGGTATTCCTGCGCAACGCCGCCGAGCTGCGGGCGATAGCGGCGCAAGAGCCCTTCGATGCGAAGGCGCTGAAAGCCTCGAAAGGGAAGCTCCAGGTCACCTTCCTCGCAAAGAAGCCAAAGGCCGCGGAGCGCAAACGAGCGCTGTCGCTCGCGAACGACGACGATCGCCTCGCGATCGAGGGCCGCGAGCTTTACTGGCTGCCCAAGGGCGGCCTCTCCGACTCCGAGCTAGATCTGAAGGAGCTCGCCGCTGCCCTCGGCCAGAACACTGTCCGCACGATGGGCACGGTCGAGCAGATCGCGACCAAGTACTTCGGCCGAAGCTAACGCGAATCGAGGTGCTGGACGATTCTTGGCTTCATCGTCCGCGTATGCGATCGCGGTGCCCCAGGAGATCGGAACGAGGATGGCCGGCGGCGCTTCGAGCAAGGATCGCAAGTGGCCAGCCAGGGGCAAAACCTTCACCGATCATCCGCGCGAGGGAGTGCGGCCAACTCGACGTCGCGGCTGACCGCGCCGATCTCTTCGGGCAGGCCCGCCAGGCGCACGTCGGAGACGAACTCCATCTGCTGTCCGAGCGGGCGGAAGAAGTTGTCGTAGTGGGTTGGGACGACGACCTTGGGGTCGAGGCGGGGGATGATCCGCTGCCAGTAGTCGTCGGTGAAGCTGCGGCCGGCGATGCCGGCGAGGAAGACGTCGACGTCGCGCACGCGGATCGCCTCGTCGATCAGGTTGGCGCTGCCCTGGTGGTATAGGTGGATCCCCGCGACCTTGATCGATATTCCCCACACCTGGCCGCAGCGGTAAGCGGCGGGAGAGAGCGCGTCGAGGTGCTCGCAGGTGAGGTCGCCGTCGTAGGGCACGGCGAGGCCGAGCAGCAGCTTGGAGTGGACGCTGGGGGTGAAGCTGACCTCGAACGGGCCGAGCTCATAGGTGACGTAGGGCTCGACCTCGACCGCGCGCTCGGCGAGGCCATGCAGGCCCATCAGGCTCACCAGCGAGTCCGAGCCGTAGGCCTTGCAGCCGAAGCGGCGGGCGATCGCCGGCGCGTCGACGGCGTGGTCGAAATGCGTGTGGCCGACCAGCACCCCGACCACCTCGCCCGGCGCCCGCACGAAGCGGTCGAGCGCTGCCGGGTCGGGCAGCGCCGCGCGGCGGCGCAGCAGCTCCGAGAAGGGGACGCGCGAGAGATAGGGATCGACGAAGAGCGTCTTGCCCTCGGCGCTGAGCCGATAGCCGGAGACGCCCAGCCATTCGATCTCTAGCCCCTCGGGCAGTTGCAACGGGCGCGTCTCGAGCTCGCCCAGGGCCTGCCCGTCTTCGCGCTGCGCCGCGGCCCTGGTCAGGCGCGCCTTGGCGAGGTCGCCGAGGTGTCTCAGTGGGCCCGCCATCGCCGCTCCAGCCTACGCCCCGTAACGCTCGATCCGCGTACTGTCAGAGGCTCATGGCAATCGCGACCGCAACCACGATCGATCTCTACGCCGGCGGCCGGCTGCTCTTCGCCGACGTCTCCTTCAAGCTCGAGCCGCGCGAGCGGATGACGCTCTCCGGTCGCAACGGAGCCGGCAAGTCGACGCTGCTGCGGGTGCTGGCCGGCGAGCGGCCGCCGGACTCCGGCAGCATCGCCCTGCAGAAAGGAGCGCGGGTCGCCCTGCACGATCAGCGACCGCCCCGCGACGCCGCGGTCTCACTCGGCGAGTACGTCTTCTCCGGCCGGGCCGACATGGAGGAGACCGAGGCCGAGCTCGCCCGGCTCGAGGCGGCGATGGGCGCCGGCGAACCCGACGAGGAGACCCTGCGCGCCTACGCCGCGGCGCAGCAGCGCCTCGAAGCCGGCGGCGGCTACCGCTGGCGCGACGACGTGCTCTCCGTACTCACCGGTCTTGGCTTCGACGAGAAGGCGGCGGGACGCCAGCTCTCGACCTTCTCCGGCGGTGAGCTGACCCGCGCCTCGCTCGCCCGCGCCCTCGCCACCCGCCCCGACCTGCTGCTGCTCGACGAGCCGACGAACCACCTCGACATTCCCTCGCTGGAGTGGCTGGAGCGCTACCTGGTCGATCTCGACGCCGCGGTCGTGCTCGTCGCCCACGATCGCTGGTTCCTCGAGGCGGTGGGCACCTCGGTGCTGGAGCTGGAGGCGAAGCGCGGGCGCTTCTTCGCCGGCCCCTGGCACGCCTGGCGCAAGGAACAGGCGGCGCGGCAGATCGCCCTCGGCAAGGCGATCGAGCGCCAGGAGGCGGAGATCGCCCGCATGGAGCGCTTCGTCGAGCGCTTCCGCTACAAGGCGACGAAGGCGCGCCAGGCGCAGTCGCGGGTGAAGATGATCGAGAAACTCGAACGCGACGGGCCGAAGGCCGAAGCGCGCGACAACCATCACCTGCGCTTCTCCTTCAAACCGCCGGAGCGGCCAGGCCGGGTGGTGCTGAAATTCGTCAACGGGCGGATCGAGGTGCCGGGGCGCGTCCTCCTCGACGGCGCCGACCTCGAAGTCGAACGCGAAGAGCACGTCGTCCTCGTCGGTCCCAACGGGGCCGGCAAGACGACGCTGATCGAGACCCTGGCCGGGCAGCGCGAGCCCGCCTCGGGCTCGGTCCGCACTGGCCACAACGTCAAGATCGGCTACCTCTCCCAGCACGCCGAGACCGCCGCGGGGGAGGGGTCGGTGCTCGACGCCGCCCAGCGCGAGACCGGCCTCAGCGGGCAGAAGGCGCGCGACCTGCTCGGCGGCTTCCTCTTCTCCGGCTCGGACGTGGAGAAATCGCTCGCCGACATCTCGGGCGGCGAGCAACGGCGCCTCTCGCTGGCGATCCTGGTCGCCTCCGGCGCCAACGTGCTGATCCTCGACGAGCCGACCAACCATCTCGACATCGAGAGCCGCGAGGCGCTCGAGGACGCGCTCTCGGAGTTCGCCGGCACGGTGATCCTCGTCTCCCACGATCGCGCCCTGCTCGAGGCGGTGGGCAGCCGCACGATCGTCTGCGAGGGCGGCGAGCTCGGCAGCTACCCAAGCGGCTGGGCCGAGTACCAGCGCCATCGCGACGAAGAGGCCGAAGCGGCATCCGCCGCCGCTGCCGCGGCGAAGCGCGCGGGCAAAGGCGGCAAGCGCCAGAGCTCACACCTCGTCGCCCAACGGGCGGAGCGGCGGGCTAAGCGCCTGACCGAAAAGGTCGAGGCCGCCGAAGCCGAGCTGCGCCGGGTCGAGGACGAGCTCTCCGACCCCGCCAACTGGTCGACGCCGGAGAAGCACGACCGCGCCAACCAGCGCCACGAGGCCGCCAAGCGCAAGGTCGCCGAGCTCTACGCCGAATGGGAGGAGGCCGAACGCGCGCTCAGCGCAGCGGCCGATCCAGCCTGACCTGGGTGCCCCTGCCGGGAGCGAGGGTGATGTTGCGGACCCGGACCTTCTCGGGACGCTGGTCAGGGGCGCTGAGCTCGGCCCGGGAGACGAACTCGCGCAGGATGATCCGCATCTCGTATTCGGCGAAGGCGGCGCCGATGCAGCGGCGGATGCCACCGCCGAAGGGAATCCAGGCGTAGTTGTCGGCCTTGCCCTCGAGGAAGCGCTCGGGGCGGAACTCCTGCGGCTGCGGGAAGAGGTCCTCGCGGTAGTGCAGGGCGGCGATCGCAGCCATCACGAAGCTGCCCTTCGGCAGCTCGTAGCCGCCGATCTCGGCGGGCGCGGTGAGGCGGCGGGCGACGTCGACGATCACCGGCCGCGCCCGCAGCGTCTCTCTCACCGTCGCGTCGAGGTAGTCGTCCTCGCCGGCGGCGATCGAGTCGCGCAGCTTGGCCAGCACGCGCGGCGTGCGCAGCAATCGCTCCATCGCCCAAGCGAGCCCGGTGGCCGTCGTCTCGTGACCAGCGCCGAGCACCGTGACCAGCTCGTCGCGCAGCTCTTCGTCGCTCATCGGGCTGCCGTCGTCGTGGCGCGCCTGCAGCAGCAGCGAGAGCACGTCGTCGTGGCCCTCCTCGCCGCGCTCGACCTCGGCGCGGCGCAGGCCGATCTCCTCGTAGATGAACTCGTCGAGCTTCTCGCGCGAGCGCAGGAAGCGCGGCCAAGGGCTGCCGGGGCCGAAGTTCTTGCGCAGGGCGGGGAAGGTGGTGATCAGCCCGACTCGCTTGCTGAAGTCGTCGATCAGCGCCTCGAAGCGGGTCAGTCGCTCCTCGTCGTGGACGCCGAAGACGGCGCGCATGATCACGGCCAGGGTGATCCGCTGGGTGTGGGGGCGGAGGGCGAAGGTCTCACCGACGGGCCAGCTCTCCATCTGCTTCACGGTCATCTCGCGGATCAGCTCGCCGTAGCCCCGGACCCGCTCGCCGTGGAAAGGGGGAAGGAGCAGCTTGCGCTGCTGCATGTGCGGGGCGTCGTCGAGGGTCAGTACCGAGTTGGGCCCGAGCGCCGGCTCGAGCACGGTCGCGTTCGCCTCTCCCGCGTGGAACTGCTCGGGCGGCCCTGTGAACATCGCCTTGACCAAAGACGGGTCCGCGACGTAATAGAGGCGCCCGAAAAATGGGAATTTGAGGCTGAAGATGTCCCCGTAACGGCGCTGCAGCTTGATCAGGAAGCCGAGCGGGTCACGGGCGTAGTTGCCCGCCTGCAGCAACGAGGGTGCGCGTGAGCCGGGCGGAACCTCGCTGCGAGTGCCGAGCGGCGGATGGGGAATCGTCGCCTGCTCCATCGAGTACGGACCATAGAGGAAAAACTGGCTGGATAGCCAGTTCACCTAGAAGACGATCGTCCTTGCGCCGTCGAGCAGGACCCGGTCGTCGATGTGGGCCTGGACGGCGCGGGCGAGGACGAGACGCTCGATGTCGCGGCCGATGCGCTCGAGGTCGGTCACCTCGTCGCGGTGGCTGACCCGGGTCACGTCCTGGTCGATGATCGGGCCGGCGTCGAGCTCCTCGGTGACGTAGTGGGCGGTGGCGCCGATCAGCTTGACGCCGCGCTCGTGGGCGCGGCGGTAAGGGTCGGCGCCGACGAAGGCGGGCAGGAAGCTGTGGTGGATGTTGATCGCCGCGGCGTCGAGCCGGCGCAGGAAATCGGCGGAGAGGATCTGCATGTAGCGGGCGAGGACGAGCAGGTCGATCTCGCCCAGCAGCTCCAGCACCCTCGCCTCGGCCTCGTCCTTGGCGCCGGGCTCGACCGGCACGTGGTGGAAGGGCAGGCCCAGCATCTCGACCTGCTCGCGATGGTCGGGGTGGTTGGAGACGACGGCGACGACGTCGGCGCCGAGCTCGCCACTGCGCCAGCGCCAGAGCAGGTCGGAGAGGCAGTGGTCTTCGCGCGAGGCCATGATCGCCACCCGTTTGCGCTCGCTCGACTCGGCGAAGCGGTAGTCCATCTCGAAGCGCTCGCCGACCTCGGCGGCGAAACGACCGCGAACCTCCTCGCGCCCGCTTGCCGGGACGGCGTCGAAGACCATGCGCATGAAGAAGCGCCCCTCGTTGCTCGAGTGCTGGTCGGCGTCGACGATGTTGAGGCCGGCCTCGGCGAGGAAGCCGCTGACCGCGGCGATCAGGCCCGGCCGGTCCGGACAGGCAAGCAGCAGGCGCGTTGTCGGTGCATCCGCCATCCGCGGGCATCATCGCGGGTAGGGTGGCGCCATGCGATTCACCGCCCGGCCGGACAACATGACCGAGCGAGTCGGGCTGGCGCTCAACCGGCTGCCGACGCCGATCGGCGAGGCGATGTTCGGGATGCCCGTCGCCCGTGCCCTGCAGGTCGCCCAGCGCACCGGCATGCTCACCGCGCTGGCGGAGGCCCCGCGCGAGCCGGCCGAGCTGGCGGAGCACCTGGGCCTCCGGCCCGAGGGGACCAAGCGCGTGCTCGACGTGGTTGCCTCGCTCGGCCACCTCGATCTGCGCGCCGACGGGCGTTACGAGATGAGCTCGCGTGCCCGCCGCTGGCTCGACCCGCACTCCGAGCACTACGTCGGCGACTTCCTCGAGGACACCGGCGAATACTGGGAGTGGTGGGGGAACCTCGAGGACCTCGTCCGCGACGGTCGCCACGCCGAGCTGCACGACCGTGGCCCCGACGATCCCTACTGGCGCTCCTACATCCGCGGCCAGTACCAGCTGGCGCGGCTCAGCTCCGCCGAAGTCGCCAAGGCGGTTCCGCTGCCGGCAAACGCCCACTCGCTGCTCGACGTCGCCGGTGCTCACGGCGAGTACTCGATGGCACTCTGCCGCGAGCACCCGGGCCTGAAGGCGACGATCGTCGACCTGCCCGGCAGCGCCAAGATCGGTCGTGAGATCGTCTCCGGCGCCGGCATGGAAGACCGGGTCCACCACGTCGAAGGCGACATGTTCGAGGCCGAGCTCGGCGGCCCCCACGACGGCGCCCTCTGCTTCAACATCGTCCACCACCTCTCGCCCGAGCAGGCGAAGGCGCTATTCACGCGCATCCGCGCCGTGCTGCGGCCCGGGGCGCCGCTCTGCGTGCTCGAGCTCTACGATCGGCCGGAGGGCCAGAAGCCCGACGCCGGCTCCGTCCTCGGCCTCTTCTTCCACCTCACCTCGGGAGCCGACACCTACACGGTCGAGCAGGTATCTCGCTGGCTCGCCGACTCAGGTTTCGGCCCCGCCGAGCGAAAGGCCTTCCGCAGCCTGCCCGGCCTGGCGATGCTCAGCGCCAAGGCCGTCTAGGCCTGCCGGGCAGCTCCTGCGCCTGCAGGATCGATCCCACTTCGAAGTGGCAAAGCGCACTTCGTGCCTGCGTACGTTTCAGAACGCACGAACTATGTGAAGAGTGTGAGCGCGATCACGTTCCGTCGCCGCAAATACCGGCACGGTCCCGCGCTTGCTCACAAAACGCACATATTTCGTTATCCCCGTCCTCATGCTTCTCGTCCTGATCCCGGCCGTGGCGCTGGCCGCCACGGGCGAGCAGCGATCGCAACCGCGGACCGCGGTGGCCGATGCCGTTCCGGCCGAGCTGCCGGCGCTGAGCCCCACTACGGTCAGCTTCCATCGGACGATTCGGGTTACGGTCGCCCACATCGAAGCGGCGCATCGCGCCGAGCTTCGCCGCCAGCGCCGCCAGCGCGAAGCGCTCTTCGCCAGTCTGCCCGGCGGCGTCTCCCAGGAAACCCTGGATTCCATTGCCGCCTGCGAGTCCGGCGGCGACCCGACCGCCGTTTCCTCCGACGGCACCTACCGCGGCAAGTACCAGTTCGACTACGGCACCTGGGAATCCGTCGGCGGCTCCGGCGACCCCGCTGCCGCACCGGAGCAGGAGCAGGACTACCGCGCTGCTCTGCTCTATTCGCAGTCCGGCTCCTCACCCTGGCCGATCTGCGGCTGAGCCGCAGTAGGGGAGGGCGCCCGAGCCCTCCCCTACGATCATGCCCGTGAGCGATGCGGTCCCGACACCGGATCCGAAGGGGCCACAGCGCAAGCCGCCGAAGGAGGCGATCGCCGAGGCGAAAGTCCGGGCGCCCACCCGCGGGAACCGCAAGCTCGAGTCATTCCTGAACGCGGTCAACGGCGACGATCAGGTCAGGGCCTGGTGGTACATGACGCAGGTGCATGCGGAGCGGCTCGGCATGTCGGACCACTCGTGGGTCCACATGCAGATCGTCTTGAACATTGCGCTGAGGCTGTTGCGCCTGCTGGTCAAGGCGGGGGTGGAGCCAGCCGTCGTCGCAGATCACGGCATGTCGCCGCGAGACGCCGAGGTGGTGGTCGCCGGCGGCGCGCTGCTGCACGACGTCGGGATGTCGATCCACCGGCAGGACCACGAGGCCTACAGCCTGTTCCTGGCCAACGGAGCGCTCGAGAGGCTGCTGGCCGACTGCTATCGGGAGCCGGAGCGGACGGTCGTCGCCTCAGAGATCCTGCACGCGATCATCGGCCACCGGCGGCGGGGAGAGCCCTACACCCTGGAGGCAGGAGTGGTGCGGGTCGCCGATGCCCTCGACATGGCTCAGGGCCGAACGCGGCTGCCGATCGAAGCGGGGCAGGAGGGCATTCACTCGATTTCAGCCGCGGCTGTGGACGAGGTGCGGATCGAGGCGGGGGAGACGCGTCCGGTGCGGATCGAGATCGAGCTCAACAACTCGGCCGGCATCTTCCAGGTCGACGACCTGCTGGCGACGAAGATCCGCGGCACGCCCCTGGAGGGCAAGATCGAAGTGGCCGCCGAGATCGAGGGCGAGACCGAGAAGCGCCTGCTCAGCGGCTTTCGGCTCGACTAGGCCGGCTCAGCCGTAACGCTCTAGGTCGTACCTACGGCGTTCTTTGCGCTTCTCGAGCCGTCCCTGGACGATCGAGAGCACGATCACGAGGATCGCGAAGAAGGCGATCACGCCGAAGCAGAAGAAGGTGACCGTCTTGTCCGTGGTCGGACCGGCGAGGCCGACGCCGTTGTCGGC
>DASZQM010000073.1:0-8525 GCA_035549645.1 Solirubrobacterales bacterium | reverse complement strand
CGAACGAGTCCCGATCGGGAAAGGAGAGTCGCAAGCGAGCTTCGGCCACACCGTTGGCCCGAGCAGCTGCAATTGCTGCCTGCCTGGCGCGCAGCAGGTACTCCGCCCGCTCGAGGTGCCGCGGGTCAGGCGAGCCGTCCGGCAGCCGGGAGGGCGAGAGCAGGCGATCGAGGTCGTCGCGCATCGAGCGGGCCGCCGATATCGCCACGAGGTCGGCGGCCCGCTGGGCGCGCCCCACGCCCGTGATCGCGCCGGCGATCGCGACCAGGGCGAGTACTCCCGCGAGCAGCACGAAGGTGCCGCCCAGAGCAAGCGGAAGAACCTGCCCGTTCTCTCGATTCGAATCCACACCCGGACCCTGCCCGGTCTCGAATCACACGTGGTGCGCGAAAGCGCGCGGCTTCGCGCCGCCGCTGTCAGCGAGTGCGCACGGAGGCGATCGTCTGCCGCAGGGTCTGCTGGGCGTCGTAGTGCGGCATCCAGTGCAACTTGCGACGGGCGCGGGTGGTGTCCATCAGAACGGGACGGCGGACGGCCTCGATCCAGGCCGCCTCGTCGGGCAGGAAGGGCATCAGCGAAACCGCCTCGGCGGCGACGCCGACCGCCAGGTGAGGCGCTGCGACGGCGTGCCAGCCCAAGGCGTGCGCAAGGTCGGTGATCGTCAGCTGGCCTGGGCCGGCGAGGTTGTAGACACCGGGCGGCCCGTGGCCGAGCACGGCGGCGGTGAGGGCCGCGGCCACGTCGTCGTGGTGGACGAGCTGGAAGGGGACGCCGGGATCGGGCAGCACCGGCCGCAGCTCGGGCACCTTGCCCAGCGCCCAGCGCAGCGGGCTGGGGATCCGCTGGCCCATCGCCAGCAGCGGGATCAGGTCGAGCAGCAGGGTCGCTTCGGGGCCGGCGACGATGCAGGGGCGAAAGACGTAGGCCTCGGTGTCGGCATCGAGCAACGCCTCCTCCAGCTCGGCCTCGACGGCGGCCTTGTGGGCCGAGTAAGGATGGCGCGAGGTGCCGCGGATCGGCTCCTCCTCGTCGAGCAGATCGGGCATGCCGCGGTGAAAGCCGTAGGCGGCAACCGATGAGGTGTAGACGAGTCGCTTTGCCTCGGAGGCGGCGGTCGCCTCGAAGACGTTGCGCGAGCCGTCCAGGTTGACCTTGCGGCTGTCGCTGCCGCCGGCGACGATCGCGAAGGCGAGGTGGACGACGACGTCGGCATCCTCGACCAGGGCATCGACCGCATCGCGGTCGAGCACGTCACCGCGCCTGTATTCGGTCTTTTCCCAGCCCTGGCCGGCGAGATCGAAGGGCCGCCGGGCCATGCCGATCACCCGCTCCACTTCCGGTGCCCGCTCGAGCGCCGAGATGAAAGCCCTACCGATCTCCCCGGTGGGCCCGGTGACTGCGACGGTCAGCATGCCGCGATTCTGGCGAAATGCGAACGCGAGCGGCGCGCCACCAAACGCTTAGCGGCTGACGTCGACAACCTTGATCAGCAGTTCGAGGCCGCGAAAATCCTTCGCGTTCAAGGTAAAGAGAGGGAGGTCATACGCAAGCGCGGTCGCCGCAATCATCAAATCGACCGCCCTCGCCCCGCGAGGCTTGCGACCGCTCGCGACCGAAGCCGCATAAATGTGAGCGTAGGCACGCGCGCACGCAGCGTCGAAGACGAGCGTTTCGATACCGGACTCGAAGCGCTGAAGACGCTCCTGGCGGCGAGCGCGCTCTAGCTCATCGGATGTCGCAAGAGGACCGGCACTCAGCTCCGCCAAGGTGAGTGTCGAAATCGAAACCTCAAGCGGGAGGCGACTAGCGTCAACGCTCTCGTAGCCAATCACCACCGACGTATCGATCACGCCTCGCCCCTCGGGCGGCTCAGCCACGGGGCGTAGGATCCTGATCGACGTGGCGGTCGATATCGGCTCTGAACCGCTCGAAATCGATCGGGGGCGACCCAGCGAAGAGCTCGATGAACGCCTCTCGGGTGATGAACTTCCGACGCTGGTACGGGCGCAATTCACCGACCGGCCTGCCGTTCCTCGTCACGATGAAGTGCTCGCCGTCGTCGAGCGCCCGCATCACCTCGCCGCTGTTGTTGCGTAGCTCCCTTTGAGTCAATTTCCTCGTCATCCTCTCCAGCGTAGCACCTGTGCGCCACGGAAATTTGGCTTTCCAAAAGCGATTGCAACAGTCGAGTTGGGAGCCCACCCGGCGCGTCCGCGGGCAGGACGCCGAAGAGGGCGCGGCGTGCCGCCACCCACGGCAAGGGCTGCTTCAGCACCCGAACGAGCAGGTCGCGCTCACGCAGCTCGGCCACGGCCAGGGCAGTCAGCGACCGATCCACAGCGAGGTCAGCGCGGAGCAGGACGCCGTCGACGCCGAAGCCAGCGGCCAGTAGATCCCGGCAGGAACTCGGCGGAACATGGAGCACCGCGACCGAGTCGCGGACGAGTGGCAACGCGGCCCGTACGCCTTGCCAACCGTCGGCGTCAGCGCTGACGGCCAGGTGACACGTCTGTCCCCGCGAGGCCGCTCGCAGGGCAGGCAGGTGCACCACGAGCCTCTCCTCCAGCTCGCGCGCCCCGCTCGAGGCGATCAGGGTCGGCCGCGGCGGGCGCCCGTCGACGTCGATCAGCAGGCCGGGCCGGTCGGGCTCCGAGCCGGCGCAGGCGAGCGCGGCGGCAGCCGCCCGCGAGCCGTTCGCACGCCCCACCGAGGTCACCGCTACGACGCGACCGTTCACCGCCCACCCGGCCTCGCGAAGCTGCTGCTCGTCACGGCCAGGCGCTCACCAATCGCGGCGATCGGCGAGGGCGGCACGAGTCGCACCGTCACCTCTCCCCCGCTGACCGCAACGTCCACCCTCCCCTCCGCCCACTGCGGCAACGATCCTTCGGCGGCGGCCTTGGCCGGTCGTCCTGCCGCAAGCGCGAGCGCGCCCGCCTCCGCCGCCCCATCGGCGAGGACCAGGGCATAACCGGTCAAGAGCAGCTGCAGGGCGATCGAAGCGGCCAGGGCCAGCAGCGGGATCGCCGCCAGCAGCTCGACCACTGCCTGTCCCGCGCTCCGCCCGGTGAGCTCCTCAGCCATCGCCCAACCCGCTTCGTGCCCCGACCTTCAGCTCCGGCATCGCCGGCAGCAGGCGCGGGATCGCTACCCGCACCGACACCCCTTTCCCCTCATCCACCTCCGCGGCCTCGCGCAACGAGGGTGGCAGCGCCTGCCGTGCCGCGGCGGTCGCGTCGTCGCCGACCAGCTCAGCCCTCGCCCCGGCCCGGGCAGCCACCCCAGCAGACCACAGCGCCTGCCCCACCAGCGCCAGCTGCGCCGCCACCAGGACCGCCAGCAGCAAGAAGGGAACCGCAGCGATCAGCTCGACCGAGGCGGTCCCTTCCTCCCTGTGGCCTGCGCTGCTGGCGATCCGGTGGGGCACCGGGCAACCGTGGCAAGGACGGCCGCGCGCGTGGCGCGCTCAATCACGCGGAAGGCACGCGAAAGCGCTCAGTAAGTGTTGGCGTCGATCCAGATCCGCCAGATCGCCGCCACCGAGGCGCCGAGCAGGATGATCCAGAGCAGGGTGCCGCCACCGGTGGCGAAGAGCTTGTCGGTCCCGGCGACCAGCAGCGCGAGCACGCCGAACGCTGCGTAGAGGATTCCCCTGCGCGCGTCGGTCAGCGTCGCCAGCGTCAGCTGGTTCTGGCGGCTGAGCACGAAGACCGACCAGGCGATGGCGGCGAGGAAGGCCATCGTGATCGCGGTCAGGATCGCCTCGGCGACGTTGCCGCCGTGCGGGGCGAAGGCAACCGCCAGCGCCAGCACCATCACGATCGCGACGTTACGCAGCGTACGCACGGGGAAAATTCTACGCCCCCAGCGCTACTTGCTGGACATGATCACGACGCCGAAGACGACCGCTGAGGCGGTGACCACACCGGCCAGTGCCGCCGTCGCCGCGGCGGCTCCCGCCGCCAGCGGGCGCTCCTCGCGACTGAGGTCGGCGAAGCGGGCCGCTCCCCAGATGCCGATCGAGAAGACGACGGTGACGCCGACGCCGGCGAGCACCGAGGCGATCACGGTCTCGATCAACTCCTTGCTCTCGACGATCACCGCCATGCTCAGGCCGCCGGGACCGGAGAGCCCTGGCGCGAGCGCCGGGCGAAGACGGCCGCGATCAGCGAGAGCGACATCAGGCTGACCAGGATCGGCCCCAGCGCGCCGTCGCCGAAGATCGCGGTGATGCCGTAGGCGAGAGCGCCGATCGCGGCAGCCGCGGGCAGCGTCAGCAGCCAGGCGGTGACGATGTTGCCGGCGACCCCCCAGCGCACCGCCGAGACTCGCTTTCCGGCCCCCGCCCCCATCACGCCGCCATTGATCACGTGCGTGGTCGAGAGCGGAAAGCCGAAGTGAGTCGAGGCGAGGATCACCGCCGCTCCGGCGCCCTGGGCGGAGAAGCCCTGGGCGGCATCCATCTTGATGATCCGGGTCCCGGTCGTGCGGATGATGCGCCAGCCCCCGCTGTACGTGCCGAGCGCGATCGCGGTCGCCGAAGCGACGATCACCCACAGCGGCGGGTCCGCGTTCGGCCCCAGCGTGCCGTTGGCCACGAGGGCCAGGGTGATCACCCCCATCGTCTTCTGAGCGTCGTTGGTGCCGTGGGCAAGCGCCAGCATGCCGCCCGAGATGATCTGGCCATAGCGGAAGCCTCGCGTCACCGTTCCCGGTCGTTGCCTCCCGACGATCCTGTAGACGAGCCCGATCGAGGCTCCGGCGACGATCAGGGCGAGGATCGGCGCGATCACCGCCGGGATCAGCACCTTGCCGACCAGGCCGTCGGCGAGCACCGCGTCGAACCCGGCGGCGGCGATGGCCGATCCGACGACACCGCCGATCAGGGCGTGCGAGGAGCTGGAGGGCAGCCCAAAGGACCAGGTGATCAGGTTCCAGGCGATCGCCCCGATCAGGCCGGCGAAGACCACGGTCGGGGTGACGACCGCCGAATCGACGACGTCGTTCGCGACCGTTGCCGCCACCGAGATCGAGATGAAGGCGCCGGCGAAGTTGAGCAGCGAGGCGAACCCGATCGCGACCGAGGGACGCGCCGCCCCGGTCGAGATCGAGGTGGCGACGACGTTGGCGGTGTCGTGGAAGCCGTTGGTGAAGTCGAAGGCGAGGGCGGTGGCGACGACGATGACCAGGATGACGTCGGAGCTCATCTCGGATCAGCTGTTCTTGATCACGATGCCCTCGATGATCTGGGCGGCCGTCTCGGTCGCGTCGATCGCGTTCTCGAGCACGGCGAACATGTCCTTCCAGCGGATCACGACCATCGGGTCGATGCCGTTGGAGAAGAGTGAGGCGACTGCGTCGCGGGAGATCCGGTCCCCCTCGTTCTCCAGCCGGTGGATTTCGATCCAGTACTTGTCGAGGTCCTTGAAGTCGGGCAGGTGCGCGAGGCCCTCGGCGAGCTGCTCGCAGGCCCCGACCAGGACCTTGGTCAGTTCCTGCGCCTGGGACATCGGCGCCTCGATCTTGTAGAGGCCGAGGAAGTCCGCTGCCTCCTCGGTGTAGTCGACGATGTCGTCCATCTGGGTGGCGAGCCCGTAGATGTCCTCGCGATCGATCGGGGTGACGAAGGTCGAGTTGAGCCGCTGGATGATGTTGTGGGTGATCTGGTCGCCCTTGTGCTCGGCGTCGACGATCTGGCGCGGAAGCTCGCCTGCATCGGGCCAGGCCGCCATCGTCTGGTCAAGCAGGCGCGCCGCCTCCAGCGAGTTCTGGCCGGCCTCGATGAAGAGATCGAAGAAGGTTCGATCGCGGGGCAGGAGCGAGAGGCGCGGCACCGCGCAATCCTATTTGGTCAGCCAGCGGCCGTAGCGAGCTGCTCGGCGGCGCGGGCGGCGTGGCGCTCGCGCAGCTCCTCCTGGACGCTGCGGCGCCGGCCGTTGTCCGGCGTGCGCCGGGTCCAATTGCCCTCCGCGTCGAGGTCCCAGGCATTGGTGTTGTCGGCGAAGCAGCTCTCGATCACGTCGAGCAGCTCAGCCCGCAAGCCGGGATCTTCGACCGGAGCGACGAGCTCGACCCGGCTGTCGAGGTTGCGCGGCATCAGGTCGGCGGAGCCCATCAGGACCCGGGTCTCCTCGCCGCGCTTGAATGAGTAGATGCGGGAGTGCTCGAGGAAGCGGCCGACGATCGAGACGACCCGGACGTTCTCCGAGACCCCCGGCACCCCCGGACGCAGGCAGCAGATGCCGCGCACGTTGAGGTCGACCGGGACCCCGGCGTTCGAGGCCTCGTACAGCGCCCGGATGCAGGCGGCATCGACCAGCGAGTTCATCTTCAGCGCGATTCGAGCCTCCTGCCCCGCCCGGTGGGCCGCCACGGTCGCCTCGATCTCCTCGAGGATGCGGTCGCGCATCGTCGTCGGCGAGACCAGCACCTTGCGCGAGCGGGCCGGGCGGCCGTAGCCGGTGAGGAAGTTGAACATCTCGGCGACGTCGGCGCCGATCTCCTCGTCGGCGGTGAAGAGGCCGAGGTCGGTGTAGAGGCGGGCGGTGGTCGGGTTGTAGTTGCCGGTGCCGATGTGGACGTACTCGCGCACCCTGTCGCCCTCGCGGCGGGCGACGAGGATCGCCTTCACGTGCGTCTTCAGGCCGGGGATGCCGTAGACGACGTGGACGCCGGCCTCCTCCAGCGACTTGGCCCAGTGGATGTTGGCCTCCTCGTCGAAACGGGCCTTCAGCTCGACCATGCAGACCGCCTGCTTGCCACGTTCGGAGGCGCGGATCAGGGCGGGCACGAGCGGCGAGTCGTCGCTGGTGCGATACACGGTCTGCTTGATCGCCAGCACGTCGGGGTCGGCGACCGCCTGCTCGACGAAGCGCTCGACCGAGGTGACGAAGGAGTCGTACGGGTGGTGGACGAGCAGGTCGCCCTGGCGGATCGCGGCGAACATGTCGCAGGGCTCCTCGTCCTCGCCGAGCAGGCGCGGCTGCGTCACCGGCGTCCAGGGCGCGTAGCGCAGCTCGGCGTGGCCGGGCACGTCGGCGATCCTGCCGACGTCGGCGAGGTCGATCAGGCCGTCGACGTCGTAGACCTCGCGGTCCTCCAGCCGCAGCGCCTCGATCAGCTGCTGGCGCAGCTTCGGGTTCATCCCCGAGGCGATCTCGAGCCGCACGACCTCGCCGAAGCGACGGCGGCGGATCTCGTCCTGCACCGCCTGCAGCAGGTCGTCGGCCTCGTCGGAGACGGTGAAGTCGGCGTCGCGGGTGACGCGGAAGTAGCCGTGGTCGACCACCTCGGTGCCGGGGAAGAGCGCATCGAGATTGGCGGCGATCACCTCCTCCAGCGGCACGAAGGCCTTGCCGCCCTCGCCAACCGGGAGGAAGCGGCCGAGCAGCTCCTTCGGCACCTTGACCCGGGCGATGACCTCGGTGCCGCTCTCGGGATCGCGCAGCAGGACGCCGAGGCTGAGCGAGAGGTTGGAGATGTAGGGGAAGGGCCGGCCGAGCCCGATCACCAGCGGCGTCAGCGCCGGGAAGACCTGCTCGTGGAAGCGGGCGTCGATCTCGCGCCGCTCCTCCTCGCTGGCCGACTCGAGCGAGACGATGCGGATGCCCTCCTGCTCGAGGGCGGGGCGAATCTTTCCTTCGAAGCAAGCGTGCAGGCGCCGATCGAGCTCCAGCACTCGGGCCTGGATCACGTCGATCTGCTCGGCGGGCCTCAGCCCGTCGGGACCGCGGGCGTCGATGCCGGCGTCGAGCTGGTCGAACAGTCCCGCCACCCGCACCATGTAGAACTCGTCGAGGTTGGAGGCGTAGATCGCGCAGAAACGCAGCTGCTCCAACAGCGGCACTTCCGGGTCCTCGGCGAGCTCCAGCACCCGCTGGTTGAAGTCGAGCCAGGAGAGCTCGCGATTGAAGTAAAGAGCGGGATCGTCGATGCGCTCATCGTACTGCCGGGGCACTGCCATCCCAGGTGCCTCAGGCGACTTGCACGGACGCGGCAGCGCTTCCGACATTCACCAACCCAGAGGTGGGCGAAAGCCGGGAGCGCGAATCGGCGCCGAGCGCGCGGCGGTAGCCGGTTGCCAGCTGCTCCATCGCCTGCTCCCAGGAGCGGGCCCCGGCGGCGCGGACGGCGCAGGCACCGAGGTGGCGACGGAGCAGTGGCGAGGCGGCCAGTTGCAGGACCGTGCCGGCGATGTGATCGGCGTCGGCCTGGCAGAGCATGCCTGTGTGGCGATTCTCGACCAGCGAGGCGGGGCCACCCTCGGCGACCGCGACAACGGGCACACCGCTGGCGCCGGCCTCGAGCACGACCTGTCCGTAGGTGTCGGTGGTCGAGCAGAAGAGGAAGATGTCGGCGCTGGCGTAGGCCCTGGCCAGATCCTCGCCCTCGAGCCAGCCGAGGAAGGTCGCGTGCTCGCCGAGGGCCGCGCGCAGCTCCCCCTCCTCCGGCCCGCCCCCGGCCACCAGCAGGTGCAGGCGCGGGTCGGAGCGGCGCGCGATCAGGAAGCTCTTGGCGAGCAGATC